>JAUYQH010000008.1 GCA_030697365.1 Novosphingobium sp. | reverse complement strand
GAGCAGCACGTCGAGCCGTTCACGCGCGGTCAGCTTGCCCTTGGCGTGCTGGGCGTCGATCCGCTGCTGGCCCCCGCCGAGACGGGCAGCGGCGCGGCGGCGTTCGAGTTCGGCGATGTTGGCGGACATGCGGGTTCCCGGATGAAGTACATCCGCGGGCCTAGCCACCGCCGTGCCGCAGCGTCAACCCCGGTTTAATCGCGCGATTAAATTTCAGAAGCGGAGCATGATCCGCCGCGCCAGCGCGGGCGACAGCGAGTGCGCCGCCTTGAGCACCTTGACCAGTCCGACGTTGGCCTCCGCCGCGCCCCGTTCCATCGCCGCCACGATCTGCCGCGCGCATTCGGGCGCCGGCATCTTTTTCGAGGTCCGCGCCGCGGTCATCCTGGTCTCCACCACCGGGGGCAGCGCCTCGAGCACGGTGATCGCGGTGCCGGCCAGCTGCGCGCGCAGCGCCTGGGTATAGCTGCGCAAGCCCGCCTTGGTCGCGCAATAGACCGGCCCACCCGCGCGCGGGGCGATGGCGAGGCCCGAAGTGACGTTGACGATCAGCGCTTCTGGCCGCGCGCGCAGCGTCGGCATCAGGCGGGTTATCAGGTGGATCGGCGCGTTGAGATTGAGGAAGATCGCGGCGTCGGCCACCGCGAGATCGGGCGGTTCTTCGCGAAAATCGTGGTCGGCCCCGGCCCCGGCGTTGTTGACCAGGATGTCGATCGGACGCGCGTTCAGCCCGGCAATCAGCGCCTGCACACCCGCAAGCGTCGAAAGATCGGCCTCGATCACCTCGAACCCGTCGCTGCGTGTTGCGGCGATCCGTTCGGCGTTTCGTCCCGAGGTGATCACGGTCACGCCCTTGGCGCGCAACTGGCGGATGATCTGCGCGCCGATCCCGTCGGTGCCACCGCTGACCAGCGCGGTCTTGCCGCTGAGTTGCATCGCTTCTCTCCCCTCAATCCGAGGGCGGACTTACCCCGATGGGTTGCTGTTCGCAATCTACCGCATCAGCACCAGTTCCTCCGCCATGCTCGGATGCAGCGCCACGGTGGCGTCGAAATCGGCCTTGGTCAGCCCGGCCTTGACCGCGATCGCCGCCGCCTGGAGGATTTCGGGTGCCTCGGGGCCGATCATGTGGAGGCCGAGGATCTTGTCGGTCACCGCATCGACGATCATCTTGTACAGCCCGCGCTCATGACGCTCGGCGAAGACGTTTTTCATCGGGCGGAAGTCAGACGAGAACACCTTGATGTTGCCGTACTTCATCCGCGCCTGGCCTTCGGTCAGCCCGACCCCGGCGAGCGGCGGCTGGCTGAACACCGCGCTGGGAATGGAGGTGTAATCGACCGTTCTCGGCGTATCGCCGAATACGCTGTCGGCAAACGCCTGCCCCTCGCGGATCGCCACCGGGGTCAACTGGACCCGGTCGGTCACGTCACCCACCGCGTAGATGCTGGGGCTGCTGGTCCGGTTGTTCTCGTCGACCGGGATCTCGCCCCTTTCCCCCAGTTCGATCCCTGCGCTCTCCAGCCCCAGCCCGGCGGTGTTGGGCCGCCGCCCGGTGGCGATCAGCACCGCGTCGGCATCGAACGCGTCGTGGCCCTTGAGCTTGACCGAATAGCAGCCGCCGGCTTTCTCGATTTTCTCGATCGGGCAGTTGAAGCGGTACTGGATGCCGCGCGCCATGGTGATCTGGAGCAATCGGTCGCGCAGGCTCTCGTCGTAGCCGCGCAGGATCGCGTCGCTGCGGTTGACCACCGTCACCGTGCAACCCAGCGCGTTGAAGATCCCCGCGAATTCCATCGCGATATAGCCCGCGCCCTGGATCACCACCCGTTTGGGCAGCGCCGGAAGATGGAACACTTCGTTCGAAGTGATGCACAGTTCCGAGCCGGGAAATTCGGGCACCACCGGCCAAGCCCCGGTGGCGACGAGGATCGTCTTGGCGGTGATTTCCTTGCCGCTGGCCAACTTGATCCCGTGCGGCCCGGTGATTGTCGCCTTTTCGAGGAAGCGCTCGACCCCGTGGTTGTCGAGCGTCGCGGTGTAGGCTTCGTTGAGCCGGTCGACGTCCTCGAGCACGGTGTCGCGCAGCACGTTCCAGTCGAAGCTCATCTTCTCGACTGTCCAGCCGTAGTGCGCGGCGTCCTGCAGTTCCTCGGCGAAATGCGAGCCGTAGACCAGCAACTTCTTGGGAACGCAGCCGCGGATCACGCAGGTCCCGCCGATGCGGTATTCCTCCGCGATGGCGACTTTCGCGCCATGGCTCGCCGAAACCCGCGCCGCGCGCACCCCCCCGGAGCCTGCGCCGATGACGAAAAGGTCGTAGTCGTAGGCTTTGGTCATGTCATA
The DNA here is from genome assembly GCA_030697365.1 of Novosphingobium sp. GTDB lineage: Bacteria > Pseudomonadota > Alphaproteobacteria > Sphingomonadales > Sphingomonadaceae > Novosphingobium. The sequence continues at coordinate 22,546 of JAUYQH010000008.1, read as the reverse complement.
TCCCCGCCGCTTTCAACAGCGCTTCGGTGCTCGCATCGAACCGTGTGCCGCCCTTTTCGATCGACTTGGCGATCTCCTTGCCCAGCTCCACCCCGAACTGGTCGAACGGGTTTACCCCCAGCAGCGCGGCGTTGGCGAACGTGCGGTGTTCGTGGAACGCGATCAGCGCGCCGAAGCTGGCGGGGGTCAGGTCGTCGAGCAGGATCGTCGCCGAGGGGCGGTCGCCGGGATAGGCGCGCGCGCCGTCCTTGCTTTGCTTGCCCGCCATCAGCGCCGCGCCTTGGGCGAAGCAGTTTGCCAGCAGCGTGCGGTGGTGGACCGGATCGAGCGCGTCGCCAGGCGTCGTCACCGCGACGAAATCGACCGGGATCAGGTGCCTGCCCTGGTGGAGCAGCTGAAACACCGCGTGCTGCGCGTCGGTCCCCACCCCGCCCCAGGTGACGGGCGCGCTCGCCCGTCCCAGCGGCGCACCGTCGGCGGTGACCGACTTGCCGTTCGATTCCATCTCGAGCTGCTGAAGATAGCTGGGTAGCAGCCGAAGCCGCTCGTCATAGGCGAACACCGCCCGCGTCTGGCAGCCGCGGACTTGCGCGTAATACAGGTCGGCGAATGCCGCGCGCAGCGGCAGATTGGCCGCGCCGTCGGTGTCGCGAAAGTGGCGGTCGACCGCCGCGGCGCCCTCGAGCATTTCGGCGAATGCCTCCCACCCCAGCGCCAGCGCGATCGGAAAGCCGATCGACGACCACAGCGAATAGCGTCCGCCGACGGTCTCGGGGAACGGCAGCACGCGGGTCTCGTCGACCCCCCATTCGACCGCCTTGTCGGGGCTGGCGGTCAGCGCGATCACCCGGCCGTGGGGGTCGCCGACCCCGCCCGCGCGCAGCCAGTCGAGCGCGGATGCCGCGTTGGTCAGCGTCTCGGTCGTGGTGAAGGTCTTGCTCGCGGCGGCGATCAGCGTGGTTGCCGGGTCGCACCTGGCGAAAGCTTCTTCGAGTGCGCAGCCATCGATGTTCGACACGACGTGGACCGCGACTTGCGCGCCGTCGCGGGTCAGTGCGTCGATCGCCAGCGCCGGTCCGAGCGCCGATCCGCCGATCCCGATGTGGATCAGCGACTTGATCTCACCCAGCAAGCCCTCGTGGATGGCCTCGACCAGCAACTTCATCCGCAGGTGGAGCGCCTGTGCCTCCTCGACATCGGCCGCGTCGCCCACTCCGCGCTGCGCGGTGTGCGTGGCGGCACGGCGCTCGCTGGCGTTGACCATTGCGCCTGCGAACAACGCGGCGCGTTTGGCGGCAAAGTTCGCATCGGCGGCGACCCTTTCCAATGCCGCGACAACCGCATCGTCGAGATGCGTCTTGGACCAGTCGAACCGGATCGCGCCTTCGGGCAGTTCGATCGTGTCGGCCAAGGCCTCGACCCGCCCCGGATCGCTGAATAGATCGCCCAGTGTCGGGCGCGGAAGTGTTTCGAGCGCGGTCCAGTCCATCGTTTTTGCTTTCCTACTTAGGGGCCGCGCGCCTATGCCGCGCCCGCGCAATTCCGCCAAGCGGAAGCGACCACGAATTTTCCTCCCTGCCCGCGCCAACTTGTGTATTAGGATACCAACACACTTGTCCGAGGACCCGACACCGCCGATGACCACTTCCGCCACCCCCGCCGACGCGGCGCCCACCCCTGGGCCCGCCGCTCCGGAAAAAAAGGTCAAAAAGGAAGACAGCTTTCCGGTATTCCTGCTCAAGCTGGCGCTGGTCGTGGGCATCTTCCGCAGCTTCTTCTTCTCGCCGTTCAACATCCCCAGCGAATCGATGCTGCCGCGGCTGCAGAACGGCGACTATCTGCTCGCCGCCAAGTGGCCCTATGGCTATTCGAAGTACTCGCTGCCGTTCAGCGTACCGCTGATCCCGGGCCGCATTTTTGCCAGCCAGCCCGAGCGTGGCGACGTGGTGATCTTCAAGGCCCCGCCGACCAACGACATCGATTACATCAAGCGGGTGATCGGCCTGCCCGGCGATACCGTGCAGATGATCGGCGGCCAGCTGGTGCTCAACGGCAAGCCCGTACCCAAACAGCGGATCGTTGATTTCGAGCTGCCCGTCACCCCCAACACCCGCTGCATCGCCCCGCAGTATGAGGCGACTGCGCAGGGCGGTGCGGCGGTGTGCCGCTATCCGCGCTTTCGCGAGACGCTGCCCGGCGGGCGCAGCTACGAAGTGCTCGACCTGTTCGTCACCCCGCAGGACGACGCCCCGCCGGTGATCGTCCCCGAAGGCCACCTGTTCCTGATGGGCGACAACCGCGACAATTCGCAGGACAGCCGCTTTCCGCCGGTCGAGGGCGCGGGGATCGGCATCGTCCCGCAGGCAAACCTGGTCGGTCGGGCGAGCGTCATGATGTTCTCGACCGATGGCGGGGCGCAGTGGCTGCTGCCGTGGACCTGGTTCACCGCGGCCCGGTGGAGTCGCATCGGGGGAACCTTTTGAACCTCGACCCTGACGCGTTGGAATACATCGCCTCGCTGACCGGGGAGACGCCGCGCCAGCCGGAGTTGTGGGCCGAGGCGCTGACCCACGGTTCGATGGGCGAGGCGCGCAATTACGAGCGGCTCGAGTTTCTCGGCGATCGGGTGCTGGGTCTGGCGATTGCCGAGTTGCTGCATGAGCGTGGGCGGATGGACGAAGGCACGCTCTCACAGCGGCTCAACGCGCTGGTCAGCGGGCGCAGCTGCGCCGCGGTGGCGCGGGAGATAGGGCTGCCCACGCACTTGCGCCTAGGCAAGCAGGCGCGCGACGACGGCGGGCACGACAGCGACAACATCTTAGGCGACGTGATGGAGGCGCTGCTTGGCGCGCTGTTCATCGAACGCGGCTATGAGCCCGCGCGCGATCTCGTCCGCCGCTTGTGGGCGGATCTGATCGCCACCGGCAAGGGTGAGCAGAAGCATCCCAAGGCCGCGCTCCAGGAATGGGCCGCGGGCAGCAAGCGCAAGCCGCCGCTCTACACCGTGCTCGCCCGCGAAGGGCCGGATCATGCCGCCAGCTTCACCGTGAGCGTCGCGATCAAGGGCGTGGGCGAGGCGCAGGCCATTGGATCGAGCAAGCAGGAGGCCGAGACGCAGGCGGCCAAAGCGTTCATGAAGGAATTCGGGTGAGGATCATGCATACATTGGCCGTCGCCCCTGCGAAGGCAGGGGCCCAACCAAACTCGCCGCATCGCGCCACGCTGGCCGTGCGGACGCGAAGTTATCTAGGCCCCTGCCTTCGCAGGGGCGACGGAGTGTTTTCTTGACCGATCTTACCCCTCACTGCGGCCTGATCGCCATCCTTGGCGCGCCCAACGCGGGCAAATCGACGCTCGTCAACGCGCTGGTCGGGCAGAAGGTCGCCGCGGTCAGCGCCAAGGCGCAGACCACCCGCGCGCGGTTGCTGGGGATCGCGATTGCGGACCAGACCCAGATGATCCTCGCCGACACACCCGGCATCTTTGCCCCCCGGCGTCGCCTCGACCGGGCGATGGTAGCCGCCGCTTGGGAGGGCGCGAGCGAGGCCGATGCAATCCTGTTGGTGGTCGATGCGGTGAAACTGCGCCGCCACGAGCTGACCCCGATCGTCGAGGCACTCAAAAGCCGCAAGGAGCGCAAATTGCTTGCGCTCAACAAGGTCGATGCCAGCGCCAAGGAACCGCTGCTCAAGCTGGCCGAGGAACTGGTCGCCGCCGCCGGGTTCGACGAAGTGTTCTTCATCTCCGCGCTGACCGGGGATGGCGTGCCCGAACTCAAGGCCCGGCTGGCCGAACTGATGCCCGCGGGCGAATGGCACTATCCCGAAGACCAGGTCAGCGACGCCAGCGAGCGCCTGATGGCCGCCGAGATCACCCGCGAACAGCTCTACCGCCAGCTCCACGAGGAGCTGCCGTATGATGCTGCGGTCCGCCCCGAAAGCTACACGTCACGCAAGGACGGCTCGGTCGAAATCCGCCAGCAGATCGTCATCGCCCGCGAAAGCCAGAAGCCGATCGTGCTGGGCAAACGCGGCGCGCGGATCAAGGCGATCGGCGAGGCGGCGCGGATCGAACTCACGGCGCTGCTGGGAGTCAAGGTCCACCTGTTCCTCCACGTAAAGGTGGACGAGACGTGGGCTGAGAGCCGTGAGATCTATGATGAGATCGGGCTGGACTGGGTACGTTGACCGCTAATCAAAGCCCGGTCCGGGCTCAATCGTGTTCGCGCCCTCCCGCGCCGACATAGATTTCGCCACCAATCTCGCGGAACTTTTCGCTCATCTCCGCCATCCCGGCCTCTGCCTCCTCGGCTGCGACAAACGTCTCCACCCCGGCATTCTGCTTCGCCGCGAAATCGCGCACTTCCTGCGTGATCTTCATCGAGCAGAACTTCGGCCCGCACATCGAGCAGAAGTGCGCGGTCTTGGCACCCTCGGCCGGGAGCGTCTGGTCGTGGTATTGCTCGGCGGTGTCGGGATCGAGCGAGAGGTTGAACTGGTCGCGCCAGCGGAATTCGAAGCGCGAACGTGACAAAGCATCGTCGCGCAGCTTGGCGGCGGGGTGGCCCTTCGCCAGATCGGCGGCGTGGGCGGCGAGTTTGTACGTCACCACGCCGACCTTGACGTCGTCGCGGTCGGGCAGGCCAAGGTGTTCTTTGGGCGTCACGTAGCAGAGCATCGCAGTGCCGAACCAGCCGATCATCGCCGCGCCGATCCCGCTGGTGATGTGGTCGTAGCCCGGCGCAATGTCGGTCACCAGCGGCCCGAGCGTATAGAACGGCGCCTCGCCGCACACCGCGAGCTGCTTGTCCATGTTCTCCTTGATCTTGTGCATCGGGACGTGGCCCGGGCCTTCGATCATCACCTGGACGTCCTGCGCCCAGGCCTTCTTGGTCAGCTCGCCCAGCGTGTAGAGCTCGGCGAACTGGGCTTCGTCGTTGGCGTCGGCGATGCTGCCGGGGCGCAGGCCGTCGCCCAGGCTGTAGGCGATGTCATAGGCCTTCATGATCTCGGTAATCTCGTCGAAGCGCTCGTAGAGGAAGCTCTCCTTGTGGTGGCTGAGGCACCATTTGGCCATGATGCTGCCGCCGCGGCTGACGATCCCGGTAACGCGCTTGGCGGTCATCGGGATGTAGGGCAGGCGGACCCCGGCGTGGATCGTGAAGTAATCGACCCCCTGCTCGGCCTGTTCGATCAGCGTATCGCGGAAGATTTCCCAGGTCAGATCCTCGGCGACCCCGCCGACCTTTTCGAGCGCCTGGTAGATCGGCACGGTGCCGATCGGCACGGGGCTGTTGCGGATGATCCATTCCCGGGTGTCGTGGATGTTGCGCCCGGTGGAGAGGTCCATCACCGTGTCCGCGCCCCAGCGGATCGACCACACCAGCTTGTCGACTTCGGAGGCGACGTTGCTGGCGACCGCCGAGTTGCCGATGTTGGCGTTGATCTTGACGAGGAAGTTGCGCCCGATCGCCATCGGCTCGCATTCGGGGTGGTTGACGTTGCTGGGGATGATCGCGCGACCGCGGGCGACTTCGTCGCGGACGAATTCGGGGGTGACGTGGTCGGGGATCGAGGCGCCCCAGTCCTGACCGTCGCGAATATGGTCCTTGAGCATTTCGCGCCCGAGGTTTTCGCGGGTGGCGACGTACTCCATCTCCGGCGTGATGATGCCCTGTCGCGCGTAGTGCATCTGGCTGAGGTTGGCGCCCGCCCTGGCGCGCAAGGGGCGCCGCAGCGCGGTGGGGAACGCGGGGACGCCGCCGCTGCGATCGGGGCCGAGTTGGCCGTTGTCCTCGGCGCGGACCTCGCGCGGCGCGTATTCCTCGACGTCGCCGCGGGCGAGCTGCCAGTCGCGCCGGATCATCGGCAGGCCGGCGGCGATGTCGATGGTCGCGGCGGGATCGGTGTAGGGGCCGGAGGGATCGTAAACCCGCAGCGGCGGCTCGCCACACGATGGCTCCAGATCGATCTCGCGCATGGCGACGCGCAAGGGCCCGACGTGGACCTTGCGGCTGCCGCGGATCGGGCCGGTGGTCACGCCTATCTCGAGCTTGGAATTGATGTCGGCCATGCGCGTTCCTTAATAGCGGAGATCGAGCGCAAACCGCCCTCCCTCCGCCCGTGCTAACGGGTTCAGGTTCGACGGGTCGGGCTGCGATAGGGTCCCATGAAAGTACTACTTTCATGGGTGCCCGATACCAGCCCCTCTCAGTCACGTGACTCCCCGGGGATGGCACGAGCATAAGCCCGCGCGTTCACCGCGTCCAGCGAGCGATAGACTTTAACCGTTTGCTTAAATAAGCTGGTGCAAAGGAGACCCACATGGCCACCCTCGCCGACCGCCCTAAAGCCATCGCCCCGTTCGACGTCAGCGACGTGTCGCTCTACGTGAACGACACCTGGCGCGAACCGTTCGCCCGGTTGCGCGCCGAAATGCCGGTCAGCTGGTGCGCCGAGAGCGCCTATGGCGGCTATTGGTCGGTGGTGACCCACGACTTGGTCGGCGCGGTCGAACTCGATCCCGCGACCTACTCCTCGTCATGGGAGAACGGCAACATCGTGATCGCCGATCCCAAGCCCGAGTCCAACCTCCAGAACTTCATCGCCGCCGATCCGCCGGTCCACACCGAGCAGCGCAAGGTCATCGCCCCCGCCTTCGCCCCCAGCCAGATGGCGACGCGCGAGGCGCAAGTCCGGGCGCGCTGCGCCGAGATCCTCGATGCGCTGCCGGTGGGCGAGACGATCGACTGGGTCGATTCCGTCTCGGTGCCGCTGACGATCGGGATGCTGTGCATCCTGTTCGACATGCCGCTGGACGAGTGGGAAGACCTCAAGCGCTGGTCCGACTACGCCAGCAGCGTCAACCCCGACAACGACAACGACGCCTACCGCGCCGAGTGGATGGGGCAGATGATGGAGATGCTCGGGCGGTTCGATCGCCTGCTCGCGGTGCGCAAGGGCGAGCCGCCCGCCGACGACCTCGTCAGCCGGATGATCCACAGCGAGGCGATGGGCCAGATGAGCCCGATAGAGCGCCTGTCGAACATCGCGCTGCTGATCGTCGGCGGCAACGACACCACGCGCCATTCGATGGGCGGGCTGGTCGAGGTGCTTGACCGCTGGCCGGAACAGCTCGACCGGCTCCACGCCGATCGATCGCTGATCCCCAATGCCGCGCAGGAGCTGGTCCGCTGGCAATCGCCCGTCACCCACATGCGCCGGACTGCCGTGCGTGACGCCGAACTAGGCGGACAGCGCATCGCCAAGGGCGAGAAGGTGATCATGTGGTACCTCTCGGCCAACCGCGACGAGAGCGTGTTTCCCGACGCCGAGTGCTTCGACGTGGCGCGCGCCAACGCCCGCCGCCACCGCGGCTTCGGCCACGGCATCCACCGCTGCGTCGGCGCGCGGCTGGCCGAGATCCAGCTCGCCACGCTGATCGGCGAGATCGTCGCGCGAAACTGGCGGATCGTCCCGCAAGGCGCGCCGGAGCGTCTGGCGAGCCCGTTTCTTCACGGGTTCGTCCACATGCCGGTGCGGATCGAGCTGCGCGGTTGAACGAGGCGATGCCTGTGCCTGGATTGTCGCTGAGCCGGGTCACCGCGGAGCGCGGAGCTTGATTCCGCTGACCAGGCGCCTGGCAGCCGAGGGGCTGGGAGCGTTCTTCCTGTTCGTCTGCGTGGTCGGCTCGGGAATCATGGCCGAGAACCTCGCCGACGGAAACGATGCCATCGCCTTGTTGGGCAATACGGCCGCGACCGGAGCCATGCTGTTCGTCCTGATCACGGTGTTCGGCCCGATCTCGGGCGCGCATCTGAACCCTGCGGTCAGCCTGGTCGCGGCGGCGCGCGGCGACTTGGGATGGGGCAGCGCGGCGGGATATGTCGCGGCGCAGCTATCGTGCGGAATATTGGGTGCGTGGGCGGCGCATCTGATGTTCGATCTGCCCACGCTCCAGCTGTCGGAGAAGGCCCGTTACGGGCTAGGCCAGTGGCTGGGCGAAGCGATCGCCACGTTTGGTTTGATCCTGACCATCTACGGCACGGCCCGGCACCGCCCGCAGTGGATCCCCGCGACCGTCGCGCTCTACATCACCGCGGCCTACTGGTTCACATCGTCGACGAGCTTCGCCAACCCCGCAATCACCGTGGCGCGAAGTCTTTCGAACACGTTCGCAGGGATATCCCCAAGCCACGTACCGGGGTTCGTCATCGCGCAGCTTCTGGGTGCGTTTGCGGCAGCCCTCGTGGTGCGCTGGCTATTCGACAGCGAACCTCAGAAAGTGAATGCCAACCCGGCCCCCACCAGCCACTGATCGCTGTCGCCGCGGATGCTGGTCAGCGGGGTTCGCTTGGCGTCGTTGAGCAGTCTGGTGTAGCCCCCGGTGACGAACCCGGCCAAACCGCCGTTGGTCAGGTCGCCGTCGAAATCGACCCCGGCCAAAGCATTGATCCCGACGTTCTTCCACCCGCTGCGCGCCCGGAACGTGGGCAGCCCGCTGGCGACGCTTCCCGCGGGCGAAACGGTGAAGTAATAATCGGCGTAATCGCGATCCATGTGTTCGGCGCTGACCGCCAAATTGACCGCGGCGCCCTTGCTTACGGGAGTGAAGTAGCTGAGCGACGGCCCCCACAGCATGCCCTTGTGTGCGCCCGCCACGTCCCAGCGCGCGTCGGCGCTGAAGGTCAGGCTGTCGTAGCCGGTGAGCAGGTCGTAAACGGTGACCCCGGCGTTGGCGCCCACTTCGACCGCGGTATCGAGCTTGCCCAGCCGCTTGACCACCGGATCCTTGATGCGAGAGGCGCGGTCGCGACGAATGTTGGCAACAGGGCCCAGGCTGAAGCCGACCTTGGCGTCCCTGGCGTCGGGGATCAGATCAAGCGCGACGCCGCCGGGACGAGGGGTGATCGCCACGCCCATCAGGCGGCCCTGGACGATCGGTGCGGGGAACAGGATGTAATCGTCCGATCCTTCGTAGCTCGGCCCATAGAACCCGCCCACGCCGAGCGTCAGATAATCACCGTCGAACACGGTCTCGGCCTGCGGTCCGTCGTTCTGGGCGTGGGCGCCCGAAGGCAGGGCCGCCGCGCTCATGGCGGCGGCAGCGAAAAAAGTGCGAATCATGTCGGTGAGCCCCTGAAGTTGCAGTTCCTACAACGCCTTGGCGCGGTTTCGGTTGCGAAAGCACCGAATTACCCGCCACCCTGCCATTGGCGGATTGCGTCGAGCGGCCAGAGCAGCATCACGATGTTGAGCGTCAGGTTGTCGCGAATCATGGCCAGAGTGAACAGCTCGAAGGCGACGGCCATTGCCACGCTTGCCCACACGGGCAGCTTGCTGGCGATCCAGAAGCCCAGCGCCATGAAGCCGATGTCGGCCATGCTGTTGATCACCGCGTCGCCCGAGTAGCCGAAGCTGACAGTCACCGCGCGATAGCGGTCGATGATGATCGGCGAGTTCTCGAGCAGTTCCCAAAAAGCCTCGAACGCGACAGCAATGGGCAATGCCCAGGCGGCGGGGCGACCGCCGAACAGCTTCCACCGCCGCCACAGGATGTGCGCGAAGAAGTAGAACAGCAGCCCGTGAATCACATGGCTGAAGGCGTACCAGTCGGCGATGTGCTGGCTGTTCTCGCTCGACTGGACCACGCCGTGCCACAGCTTGACAGTGCCGCACGCGCAGATCGCGCTGCGCCCCATCGCCAACAGGATCGCACCCGCCGCTAGCCATAGCAAGACCGCTCCGATCAGGCTGCGGCGGTCGGGGAGCAGCGAGGGCAGCGTCAAGCCGGCTCCTCTGCGGGCGGCGTGTCATCCCCGTGCCCCAGCGGGCGCTGCATGTAGAGCGTGTCGAGCCAACGCCCGGCCTTGCGCCCCACGCTGCGCATCCGCCCGGTCTCGGCGAAGCCGCAGGCGGCGTGGAGTCGCACCGAGGCCGGTTCCGCCCCGGCGATCACCGCGATCATCTGGCGAAAGCCGCGGCGTTCGGCGGCGACGATCAGCAACGCCAACAGCGCCCGCCCAATCCCCTCACCGCGGCGGTCGTGTTGAATATAGATGCTGTTCTCGCAGGCGTATCGGTACGCGGGCCGGTCGCGGAACTGGCTGGCGTAGGCATAGCCGATAACCTCACCCGAGGGATCGCGCGCGACCAGCCACGGCGCGCCCGCATCGAGCACTTTGGCCATCCGCCCCGCCATCTCGGTATCCGATGGCGGTTCGATCTCGAAGCTGGCGGTGCCGTGGTTGACGTGATGCGCGTAAATCGCGGCAACCGCCGACGCATCGGCGGGCGTCGCGCTCTCGATCCGATATCCGTCGCCCATACGTGCCATCATGCCGCAGAAGCGCGCCGAGGCCAAGCCGCGCGTTTGCGAGTTAGCGGGGTTGGAGTAAGGGCTAACCCGATGACCACGCGCGAGACCGACATTGCGATCCTGGGCGGCGGGCTGTCGGGCGGGCTGATCGCGCTGGCCCTGGCCGAGCGGCGGCCCGAGCTCGACGTGGTGCTGATCGAGCAGGACGAGGCGCTGGGCGGCAACCACGTGTGGTCGTTCTTCGGACCGGACGTGGCCAAGACCGACCGCTGGCTGCTCGAACGGCTCGTGGTTAAGGGGTGGCGCGGCTACGATGTCGCCTTCCCGGGTTTCGACCGGACCCTGGACACCACCTACTACAGCGTGACCTCGGAACGGCTCGATTACGAACTGCGCCAGACGCTGGCGCCCCGCGCAATCGTGACCGGACAACGCGTGGTCGAGGTTACCGCGCGCGAAGTGCGCTGCGCCGACGGCAGCAGGATCGCAGCGCGCGCGGTGATCGATGCGCGCGGGATGCGGCTGTCTGGCGAGCTGACCGGCGGCTGGCAGAAGTTCGTCGGGCGGAGGCTCGAGCTGAAGAAGCCGCACGGGCTTGTCCGCCCGGTCGTGATGGACGCGACGGTCGAACAGATCGACGGGTTCCGCTTCGTCTATTGCTTGCCGTTCGGCGAAAAGGAGCTGTTCGTCGAGGACACCTATTACAGCGATTCGAGCACGCTCGACCGCGACGCAATCGGCAAGCGGATCGACCGATATTGTGCGGACCACGGCTGGCAGATCAAGCGCGTGCTGAACGAAGAGCACGGCGTGTTGCCGGTGGTCTCCGGGGGCAAGTTCGACGCGTTCTGGCGCGCCACCGGGACGGGCACCGCCAAAGCCGGAACGCGCGCCGGGCTGTTCCACCCCTTGACCAGCTACTCGCTGCCCCACGCGGCGCGGTTCGCCGCGGCGCTGGCTGCGCGCAAGGATTTCTCTGCCGCCGCGCTCGGCCGGTTCAGCAAGGACCACGCCCGCGCCCAGTGGGCCGACGCGGCCTATCCGCGCAAGCTGGCGGCGATGCTGTTCGGCGCGGCGCGGCCGATCGACCGCTATCAGGTGCTCGAGCGGTTCTATCGGCTCGATCCCAAGCTGATCGAGCGGTTCTATGCGGGTCATTCGACCCTTGGCGACAAGCTCAGGATCGTCGCCGGGCGGCCCCCGGTGCCGGTCGGACGGGCCATCGCTGCGCTCGCCGGGTTGGGCGAAACCAACCGCCTGCGGCACGGATCGCTGCGCGCGGAAGGCGCATGAAGCCAGTTGGGGGCAAGACCGCGTGCGTGATCGGGGCCGGATTCGGCGGGCTGGCGCTCGCCATCCGCCTGCAATCGGCGGGGATCGCAACCACGCTGGTCGAGGGCCGCGACAAACCCGGCGGGCGTGGCTATTTCTGGCAGAAGGACGGCTTCACCTTCGATGCGGGGCCGACGGTGATTACCGACCCCGCCTGCCTAGAGGAATTGTGGGCTCTGTCTGGGCAGAAGCTGGCCGACGATGTCGAGCTGGTTCCGGTCTCCCCGTTCTACCGGCTCAACTGGCCCGACGGGACCAACTTCGATTACTCCAACGACGAACCGAAATTGCGGGCCGAGATCGAGCGTGTCGCGCCCGGCGACTATGACGGCTACCGCGCGTTCCTCGATTACAGCGCGGGGGTGTTCGAGGAAGGCTACGTCAAGCTGGGGGCCAAGCCGTTCCTCAACTTCGCCAGCATGATCAAGGCCGCCCCCGCGCTGATGCGCTATCAGGCTTGGCGATCGGTTTATGCGATGGTCTCAAGCTTCGTGCGCAGCCCCAAACTGCGCGAGGCGCTGAGCTTTCACACATTGCTGGTCGGTGGCAACCCGATGACCACCAGCGCGATCTATGCGCTGATCCACAAGCTGGAGATGGACGGCGGAGTGTGGTGGGCCAGGGGCGGCACCAACCGGCTGGTCGCGGGGATGGTGACGCTGTTCGAGCGGCTGGGCGGCACGGTGCGGATGGGCGACCCGGTGACGCGGATCGTCACCACGGGCGATCGGGTTAGCGCGGTCGAAACCAAAAGCGGCTGGCGCGGCGATTTCGACGCAGTCGCCACCAATGCCGACCTGATGCACAGTTACCGCGACCTGCTGGGCACCAGCCCGCGCGGAAGCAAGCAGGCGCGCAGCCTGGCGAGGAAACGATTTTCCCCCAGCCTGTTCGTGGTCCATTTCGGCATCGAGGGAACCTGGCCGGGCATCCCCCACCACATGATCCTGTTCGGCCCGCGCTATCATGGACTGCTCGCCGACATCTACCAGCATGGCGTGTTGCCTGCCGACTTCTCGATCTACCTCCACCACCCCAGCGTGACCGATCCGGCGATGGCGCCGGAGGGCAAATCGACGTTCTACGCGCTGGTCCCGGTGGCGCATCTGGGCAAGCTGCCGGTCGATTGGGACGCGGTCGGGCCGGCGCTCGCCGACCGGATTCTCGATGAGGTTGGGCGGCGGCTGATTCCCGATATCCACAGCCGGATTGTCACCAAATTTCACTACGCACCCACCGATTTCGCGCACGATCTCAACGCACATCTGGGCAGCGCGTTCAGCCTCGAGCCGGTGCTGACCCAAAGCGCCTGGTTCCGCGCGCACAACCGCGACGACGCGATTTCCAATCTTTACTTCGTCGGCGCGGGCACGCATCCGGGCGCCGGTATTCCCGGGGTCGTGGCCAGCGCCAAGGCGACTGCGGGGCTGATGATCGGAGATTTGGCCAAGTGAACCGCCTCGCCGTCTATTGCGGTTCCGCCACGCCTGCCGATCCGCGTTATATCGCGCTCGCAGGCGAGGTCGGCGCGACGCTGGCGCAGCGCGGGATCGGAGTGGTCTATGGCGGCGGGCGGCTGGGGCTGATGGGTGCGCTGGCCAGCGGCGCACTTGGCGCGGGCGGCGAAGTGATCGGGGTGATCCCCGAGGCGCTTGTGGGCGGCGAGGTCGCCAATACCGACTGCACCGAACTGCGCGTGGTGACTGGCATGCACCAGCGCAAGCAGGCCTTCACCGACCTCTCGGACGGCTTCCTGACCATCCCCGGCGGCGTCGGCACGATGGACGAGCTGTGGGAAGCGGTGAGCTGGGCGCAGCTTGGCTATCACGCCAAGCCCGTGGGCCTGCTCAACGCCTTCGGATTCTTCGACCACCTGCTGGCGTTCAATCGCCAGATGATCGAAACCGGGTTTATCCGCGAGGCGCATTCGAGGATCATCATTGCCGGAGAAGACCTTGGACCACTGCTCGAACGCATGGCCGCGCACCGGCCGCACACGCCGATCTTCGCGATGAAGGCGAGCGATTTGTAAGGCGACGGTTGCGGGTATCTTTCGACAAGGTCAGGATGAGCGTGCGTGGTGCTGATGGACATAAAAATTGCAGCTCAGCCTGAGCCTGTCGAAGGTCCCGCGCTCCAGCTCGACCGCCCTGCCCTTGTCGCCCACGCCCGCGCTTCGATCGCCCGCGGTTCCAAGTCCTTTGCCGCAGCGTCGCGGCTGTTCGACCGCGAAACGCGCGAGCGTGTGTGGCTGCTTTACGCCTGGTGCCGGGCTTGCGACGATCTCGCCGATGCGCAGGACCACGGCGGCCGTCTGGGTGAACAGGCCGAGGCCGAAGCCCGCCTCGCCACGATCCGCGAACGCACCGCTCTGGCCTTTGCCGGCAAGCCCACGGGCGATTCCGCATTCGACGGCTTCGGCCTCGTCGCGCGCGAGTGCGGATTGACCCAGGCGATGGCGAACGACGTGATTGCCGGGTTCGCGCTCGACGCCGCCGACTGGCGCCCGCGCTCCGAACGCGACCTGATGCAATACTGCTATCATGTCGCCGGCGCCGTTGGGGTGATGATGGCGGTGGTCATGGGTGTCTCGCCCGGCGATGACGACACGCTCGACCGCGCCTGCGATCTCGGCCTCGCGTTTCAGCTCGCCAACATCGCGCGCGATATCGAAGAGGATGACGCCGCCGACCGCTGTTACCTGCCGCTCGAATGGCTGGTCGAGGCCGATATTCCCCCGGGTGAGCAAATGAAGCCGCACTATCGCAAGCAGCTCACGACAATCGTCGGGCAGCTGGTCCGCATCGCCCATGCGCACGAGTGTTCGGCGCGGATCGGCGCGGGCAAGCTCAAGCCACGCCAGCGCTGGGCGGTGCTCGCGGCGGCGGGGATCTATGGCGAGATCGCCACCGAGGTCGAACGCCGCGGTGCGCACGCCTGGGATCATCGCACCGTGATCGGCGACTTGCACAAGGCCGGGTGGATCGCGCGCGCCGCATGGTCCGCGCTGCGCCCGCCGCGAAAATCCTGTAGAGGAGACGCCGCGGCACGGGTCTGGACGCGGCGCGAACTGGCCAACGCAGTTTGACGCGCGACGATTGCAAGCTAGGCATACGAATATGGAACAAGTATCCTCCAACCGCAGCCATGGCGGCACGCAAGGCGTCTTTTCCCACGCCAGCCGTGAGACGGGCACGACGATGACCTTTTCGGTCTACGTCCCCGATTACGCGCCGGGGGCGAAGCTGCCCGTGCTGTGGTACCTGTCGGGCCTGACCTGCACCCACGCCAACGTCACCGAAAAGGGCGAGTACCGCGCTGCCTGCGCCGAACACGGCGTGATTTTCGTCGCCCCCGACACCAGCCCCCGCGGCGAGGATGTGCCCGACGACGAAGGCTATGACTTCGGCAAGGGCGCCGGTTTCTACGTCGATGCGACCGAGGCGTCGTGGGCGGAGAACTTCCGAATGCGCAGCTATATCGAGCGCGAGCTGCCCGAACTGATCGCTGCGCAGTTTCCTGCCGACATGGCGCGGCAGGGGATCACCGGGCATTCGATGGGCGGGCACGGCGCGCTGACCATCGCCTTGCGCAATCCGGGGCGGTTCCGGTCGGTGAGCGCGTTTTCGCCGATTGTCAGCCCGCTCAACTGCCCATGGGGCGAGAAGGCGCTGGGCGGCTATCTTGGCCCGGATCGCACGGCGTGGCGCGAGTACGACGCCTGCGCGCTGATCGATGACGGAGCCCGGCTGCCCGATTTGCTGGTCGACCAGGGCACGGCGGATAACTTCCTCGATGAGCAACTCAAGACGCACCTGCTGGCCGAAGCCTGCGACCGCGCCGGGATCGCAGCGACGATCCGGATGCAGGAAGGCTACGACCACTCGTATTACTTCATCTCGAGCTTCATGGCCGACCATGTCGCCTGGCACGCGGACCGGCTGTGACAATCGACGAACGCCTTGCCGAGATCTGTGCCGAGCATGGTTTGCTCGAAGGACCGCTGCTGCCGATCCTCCACGCGGTCCAGGCCGAGTTCGGCTGTGTGGACGCCGAGGCCGAACGGACAATCGCCAAGGCGCTCAACCTCAGCCGCGCCGAAGTCCACGGGGTGGTCAGCTTCTACCACGATTTCCGCCCTGCCCCCGACTCGCGTCCCGAAGTCCAACTCTGCCGCGCCGAGGCGTGTCAGGCGCGCGGGGTCGAGGCGTTGGTGAGCGCCGCCGAGGCCGCGGCGGGCGAGCGGGTGCGGGTGAGCACGGTGTACTGCCTCGGGCTGTGCAGCGCCGGTCCAGCGGCGCGGCTCGGCGATAGGCTCCACGCGCGGCTGGACGAGGCGGCGCTGGTCGCATTGGTGCGTTCGGCATGACCGTCGTTCGGATCAGCGACGACGCGCTGGCGCTGGCCTGCGGTGCGGACGCGGTGGCGGCGGAATTCGCGCGGCTGGGCTGCAAGGTCGAGCGCGTGTCGAGCTGGGGGATGCACTGGCTCGAGCCGCTGGTCGAGATCGACGGGGTCGGCTGGGGGCCGGTGGGGGTGAGCGATGTTGCTGCAATCCTGAAGCCCTCTCCCCTTCAGGGGAGGGGGTTGGGAGAGGGGGCTGTCGAGCAAGCGCCTCGCCCGACCGACATCCCCCGCCCCCCGACCCCCTCCCCTGAAGGGGAGAGGGAAAAGTGCATCGGCCCGATCGTCGACCACCCCTTCCTCGCCCGCCAGCAGCGTCTGACCTTCGCCCGCGCGGGCAAAACTCGTCCGCTGAGCCTGGACGACTACGCTGCTACCGGCGGCTGGGCCGGACTCGACCGAGCCCGCTCGCTGCCACCCGAACAAGTCTGCGCCGAAGTCACAGCCAGCGGCTTGCGCGGGCGCGGCGGGGCGGGGTTTCCGGCGGGAATCAAGTGGGAAACCGTCCGAACCGCATCCGGCCCCCGCAAGTACATCGTCTGCAACGCCGACGAGGGCGACAGCGGTACTTTCGCCGACCGGATGCTGATGGAAGGCGATCCGTTCGCGCTGATCGAGGGCATGGCGATCGCCGCGCACGCCGTCGGCGCGCAAGTCGGATATATCTACGTCCGCAGCGAATATCCGCACGCCATCGCCAAACTAAAGTCGGCTTTAGGTTTGGCCGAATTGCCTATTTCGCCATTCCGCTGCGAAGTCCGCGTCGGCGCGGGAGCCTATGTCTGCGGCGAAGAAACCTCTCTGCTCAACAGCCTCGAAGGCAAGCGCGGCGAAGTTCGAGCCAAGCCTCCGCTGCCCGCAATCGAGGGCCTGTTCGGCTGCCCGACGGTGGTCAACAACGTGCTGACCCTGGCCGCCGTGCCGCACATCCTGGCGCAGGGGGGATCCACGGCTTACAGCGCGCTCGGCTTTGCGCGTTCGAAAGGAACGATGCCGATCCAGATCGCGGGCAACGTCAAGCACGGCGGGCTTTACGAGACCGCGTTCGGGGTGACCTTGCGCGAACTGGTCTACGACATCGGCGGCGGCACCGCGAGCGGGCGGCCGGTCAAGGCGGTTCAGGTCGGCGGGCCGCTCGGCGCCTATCTCCACCCCGACCAGTTTGAAATCGCCTTCGACTACGAGGCCTACACTGCCGCCGACGCGCTGATCGGCCACGGAGGGATCGTGGTGTTCGACGACACTGCAGACATGGGCAACATGGCGCGGTTTGCGATGGAATTCTGCGCTGCTGAAAGCTGCGGCAAGTGCACCCCGTGCCGCATCGGCGCGGTGCGGGGCGTCGAACTGATCGATCGCATCCGTGCCGGCGGCCGCGCGGCGGACGCGGTTGAGGCGCTACCCCAGATGCACAATGCTGCGCAGCATGGCCGCAGCACATCCGACGAGATCGCGCTGCTCGAAGATCTGTGCGAGACGATGAAGTTCGGTTCGCTCTGCGCACTGGGCGGGTTTACACCCTACCCGGTGTTGAGCGCGTTGCGGCAATGGCCGGAGGATTTTGCATGATCCTGGGCGCAGTCCTCGCCGGAGGGCAGTCCACCCGCTTCGGCAGCGACAAGGCGCTGGCCGAAGTCGCCGGGCATACCCTGATCGCGCAGGCGGTCGATGCCTTGTCGGGCTGGTGCGATCATGTGATCGTGGTCGGACGCGAGACTGCGCCCGCCCCCACCCTGCCCGACTGGCCCGCCGCCGGAATGGGACCGCTCGGCGGGATCGCCGCGGCGCTGCGCCATGCGCAAGACGCGGGCTACGCCGAGGTTCTGACTTGCGGGGTCGACTCGCTAGGCTTGCCCGACGACCTGCCCGAGCTGCTCGCCCCCTCTCCCGCCTATCTCGCCGACCAGCCGGTGATCGGCCTTTGGCCCGCGAGCGCTGCCACCACCGTCTCTGGGATCCTCGAAGGCGACGGCCGCCACTCGATGCTCGCCTTTGCCGAGGCGATCGGCGCGCGGGCGGTGAATCCGCTGAGCAAACCTGCTAACATCAACACCCCGGCCGACCTGGCCGCGGCGGAGACGCGCCATCGGCTATGAACCGCAAATCGACCTCGGCACGCCCGAAGTCCTGAGCGAAACGCAAGTCGCGCTGACCATCGACGGGCGTGCGATCACCGTGCCCGCGGGAACCAGCGTGATGCGCGCCGCGGCCTTGTCCGGCGGCTCGATCCCCAAATTGTGCGCCAGCGACAACATGGCCGCGTTCGGATCGTGCCGCCTGTGCCTGGTCGAGATCGACGGCGCCAAAGGCACCCCCGCCAGCTGCACCACCCCGGTGGCCGAGGGCATGGCGGTCCATACCCAGACGCCGCGCCTGGAGAAACTCCGCAAGGGTGTGATGGAACTGTACATCTCCGACCATCCGCTCGATTGCCTGACGTGCAGTGCCAACAACGACTGCGAGTTACAGGACGCCGCGGCGCAAGTCGGCTTGCGTGATGTCCGCTATGGCTACTCGGGCGCGGACCACCTCGGCCTAGCCACCGACACCTCGAATCCCTATTTCGATTTCGACCCGAGCAAGTGCATCGCCTGTTCGCGCTGCGTCCGCGCCTGCGACGAGGTTCAGGGCACTTTCGCGCTGACGATGGACGGGCGCGGGTTTGCCAGCAAGATCAGCGCCGGACAGGCCGGTGACGATTTCCTGTCCAGCGAATGCGTTTCGTGCGGTGCCTGCGTCCAGGCCTGTCCCACCGCCACGCTCAACGAAAAAGCCGTGACCGCGATCGGCAAGCCCGAGCGGAGCGTGGTCACGACCTGCGCCTATTGCGGGGTCGGCTGCACCTTTCGCGCCGAGATGCGCGGCGAGCAGCTGGTCCGCATGGTGCCGTGGAAGGACGGCAAGGCCAATCGCGGACATTCGTGCGTCAAGGGCCGGTTCGCGTGGGGCTATGCCAACCACGCCGACCGGATCACCAAGCCGATGGTCCGCGAAACGATCGACCAGCCGTGGCGCGAGGTTTCATGGGATCAGGCGATCGGGTTCGCCGCCGAACGGCTGACCGCGATCAAGGCGCAATACGGCGCGCGCGCGCTGGGCGGGATCACCTCGAGCCGCTGCACCAACGAGGAGACCTTTCTCGTCCAGAAGCTGGTCCGCGCGGGGTTCGGCACCAACAATGTCGATACTTGCGCGCGGGTCTGCCACTCGCCCACCGGCTACGGGCTCAAGACCACCTTCGGGACCAGCGCGGGGACGCAGGATTTCGACAGCGTGATGCATGCCGACGTGATTCTGGTGATCGGCGCCAACCCGACCGACGCGCACCCGGTGTTCGCCAGCCGGATGAAGCGGCGCCTCAGACAAGGGGCCAAGCTGATCGTGATCGACCCCCGCAGGATCGATCTGGTCAAGTCACCGCACGTCGAGGCGTCGTACCATCTACCGCTCTCTCCCGGCACCAACGTCGCGGTGCTGACCGCCCTGGCGCACGTGATCGTCACCGAGGGCCTCGCCGACGAGGCATTCGTCCGCGAGCGCTGCGACTGGGACGAGTACCAGGACTGGGCGCGGTTCGTCTCGGACGAGCGCCATTCGCCCGAGACACTCGAAGCGGTGACGCGCGTTCCCGCCGCTGACTTGCGCGGAGCAGCGCGGCTGTTCGCGACGGGGGGCAACGGTGCGATCTACTACGGCCTCGGCGTCACCGAGCATTCGCAAGGTTCGTCCACCGTCATGGCCATCGCCAACCTGGCGATGGCGACGGGCAACATCGGCCGCCCCGGCGTAGGTGTGAATCCCCTGCGCGGCCAGAACAACGTCCAGGGCGCGTGCGACATGGGCAGCTTCCCGCACGAGCTTCCGGGCTATCGCCACATCTCCGACGCGGCGACCCGCGCGCTGTTCGAGGCCGACTGGGGGGTCACGCTCGACCCCGAACCTGGCCTGCGCATCCCCAACATGCTCGACGCCGCGCTCGATGGCAGTTTCCGCGCGATCTACATCCAGGGCGAGGACATCCTCCAGTCCGATCCCAACACACACCACGTCGCCGCGGGGCTCGAGGCGATGGATTGCGTGATCGTCCACGACCTGTTCCTCAACGAGACCGCCAACTACGCCCACGTCTTTCTCCCCGGCAGCACGTTCCTCGAAAAGGACGGCACTTTCACCAACGCCGAGCGCCGCATCCAGCCTGTGCGCAAGGTGATGGAACCGGCGAACGGCTTCGAGGACTGGCAGGTCACCCAATTGCTGGCGAACGCAATGGGACTGGGCTGGGACTACACCCACGCCAGCCAGATCATGGACGAAGTCGCGCGCCTCACTCCCAGCTTTGCGGGGGTCTCGTTCGCGAGGCTCGACGAAGCGGGTTCGCTGCAATGGCCGGTCAATGCGCAGTTCCCCGATGGCGCTCCCGTGATGCACGTTGACAAGTTCGCGGCTGGTAAAGGCAAGTTCGTGGTCACCGATTACGTCCCCACCGATGAGAAGACCGGCCCGCGCTATCCATTGCTGCTGACCACCGGCCGCATCCTCAGCCACTACAACGTCGGCGCGCAGACCCGGCGCACGGACAATGTCGTCTGGCACCCCGAGGACTTGCTCGAAATACACCCCACCGATGCCGAGAATCGTGGGCTCAAATCGGGCGACTGGTCGCGTCTCGCCAGCCGGACGGGTGAAACCACCTTGCGCGTGCTGGTCACCGACAGGGTCGCGCCGGGTGTGGTCTATACCACCTTCCATCACCCCGCGACGCAAGCCAACGTCGTCACCACCGAGTTCAGCGACTGGGCCACCAACTGCCCCGAGTACAAGGTGACGGCGGTGCAGGTGATGCCCTCGAACGGCCCAAGCGACTGGCAGGAGGATTATGCGGAGCTGTCCGAGCGATCACGCCGGATCGCCAGGGAAACTCCAAGTCATCTGGAGGCGGCGGAATAGCATGGATGCCGCTCGCCTGCGCTATATGGCCGATCAGATCGCGCGCAATTTCGCGGCGATCGGGCATGACGATGCCGTAGCCGCCACAGCCGACCATATCGTGAAGTTCTGGGACCCACGGATGAAAGACGCGATCCTTGCTGACGATCGCAATGCCTTGTCGCCGATAGCGCGCGACGCAGTCGCCTTGCTGGCCCGGGGGATTGAGCCGCCGCCACAGACCCGCGCGACGGTGTTCAACGACGCCGGCGAAGGCGGGCGATCCGACGCCGGTTGACACGGATCGACCGCGCAAGATTCGACCAAGCCTCGACAACGTTCTACCAACGGCACCGCGAACCCCTTCTTCCCCGGCAGCGCATCGCTAGGATGCAACGTCATGGGAAGAAGCAGAATCTTCGGTCGGCAGCGCATTTCGCCGACGAACTCCGCCAAGATTGCGTTTTGCGCCGGGGCGGTATTGCTCATCGCGCCCGCAATGGCCCAGACCACTACCGGCGAAGCGCCGGCACCCGCGCAACCCGGCACCCGCACCACCGCCTACGACGCAGCGTTCTTCGCTCCGTTCGCCCCGGCGACCGCGCTCGACATTGTCCGCCGGGTCCCGGGCTTCATGATCGCACAATCCAATGGCAACGTGCGCGGCTTTGCCGGCGCGGCTGGAAACGTCGTGTTCAACGGTGCGCGGGCTTCGTCGAAATCGGATTCGATCGAGACCATTCTCGCCCGCATCCCCGCCAATCGCGTAGCGCGCATCGAAATCGGACCGGGCGACCTCTACGGCTCGGATTTCTCGGGCAAGAGCCAGGTACTCAACGTCATCTTCACCGCCGAGGGCGGGGTCGACGGCAACGCCACGGTCAAGGCCGCCCGCGTCTATGGGGGCAGGATCGTCCCCAACGCGGATGCCTCGGTGCTGGTCCGCCGCGGCACCTCGAGCATCAACCTTGCGGCGGGTACCGGGCGCTTCGATTCGCAGGAAAAAGGCTTCGACCGGCTTTCCGCATTACCCGGCGGCCAGCTGATCGAGTTTCGCCGCAAAGTGAACATCTTTAAGCCCCGCCAGCCCTTCGTCTCGGCCAGCTGGGGAGTCGAGCAGGCCGCCGATCGCGCCTTCCACGTCAACGCCCGCTGGGCGCCCAATACTTTCGATCTGGTGCAGACCAATCTGGTGACTCCCGCATCCGGTCCCCTGCGCGACGATCGCCTGGTCCAGCGCTACGATACCCCCGGCTACGAACTGGGCGGCGACGTCTCGCGTCCGCTGGCCGGCGGCACGATCAAGTTCGTCGCGCTCGCCAACCGCCGCGACCGCAAGACTTACGACGCCAGCTTCAACCGGATCGCCGGCGAGACCGTCGGAGGGTTCGAACAACGCGTCGATTCACGCTACGATGAAGTGCTCGGGCGGCTGAGCTGGGCGCGCGCCAACTTGCTCGGACTTTCGTTCGAGCTGGGCAGCGAGCTTGCCTACAATCGCCTCGACAACGCGACCGAGCTGTTTCTCGTCGGCGGCGACGGCGGGCGGAGCCAGATCGACCTGCCG
>JAUYQH010000176.1 GCA_030697365.1 Novosphingobium sp. | reverse complement strand
GTGTTCCCGTTCGAAGATGGCTTTGATGATGTTCCGCCCGCGCCGACTCCGGTGCGCATTCCGGGGTCATCCGGCCAGGGATTCCGATTTGATCCGGCCACTCATTCCAATCTGATCCGGCCACCGATTCCGGGGCATCCGGCCACCCCGTGTGGGTGAGGATCTGACGCTGCTGGGCAGTCCTGTGGCGGGCTAGGCTTTCTCTTTTCACCAGAGCGAGCCGCCCCATGAAGAGACTGACGATGCGCAAGATCAAAGAGGCCATGCGGCTTCAGGCCAGCGGACTATCGACACGGAAGATCGCCGCCAGTCTGGACGTCGGGCACAGCACCGCCACGGATTACATGAAGCGTATCCGGCTCGCCGGGCTCACATGGCCATTGCCGACCGACATGACGGACGCCGCGCTTGAGGCGCTGCTGTTTCACCCGTCGGGTGGTCCGAGCCGTCTGGTCGAGGCGCAGCCGGGTTGGCCCGCGATCCACCGGGAGCTGCGGCGACCTGGCGTGACGCTGTCACTGCTGTGGGAGGAATACCGCGGCGCCCACCCTGAAGGATACGGCTACAGCCGGTTCTGTGATCTCTATCGCCGCTGGAGCGGGCGGCTGACGCCGGTGATGCGCCAGCACCATGTCGCCGGGGAGCGGGTTTTTGTCGACTATGCGGGCACGACGCTGCCGGTCATCGATGGCACCACGGGCGAGGTTCGCCAGGCCCAGCTGTTCGTGGCGGCCCTTGGTGCCTCGAACCTGACCTATGCCGAGGCGAGTTGGAGCCAGAGCCTGTCGGACTGGATCGGCGCACATTGCCGCGCCTTCACCTTCTTTGGCGGCGTGCCTGCGCAAGTGGTCTGCGACAATCTGAAGTCCGGCGTGACCAAAGCCTGCTTCTACGAACCGGCGGTCAACCGGACCTACGCCGACATGGCCGAGCACTACGGCACGGCGGTTGTGCCCGCCCGGCCTTGGAAGCCCCGGGACAAGGCGAAGGTCGAGGTGGCCGTCCAGATTGCGGAACGCTGGATCGTAGCACGTCTGCGCAATCAGCAGTTCTTCTCATTATCCGAGCTGAACACCGCGATCCGCGTCCTGCTCGATCGCCTGAATGATCGGGTGACCCGGCATCTGGGTGCCAGCCGCCGCGATATCTTTGCCCGGATTGAACGCTCTGCCCTGAAACCATTGCCTGCTGAGCCCTATGTTTTTTCTGAATGGAAGCAATGCACTGTGGGCCTCGACTACCACGTCGAAGTCGGCAAGCATTATTACTCGGCACCGCACAACCTGCTGCGCGAGAAGGTCTGGGTCCGGCTCACCGCAAGGACGGTCGAGATATTCCATCAGGGTCAACGTGTTGCCGCCCATGTCAGAACCTCTGGCAATCGCCAGCACACGACCATCCCGGATCACATGCCAGCCAGTCACCGGCGTCATTCCGAATGGTCGCCGGAGCGGCTGAAGACCTGGGCTGGGAAGATCGGGCCCAACACGGCGACGCTGATCGAGGTGATCCTGCGCGACCGCAGCCACCCCGAGCAGGGTTTTCGCTCCTGCCTCGGCATCATGCGCCTGGCCAAGCCACATGGCCCGGAAGCCCTGGAAGCGGCCTGCGAGCGGGCGCTGACCATTGGGGCCAGATCCTATTCATCGGTCCATTCGATCCTGAAGAACAACCTCCATCGCGCCCGGCCCGAACCCGCCGCGGACGGGCATGCGATCCAGCACGGCAATATCCGCGGCCCCGGCTACTTCCATTGACCGGACAACTTCCCTTGAAAGGAGAAACGATGCTGACCCACCCCACCCTGGAGCAACTGCGCCAACTCAAGCTCGACGGAATGGCTGATGCCTTTGCCGAGATGAACAAACAGGATGCTATGGCAGATCTGAGCCACGCCGAATGGCTTGGTCTGCTGGTCGAACGCGAGATCGCCAGCCGCAATACCCGGCGCTTCCAAACCCGCATGCGCAGCGCAAAGTTGCGCCATATCGGGGCGGCTGTCGAAGATGTCGACTTCCGGACACCACGCAAACTGGACCGGACCCAATTCCAGCAACTCGCCACCGGGCGTTGGATCGACGACGCCCGCAACCTGATGATCACCGGCCCCTGCGGTGTTGGAAAGACCTGGCTCGCCTGCGCCTTGGGTCAGCGGGCCTGCCGCGACAACCTCACCGTCATCTATCAGCGGCTGCCCCGGCTCTTCGCCGATCTCGAACTGGCCCATGGCGATGGCAGTTTCCCAAAGCTGTTCCGGTCCATTGTGAAGGCGGACTTGCTCATCCTCGACGACTGGGGCCCTGATCGCCTGACCGCCGGTCAGCGCCGCGACCTGATGGAAATCGTCGAGGACCGCCACGGCCGCGGGTCAATCCTGATCACCAGCCAGTTGCCCGTCACAGCATGGCACGCCGTGATCGATGAACCCACCTTTGCCGATGCGATCCTCGACCGGTTGGTCCACAACGCCCATCGCCTCGAACTGGACGGCCATTCGATGAGAAGGTCGGGCAGCCCCTCCGAAAAAGTTGACGAAGGCCAAAGAGCCTGACATCAAAAACCATGCCTACGCGGCAACGATTCTCAGGTGGCCGGATACTCCGGAATGACTGGCCGGATGTTGTCGGAACGACCGGCCGGATAGGTCGGAATGCGCACCCTGTTCCGGGACGCGCTGAAAGTGGACCCGAACTATCCATTGGCGCAAGCCTATCTCGCCTTTGCCGAGGTGGTGATGAACAACTACGATTCCGCCCCGCGCGCCCTGCTGATCGACTGTAAAACCCGCATAGATCAGGCGCTAGCTAGCGATCCTGATGACGGACGGATCCATTGGCTTTTGGCAAATGTTCACAGCTATCTGCGCGA
>JAUYQH010000158.1 GCA_030697365.1 Novosphingobium sp. | reverse complement strand
CTGTTGTTGCGCCTAGATCCGCAAACTTCGTCGCTCGTCGCCCTTTTGCTGACGCTCGGAATCGCGTTTTGCGGGGTGCTCGTCCTCGGCGTGCGCGCGGCCTACGTCACGATCCTTGCGATCCTGATGTTTGCCCAGGGCGGGATACTGACCATTCGCCAGTCGGTCGATGGCGCCCGCACCCGCAGCTATTTCGGGGTCTACACGGTGCGTGACAATCCGAGCGAGAACGAGCGCGCTCTCACCCACGGGACGACGCTGCACGGAATGCAGTTCACCGACGCCCGCCGCCGGACCCCGACCACTTACTACGGCTCGACCTCGGGCATAGGCATCGCGATGAGCCGCGTCCCCGCGCTCTACGGTCCCGCGGCGCGCGTGGGGGTGATCGGGCTGGGCACCGGCACGCTTGCCTGCTGGAGTGCGCCGGGGCAGCGCTGGACGTTCTTCGAGATCGACCAGGCGGTGCTCGACCTGTCGTTGCGCCGCCGCTTCACCTACCTGGCCGATTGCACGCCCGATGCCGTCGTCCGGATCGGCGACGCCCGGCTCGAGATGGCCCGCCTGCCCGCGCAAAGCTTCGACGTGATCGCGGTCGATGCGTTCTCGTCCGATGCGATTCCACTTCACTTGCTTACCACCGAGGCGCTGGAGGTATACCAGCGCGCGCTGGCTCCGGGTGGCCTGTTGATGATCCATATCTCCAACCGCTACTTCGAACTCGAACCCCAGCTCTCGGCGGCGTTGGGTGAACGGGGCTGGCATGCACGGGTGCTGACCGACCAGCCCAAGCGCGACAGCGGGCTCACCTCCTCGGTATGGGTCGCGGTCACGCGCGATCCGGCACGGCTGTCCAAAGTTACCGCTGGGCGCAAAGAGTGGAAGCCGTTGCTGGAAACACCCGGTACCCGCCCGTGGACCGACGAGCATGCTTCGATCCTGTCCGCCGTGCGGTGGCGCAACCTGGTGGGGAAGGTACTGTAAGAATGAACGATGCGCGGTTTCATGACGTCACTCTGGTGCCGATCCACGGCAAGACCCCGCGGATCGATCCGACCGCGTTCGTCGCTCCCGGCTGCCGGATCATTGGCGACGTGACGATCGGGCCGGGCAGCAGCGTGTGGTACAACTGCGTGTTGCGCGCCGACGTCGGACGGATCGTCATCGGAGCACGGACCAACATCCAGGACGGCAGCGTGCTCCACTGCGATCCGCCGCGCCCGGGCGATCCCGAAGGATCTCCGCTGCTGATCGGCGACGACGTGCTGATCGGCCACATGGCGATGGTCCACGGCTGCGTGCTGGAAGACCGGGCGTTCGTCGGGCTCGGTGCGATCGTGATGAACAAGGCGCGAATCGGCGGCGATGCGATGCTCGCGGCGGGTGCGATGCTGACCGAAGGCAAAGTGATGGAGCCGCGCCAGCTGTGGGGCGGGCGGCCTGCGCGTTTCATGCGCGACCTCGACGATGCGGCGATTGCGGGTATGCGGGCCGGCGTTGCCCACTATGCCGAGAACGCGAAGGCCCACGCGGCAGCGGTCGCCGCGATCAATCCCTGATCAGCGCTTTCAGCGTCTCCAGGCGGTCGGCCTCGTGCGCCGGCTTGTCAGTGCGGATGCGGCTGATCCGGGGGAAGCGCATCGCGACTCCGGACTTGTGGCGCTTGCTGGCATGGACCGAATCGAACGCCACTTCGAACACCAGGCTCTTGTCGGTCTCGCGCACCGGGCCGAATCGCGCGACGGTATGCGTGCGGACGTGGCGGTCGAGGAACTTGAGCTCCTCGTCGGTGAACCCGAAATAGGCCTTGCCCACCGGAAGCGGTTCGGCCCCCGCGTCGGGATCGCCATCCCAGCAGCCGAAGGTGTAGTCCGAATAGAAGCTGCTGCGTTTTCCCGACCCGCGCTGGGCGTACATCAGCACGCAGTCGATCAGCAGCGGGTCGCGCTTCCACTTAAACCACAGCCCGGCCTTGCGCCCCGCGACATAGGCCGAATCGCGCCGCTTGAGCATCACGCCCTCGATCGCGTCGTCGCGCGCACGTTCCCGGATCGCGGCGAGGTCATCGAGCGAGGCTGCTTCGATCACGTCCGAGAGGTCGAAGCGCTCCGGATCAAGCCGCGGGACGAATGCTTCGAGTTCGGCGCGGCGCTGTTCCCATGACAGCGGGCGCAAATCCTCGCTCTCGCGGATCAGCAGGTCGTAGAGGCGGACGAACGCGGGGTATTCGGCGAGCATTTTCTTCGACACCGCCTTGCGCCCAAGCCGCTGCTGGAGCGCGTTGAAGCTTGCCGCTCCGCCCGCCTCGCCGCCCTGGTGACTGCCGCGCACCAGCAGTTCGCCGTCGAGCACCGCGGGGATGGTCAGCGCCCCGGCAACTTCGGGGAAGGTCGCCGAAATGTCGTCGCCGCTGCGCGAATAGACCCGCGTCTCGCCCGCGACATGGACGATCTGGACGCGGATCCCGTCCCATTTCCATTCGGCAACGTAGCCGGTAAATTCAGCCTCCATCGCCTTCATCGCCGGGCCTTCGAGCGCGTGGGCCAGCATGAACGGGCGGAACAGGGGGACGTGGGCCGCGTCGGGGGCGGGCGCGCCCTCGGCGGCCCAGGCGAACAGCTCGGCGTAGGGCGGGAACTGGCCGTGCCAGTATTCCTCGACATCGTCGATCCCCACCTCGAATGCCTGCGCGAACGCGACTTTGGCCAGCCGCGCCGAAATGCCGATTCGCATCGCGCCGGTGGCCAGCTTGAGCAGTGCATAGCGGCCGTTGGCGTCGAGCCTGTCGAGCAGCGCGGCAAGCCCGGCCGGGGCGGTGGCGCGGGTCATGTGCTGGAGCGCGTGGGCAGCCTCCGACACGGTCGGGGCGGGAGCGATTTCGCCTGGCGGCTCGGGCCACAGCAGGCTCGCGGTTTCGGCGGTATCGCCGACGAAATCGCGACTGAGAGCGAACAGCACCGGATCGACCCGCTCCATCAGCAGGGTGCGGATCGTCGAGCCTTTAACTGCGGGAAAATCGAGCCCGTCGGTCAACGCGGCCAGCGCCCAGCCACGGTCGGAGTCGGGGGTGGCGCGCAAATACTCGGCGATCAGCCTGAGCTTGCCGTTGCGGCTGCGCGTATAGACTAGGGCATCGACCAGGGCGGCGAAGCGATCCATCAATCGTCCTCGTCTTCGTACCCGACCAGCGCCAGCGCGCGGGCCTTGCGCTGGTGGAGCTGGCACCAGCGCAACAGCGCTTCCTCGCGCCCATGGGTGATCCAGCTTTCTGCAGGGTTCACCTCTTCGATCGTGCGGGTCAGTTCGTCCCAGTCGGCGTGATCGGAGATCACCAGCGGCAATTCGACGTTGCGCTGGCGCGCGCGTTGCCGGACGCGCATCCAGCCGCTCGCCATCGCGGTGATCGGATCGGGCAGGCGGCGGCTCCAGCGGTCGTTGAGAGCGCTGGGTGGGGCCATCACGATCTGCCCGGCCAGGCCCCCCTTGGGGGCGTCGGTCACCAGCCGCAGGTCGCCCAGATCCACCCCGAGCTCCTCGTACAACCGGCACATCCGCTCGAGCGCGCCGTGGAGCCAGATCGGCTCGGCGTAACCTGCGGCGCGCAGTTCGGCGATCACCCGCTGCGCCTTGCCAAGGGCATAGGCGCCGACCAGCACGCATCGGTCGGCGTTGTCGGCGCGTGCCTTGAGCAGCTTGGCGATCTCTTCGCCAATCGGCGGGTGGCGGAACACTGGCAGGCCGAAGGTCGCCTCGGTGATGAACACGTCGCACGGTGTGACTTCAAACGGCGGGCAGGTGGGATCGGGGCGGCGCTTGTAATCGCCGGTGACGATTACCCGCTCGCCCGCGTGTTCGAGCAGAATCTGCGCCGAGCCGAGCACGTGGCCTGCGGGAAGGTATGTCGCGTCCACACCGCCCGCGAGGCGGATCGTCTCTCCGTAGCCCACCGGCGAGGCTCCGGCGTCGGTGAGGTAGCGCAGCTTCATGATCGCCAGAGTTTCGGGCGTCGCGACGGTCCGGTCGTGCCCGCCGCGGGCATGATCGGCATGACCGTGGGTAACCAGCGCCAGCCCCGCGGGACGCGCCGGATCGATCCAGGCATCGGCGGGAACGACGTGGATGCCGTGCGGCTCGGGCCGGAGCCACGTGAAGGCGGCGCTCATTGCCTGTCCAATCGACGGGACGACATTATCGTTCCGCGGTCCGTACCGGCCGGACCCGTGCGTCGGGCAAAGCCGTTGCACACAAGTGCAAAAGCGTTAGGTTCGCGGCGGACGAGGACCATGCGCCCAAGGAAATGCTCGATGACGAAGGCCCGGATCGCAGCCGCGATCGCCGTCTTGACGCTGGCGGCCTGCCAACCGTCCAAGGATACGGGCCCCCAAGACGAGCAATCCCAGGGCGTGCCGGCCGTCGCGACTCCGGTCCCTCCTGCCACGGCGGACCCGGCTGCAGCCAAGCCGCTGTCGAGCTTTGCCGGAATGGACGCGGACGGCGACGGCATCGTCACATCCGCTGAACACGCCAATGCGGCGCAAACGATGTTCCGGATGATGGACGGCGACGCCGACGGCACCGTGACCGTGGCGGAGATGGACGCAGCACGCACAGCGATCGGCGGTTCGGCCGCGCTGTCATCGGAAAAGAAGATCGCGGCGGTCGATAGCGACCGCGATGGCAAGCTTACGCTGGCCGAACACGTCGCGGGCTCGAACACGATGTTCGCCGGGATGGACGCCAACAAGGACGGCCGGCTCGATCGGGCGGAATGGGACAAGGGCCACGCCGCGGTTGCCCCTGCGGCCACGAGAGAACCCTCGGGCTAGCGCCTACTCGGCTTCACCTTCGCTGGTTTCGGCCTCGGTCTTGCCGGATCCCTTCCTGGCCCGCTTCTTGACCACCTTCGGCGGGGCCGGGGTCAGTTCGAACGACAGCGCCCCTTCCTTGAGGCTGACGTGGACTTCGCCGCCGTGGGCGAGCTTGCCGAACAGCAGTTCCTCGGCAAGCGGCTGCTTGACCTTCTCCTGGATCAGCCGCGCCATCGGCCGTGCGCCGTAGAGCTTGTCGTAGCCGCGCGAAGCCAGCCATTCGCGCGCTTCGGTTTCGAACTGGATGTGGACGTTCTGTTCGGCCAGCTGAAGCTCGAGCTGAAGAATGAACTTGTCGACCACCCGGCTGACCACGGTGGTTGGCAGGTAGGCGAAGGGGACGATCGCATCCAGCCGGTTGCGGAACTCGGGCGCGAACATCTTCTTCACCGCCTCGTCGCCGGCGTCTTCCTTGGAGACGTCGCCGAAGCCGATCCCCTGCCGGGCCATGTCGCTGGCCCCGGCATTGGTGGTCATGATCAGCACCACGTTGCGGAAATCGACCGATTTGCCGTGGTGGTCGGTGAGCCGGCCGTTGTCCATTACCTGGAGCAGGATGTTGAACAGGTCGGGGTGCGCCTTCTCGATCTCGTCGAGCAGCAGCACGCAGTGCGGCTGCTGGTCGACCGCGTCGGTCAGGAGCCCGCCCTGGTCGAACCCGACATAGCCCGGAGGCGCGCCGATCAGCCGGCTGATCGAATGCCGCTCCATGTATTCGCTCATGTCGAAGCGCTGCATCGGAATGCCCATGATCGAGGCGAGCTGCTTGGCGACCTCGGTCTTGCCGACGCCGGTGGGCCCCGAGAACAGGAAGCTGCCGATCGGCTTGTCGGGATCGCGCAAGCCCGCGCGGCTCAACTTCATCGCGGTCGCCAGCACGCCAATCGCGGCGTCCTGCCCGAAGACCACGCGCTTGAGGTCGCGATCAAGGTGCTCCAATACCTTCTTGTCGTCCGAACTGACCGATTTGGGCGGGATCCGCGCCATTGTCGCGATAACCGCCTCGATCTCCTTGGCGGTGATGGTCTTCTTGCGCTTGTTCGGCGGGACCAGCATCTGCATCGCTCCGACCTCGTCGATCACGTCGATCGCCTTGTCGGGCAATTTGCGGTCGTTGATGTAACGTGCCGACAACTCGACCGCGGTCTTGATCGCGTCGGGGGTGTACTTGACCTTGTGGTGGTCCTCGAACGCGGTGCGCAGGCCGCGCAGGATCTTGATGGTGTCCTCGATCGTCGGCTCGTTGACGTCGATCTTCTGGAACCGGCGCAGCAATGCGCGGTCCTTCTCGAAGTGGTTGCGGAATTCCTTGTAGGTGGTCGAGCCGATGCAGCGGATCGTCCCGCCCGACAGCGCGGGCTTGAGCAGGTTCGAGGCGTCCATCGCCCCGCCGCTGGTCGCGCCGGCGCCGATCACGGTGTGGATCTCGTCGATGAACAGCACCGCGTGGGGCATCTTCTCGAGCTCCGACACCACCTGCTTGAGACGTTCCTCGAAATCGCCGCGATAGCGTGTGCCGGCCAAGAGCGCGCCCATGTCGAGGCTGTAGATAACCGCCTCGGTCAGAACCTCGGGCACATCGCCCTCAACGATCTTGCGCGCCAGGCCTTCGGCGATGGCGGTCTTGCCCACGCCCGGATCGCCGACATAGAGCGGGTTGTTCTTGCTGCGGCGGCAGAGGATCTGGATCGTCCGGTCGACTTCGGGCCCGCGCCCGATCAGCGGATCGATCTTGCCCGCCAGCGCCTTGTCGTTGAGATTGACGGTGAACTGGTCGAGCGCCGAATCCTTCTTGGTCGCGCCCTTGCCGTCGCCCTTTTCCTCGCTTTGCGGCGTTTCGTTCTCGGCACCCTTGGGGGTCTTGGCCTCGATCTGGCGGCCGCCCTTACCAATACCGTGGCTGATGTAGCTGACCGCATCGAGCCGGCTCATGTCCTGCTGCTGGAGGAAATAAACCGCGTAGCTGTCGCGTTCGGAAAACAGCGCGACCAGCACGTTGGCTCCGGTGACGGTGTCCTTGCCGCTCGACTGGACGTGGAGGATCGCGCGCTGGATCACCCGCTGGAACCCGGCGGTGGGCGCCGGGTCGGCCTTGTCGCTGGTCTTAAGCGATTCGTACTCCTGGTCGAGGTACTGCTTCACCACGTCGCCGAGATCGCCGAGATCCACCCCGCAAGCGGTCATCACCTGGCTGGCGTCGGGATCGTCGATCAGCGCCAGCAGCAAGTGCTCGAGCGTAGCGTACTCGTGGCTGCGGTCCGACGCGTTGCCGAGTGCGGCGTGGAGTGTCTTCTCGAGCGACTGGGCGAAACTGGGCATCGGCGTACTTTCCGGCTCGCGCCTCAACAACCTATGACGGCAGGGTATGAACAACTACGGTTAACGAATGCTTGCGCAGGAAGCGCGGGGACTACGGCGATCATATGGGGGGCCGCCCTGCGTTGCAAAGGGCGGTCCGCGCGGTCACGGCCTGCCGGGACTCGATTTGCCGAACAGCGCGTCGGCCGCCACCCGGTGCGCCTTGGCCTTGTCGCGGTGGGCGACGATCCGCACAACCTCGGCCTCGCACAGCTGGATTCGGACGTTGAGTTCGTCGACCGAATAGCTTTCGAGCGGTTCGCCCGCCAGCTTGCTTGCAGCGTCGCCCCGGGGGCGTGGCAGGTCGGCGTCGTCCATTGCGCTGCAACATCTCTCTTAACCGCGCTTGCTGTCAACCGGGTGCGCGGCTACGCGTTTCACCTGTGGCAAACGGGGCACAGAGGGGCACAGGAATGGCGGAAATCCCGGCGACGATGACCGCAATCGGTTTCGCCGAACCTGGACCACCCGAGGTGCTGCGTCCCGAAACGGTCGATGTTCCGCTCCCCGGACCCGACCAGGTGCTGATCCGCGTCGCCTATGCCGGGGTCAACCGCCCCGACGTGATCCAGCGCCAGGGCTTCTATCCGGCGCCGCCGGGCGCTTCGCCGATCCCCGGGCTCGAAATTTCCGGCCAGGTCGTCGCGACGGGGCCGGGCGTGGTCATGCCGTTGGTCGGCACGCTAGTCTGCGCGCTGGTCTCGGGTGGGGGCTATGCCGAATACTGCCTCGCCAATGCCGGGCACTGCCTGCCCGTGCCCGAAGACCTTCCGCTCGATCAAGCCGCGGCTTTGCCCGAAACGCTGTTCACCGTCTGGCACAACGTGTTCGAGCGCGGGTTCGCGCGCGACGGCGAGACGATCCTGGTCCACGGCGGGACCAGCGGGATCGGCTCGATGGCGATTATGCTCGGCCACGCCTTCGGGCTGACGGTGCTGGTGACTTGCGGCGGACCCGACAAGTGCGCCGCCGCGCGCGAGATCGGCGCGGCGCTGGCGATCGACTACAAGGCCGAGGATTTCGTCGAGGCGGTCCATGGCTTTACCAAGGGCAAGGGGGTCGACCTCGTACTCGATATGGTTGCGGGCGATTACGTCGCGCGCAACCTCAAGTGTCTGGCCGACGACGGCCGCCATGTGACGATCGCGGTCCAGGGCGGGGTCCGCGCCGAGCTCAACATGGCCGAAATCATGCGCCGCCGGCTGATGCTCACGGGCTCGACGCTGCGCCCGCGGCCCGACGCGTTCAAGGCCGCGCTGACCCACGAAATCCTCGAGCACGCCTGGCCGCTTGTCGCCGATGCCACGATCCGCCCGGTGATGGACCTGACTTTTCCGCTGGCCGAAGCCGCCGCGGCGCACGCGCGGATGGAAGCGGGCGAGCATATCGGCAAGATCGTGCTGGCGGTTTGAGCGATGCCAGACCTCGTCCTCCACGAGGACCCACGCAGCGGCAATTGCTACAAGATCGTGCTGACCGCGGCCTTGCTCGGCATCCCGCTCGCCACCCGCGATTACGATATCATGAAAGGCGAAAGCCGGACCCCGGAATTCCTCTCCCAAGTCAACGCCAACGGGCGCATTCCGGTTCTCCAGATCGGGGATCGCTTTCTCCCCGAAAGCAACGCCGCGTGCTGGTACCTGGCGGAAAAGTCGCCCCTGATCCCCGATGACCGCTTCGCCCAGGCCGACGTG
The DNA here is from genome assembly GCA_030697365.1 of Novosphingobium sp. Taxonomy (GTDB): domain Bacteria; phylum Pseudomonadota; class Alphaproteobacteria; order Sphingomonadales; family Sphingomonadaceae; genus Novosphingobium. The sequence goes on along the minus strand of JAUYQH010000158.1, from coordinate 19,026 downwards.
TTGCGGTGGATGTTCTTCGAGCAGTACAACCACGAACCCAACGTCGCGACGCTTCGCTTCTGGCTCCGCTTCATCGGGCAGGACAAGCTGAGCGAGGCGCAGCAGGCGCAGATTCCCGCCAAGCGCGCCGCAGGCGATGCGGCTCTGAAGCTGATGGACGATCACCTCGTCCGTCAGCCCTGGTTTGTCGGCAGCGGCGCCACGCTCGCCGACATCGCGCTGTTCGCCTATACCCATGTCTGCGAACAAGGCTGCTTCGCGCTCGATGAATATCCGGCAGTGCGGGCCTGGCTGGCGCGAATGCGGGCGCTGCCCGGTTTCGTTGCGATGGAAGATTAGGCGCCGTAGCGCTTGCTCCAAGGCCGGGGTTGGCCTACATCGCGCCGCGACGGCCGCTCCGGATGGGGCGGCCACTTCTATTTTCGGCTTGCCTGCCACCTGTTCAGACTTACCCTTACGGGAGACTTTTCGTGACCCAGCCCACCCCGCTGATGCCCCACGCGACGGCATCGTGGCTCGTCGACAGCACCGGACTGACTTTCGAGCAGATTGCCGAATTCTGCGGCCTTCACATTCTCGAGGTCCAGGCGATGGCCGACGACCTGGCCGGGGCCAAATATACCGGCCGCGATCCCGTTCATTCGGGAGAACTGACCAACGAAGAGATCGAGCGCGGCCAGGCCGATCCCGAGTATCGTCTCAAGATGCAGAAGGCGCCGGTCCAGGTTACCCGCACCAAGGGTCCGCGCTATACCCCGGTATCAAAGCGTCAGGACAAGCCCGACGGGATTGCCTGGATCATCCGCAACCACCCCGAGATTTCCGACGCGCAGATCGGCAAGCTGATCGGCACCACGCGCAACACGATCGCCGCGATCCGCGAGCGCAGCCACTGGAACATCTCGAATATCAACGCCAAGGATCCGGTCACGCTGGGCCTGTGCTCGCAGCGCGAACTCGACGCGATCGTCGCGAAGGCAGCCAAGAAGGCGGGCATCGCCGAAGACGAGGCGGCGCGCGACGCGCGGCTGGGCGACGACCGCGAGGCCCTGATCGAGGAGCTGCGGGCCGAGCGCGACGCCAACGCCAAGGTCGCCGCCGAGGCCGCGCAGGAGGCCGAAGCCGCCGCCTGGCTCGAAGCGCGCCGCGCCGAGGGGGTCGGCGACAGCTAGAACCCGGATTCTGACCCCGGGGATAAGCCCTTACACCGATGGACAATCTTAACCACTCTCGGGTACGTCACATCCCAACAGTCCCATAACGGGTCGCAACGACGTGACCGCGGCAATCCGCGGCGCGGCGCATGATGCTTGGCGAGGCGGTGGTCCGGGGGGATCGTTTCGCGCGCGGGCAAAGGGAACGATGGTACAAGGACCTTCCAGGTCCGCCCCGGTCGCCGATGGCGACGTACCGGTGCGCGATGGCAATGCGCGAAACGCCGCGCGGGGCGACGTGTATCCTCCTCTCAGCCTCCCCGAGATGTTCTTTTCCAGCGTCGCGGTCGATCCGTCGGTAACCCTTCTGGATTTCCTCGGACGCAAGTATTCGTATGGCCAGATCGCAGCGCAGGCACGGCAACTGGCGGCCGGGCTCCAGGCAATCGGGGTCGGCAAGGGCGACCGGGTCGGGCTTTTTCTTCCCAACGTGCCGCTTTACCTTTCCGCTTATTATGGCGTGCTTTTGACCGGGGCGAGCGTGGTCAATTATGCGCCGATGTGGAGCGCGACCGAACTGGCGGCGGCGCTGGCCGAGACCACTCCGAGGGTGGTTATTTCGATCGATGTGCGGGCGCTGCTCGACACGGTATGCGAGGCGCGCGTCCGCGCACCGTTCCCAACGCTTGTGGTGGGCCGCCTCGCTACGATGCTTCCTCCGTTCAAGGGGCTGCTTCACCGCCTTTCGCCGCGCGTGGGTCGGATTGGTGGCAAGGGCGTTCTGCCGCTTTCGGCTCTGCTCAGGCACCCCGAGCCCGACCCGGTGACGATCGACCCCCTGCACGATGTGGCCGTGCTCCAGTATTCGAGCGGAACCACGGGGCCTCCACGCGCGGTTCGCCTGAGCCACCAGAACCTGACCGCCAACGCCCGCCAGCTCGAGGAGATCGATCCGTGGCAGGGCGCGCGCGACGTGATGGTGGGGGTCATCCCGCTCGCCGGAATTTTCGGCAATTCGGCGGTGCTCAACCGCACGGTGCTCGACCGCGGCTGCATCGCACTGTTGCCGCAGTTCAATCCCCGCGACGTTCTGCGCACGATCCGACGGACACGGGCCACGACCATGCCGGGCGTTCCGGCGATGTTCCAGGCCTTGCTCGACGACCCTTCGCTGACCCGTACCGATCTGACGTCGCTGCGGGCCTGCATCTCGGGAGGGGCAACACTGCCCGACCTGCTCAAGCGCCGGTTCGAAGCGGCGGCGGGGGCCAAGCTGGTTGAAGGCTATGGGCTGGTTGAGGCATCCGGGGTGGTTTCGGTCAATCCGTTCTCGACTCCCGCCCTGGATGGGTCGGTGGGCCGCACCTTGCCGCACACCCAATGGAAGTTGCTCGACCGCGACGATCCCTCGCGCCCCGCCCCGCCGGACGAACCCGGAGAGCTCGCCGTTGCGGGGCCGCAGGTCATGCTCGGCTACTGGAACGACCCTGCGGCGGATGCGGCGGCGTTCCGCGACGGATGGCTACGCACCGGCGATTGCGCAACGATCAACGCTGAAGGATTCGCCACGATCGTCGATCGCAGCACCGACAGGATGCAGGTCGGCGGAGTCACCGTCTTTCCCAGCCGGATCGAGAACGTGCTGCTCGGCCACGACGAGGTCCGCGAAGCGGTGGTGATCGGGATTCCCGATGCTTTCCGCGGAGTAAGCCCCAAAGCCTTCGTGACCCTGCGCGCCGACAGCTTCGAAACCGGCGAATCGCTGCGAAACTGGCTCAACGGGCGGCTTCCCGCAGACAAGCGCGTCTTGGTTGTCGAAGTGCGCGACAGCCTGCCCCGCTCACTCGTTGGCAAACTCGATCGCAAGGCGCTGCGCCAGGAGGAGGCCGCACGCGCTCGCGGGTTCAGTTCACCAGGCTGATCCGCGCGGCCTCGTCCTCGACCAACGCGATCGCGGCCGACCGGTGCGCGAACCGCCCGGAGATCTGGGCACCCTGTTCGATCGTCAGCGCATCGTAGCTGACGTCACCAAAGATCCGCGCCGTCCTGAGGATCACCAGGCTGCCCGCGTCGATCGAGCCGTGGATCACGCCGGCCAGCCGGGCCGATTCGGCGCAGATAGCGCCGGTGATTTCGCTGCCTTCGCCCTGGACCAGCGCCTGGCAGACGATGTCTCCCTCGATTCGGCCATCGACGTGAAGATCGGCGCTGGCTTTGACGTCGCCGGTAATGGCGATGTCGGATCCGAACACCGAGAAAGTCGAACCACCCGCCGGATTGCGCGCCGCCCCCATCGGATCAGCCGCGAATGGCCGCGGCGCGGCCTCTTGCTTTCGAGAAAACATTGCGATTCCCCTCCAGGAACGGACGCGGGTTGACCGGCTGGTCGTTGATCCGCACTTCGAAGTGCAGGTGCGGCCCGGTCGAGCGGCCGCTGTTGCCGATTGCGCCGATGGCCTCGCCGGCACCCACGTTTTGACCGGTGCGGGCGCGGAACGCCGACAGGTGGGCATAGCGGGTCATCATTCCGTTGCCGTGGGTGATCTCGATGCAGTTTCCGTAACCCGCCTTGTTGCCGGCGAAGCTGACCCGCCCGGCCGCCGCCGAATAGATCGGCGCGCCGAGCGGCCCGCGGAAGTCGAGCCCGGCGTGCATCGCCGCCGCGCCGGTGAACGGGTCGCTGCGGTAGCCAAACCCCGAAGAAATGTACTCGAGGCTGGCGGGCAAGCTGTGCGGGACCGCGGCCAGTCCATCCTCGAGCGCGCCCATCCGCGCCACACTGAGCCCAAGGCGCTGGAAGCGCGGATCGAGATCGTTCGCCGCGCCGAGCAGCGGACCACCCTGCGCGGTGCGATCGTTCATTTTGGCGAGCATCAACCGCGGGTTGAGCCCGAGGCGGCGGATCGCCGCCTCGGCGCTGGCAGCGCGGCTGTCGGCGAGACGGGTCAGCTGCTCGGCGAACGCAAGCTGACGCTGTTCGATCCGGGAAAGACCGGCTGCGCTGGGGAGCAGCGCCGAATTCTTGGCAGCGGGCCGGGCGGTCTGATCCGATGTACCGGCCGCAGCTTCCTCCGGTACGGGCAATTCGCCCAGCTCACTCTTGACCACCTGTTCGATAAACGCCTGACGGCGCTGGAGATCGCTGGCGAGGCGATCGATGTCGTTGCGGTATGTGGACACCTGCGTCTCGGCGCGGGTGACCCTGGATTCGCGCTGGAGCAGCGCCGTGCGCTCGCTGGTCGCGGAAAATTGCAGCGCGACCATCGCAATCATCGCGATAAACCAGGCGAGAACAACCCCGGCGACGATCGCCGCCGCGGTCATCTGCACACGGGCCGAAATCTTGATGAAGCGCACCTGCCCCTGCGACCGCATGAAAAACTCGCGATCCGGGAACCAGATGCGCAGACGGGCCGTCCACCCGTCGCGCTTCAGCGTTTGCAAGCTGCGACCCACCCTTTGTGTTTTCGTCGGCCCGGCCACTGACACGCGTGACAGCATGAGTCGAATCGGCGGAAGCAGAGTCGGGGCGAGCCGGGCGAGTCGCGCGACAAAGCGACTCGTTGCGTACAAATTATTTGTTTCGCGCCGGAACCGGAGCTCGGGATAAACGTTGCGCGTCTTCCCCAATCCCGCGTGTGACAACGCCGACGCCCGGTGGTAGCGGCGCGGCATGGCTTCCACCGCGCTCAAACCCGCCGACTCGCCCGCCATGGCCGGAGAGGCGATGGCCGAAACCGTCGCCGCGCGGGCGCAGGCCGGTCGGGTCGCGCAACGGACTCTTGCCCTTCTCGCTTCTGCGCAACGCGCAGCGGCGCTGCGCCGAGCGGCGCAAGCATTGCGCGATGTCGCACCAGTGATCCTGGAAGCCAATGCTGCCGATTGCGAAGCCGGGCAAGCAGCCGGATTGTCGGATGCGATGCTCGACCGGCTGCGGCTCGATGCTCCACGGCTGGCGGACATGGCCGATGCCGTCGCCGCCATCGCGGACCTGCCCGATCCGGTGGGCGAGATCATCGACCGGCGCGAGCGGCCCAACGGGCTGGTGCTCGAGCGGGTGCGAATCCCGGTCGGGATGATCGGAATCATCTACGAAAGCCGTCCCAACGTCACCGCCGATGCCGCCGCGCTGTGCGTCCGTTCGGGCAACGCGGTGCTGCTGCGCGGGGGCAGTGAGGCGGTTCGCTCCAACCGCGCGATTCACGCAGCGCTGGTCGAGGGGTTGGCTGCCGGGGGCGTGCCGGCCGAGGCGGTGCAGCTTATGCCCACGCAAGACCGCGCTGCGGTCGGCGCGATGCTCACCGCGGCGGGGCTGATCGACATGATCGTTCCGCGCGGGGGCAAGAGCCTCGTCGCCCGGGTCCAGGCCGAGGCGCGCGTTCCGGTGCTCGCCCACCTCGACGGGATCAACCACACCTTCGTCCACGCCGCCGCCGATCCGGCCAAGGCGGCAGCGATCGCGCTCAACGCCAAGCTGCGCCGCACCGGGGTATGCGGGGCGATGGAAACGCTGCTGGTCGATGCGACCTATCCCGATCCGCATGGGTTGGTCGAACCGCTGCTCGCTGCGGGCTGCGAACTGCGCGGCGACGCTCGGGCACAGGCGATCGATCCGCGGATCGCGGCGGCGCAGGACGAGGACTGGGATACCGAATATCTCGACGCGGTGCTCAGCGTGGCGGTGGTCGACGGGCTCGATGCCGCGCTCGATCACATCGCGCGCCACGCCTCGCATCACACCGATGCGATCGTCACCGAAGACTCCTCCGCAGCGGAACGATTCCTCGCCGAAGTCGATTCGGCGATCGTGATGCACAACGCCTCGAGCCAGTTCGCCGATGGAGGCGAGTTCGGGCTGGGGGCCGAGATCGGCATCGCCACCGGGCGCCTCCACGCGCGCGGCCCCGTCGCGCTCGAAGGGCTGACCACCTACAAGTGGCTGGTGCGCGGCACCGGCCAGATCCGCCCCTGATTCGAATCTCGAAGGAGCATCCATGCGCACCAATCGTCTTGGCAACACCGGCTTGATGGTCTCCGAACTGTGCCTGGGGGCGATGACCTTCGGGACCCAACCGGGCCGCTTCGGCGCGATCGCGGGCCTTGATCAGGACGCTTCGACCGCGCTGGTCAAGCAGGCGTTCGACGGCGGAATCAATTTCATCGACACCGCCAACGTCTACACCAGCGGCCAGTCGGAGGAATTCCTCGGCGGAGCGCTCAAGGCGCTGGGAACCAAGCGTTCGGACGTGGTGATCGCGACCAAGGCGATGGGCACGATGGGCCCGGGACCCAACGACGCGGGGGTATCCAGATACCACCTCATGCACCAGATCGACGCCAGCCTGAAGCGGCTCGGCACCGATCACGTCGATCTCTACCAGATTCACGGCTGGGACCCGGCGACTCCGATGGAGGAAGCGCTGCGGGCGCTCGACGACATGGTCCGGTCGGGACGGGTGCGATACATCGGGGTGAGTAACTGGGCCGCGTGGCAGATCATGAAGGCGCAGGGCATTTCCGAACGGCTCGGCTTCGAAAGGTTCGCCTCGCTCCAGGCCTACTACACCATCGCCGGGCGCGATCTCGAGCGCGAGATCGTGCCGATGCTGCAATCCGAGGGAGTCGGACTGATGGTCTGGAGTCCCCTCGCTGGCGGCTTGCTTTCGGGCAAATACACCCGCGGCGACGACGACCGCAGCCAGGGTGAAGGCCGCCGCGCGGCGTTCGACTTTCCCCCGGTCAACATGGACCGCGGCTATGACCTGATCGAGGCGATGAAGCGCATGGCCGATTCGCGTGGAGGCGGCGCAAGCGTGGCGCAGATTGCGCTGGCCTGGCTGCTCTACCAGCCGGTCGTCTCGACCGTGATCATCGGGGCCAAGCGCGCCGATCAGCTGGCCGACAACCTCGCCGCCTGCGAGATTGAGCTGTCCGCCGCGGAAATGGCCGAGCTCGACAAGCTGAGCGCGCTGCCACCCGAGTATCCCGGGTGGATGCTGAGCTTCCAGGGCGGCTATCGCAACCAGTTCGTTTCGGAGCCTCGTGTCCTCAAGTGATCCGGCCAAAGTGAGCCGATCCGGCCCGCTGACCGGGCTGCTCGGCGGCAGCTTCAACCCCGCGCATCGCGGCCACCGCCGGATCACGATATTCGCGCTGCGCCGGCTGAGGCTGGAGGAGGTGTGGTGGCTGGTCTCACCGGGCAACCCGCTCAAGACCGCGGCAGGTATGGCCCCGCTCTCCGCACGGGTCGCGGCGGCGCAGCGCCAGGCGCGCGGGAGCCCGATCCGGGTGACCGCGATCGAGCGCGAACTGGGTACGCGCTACACCGTCGAAACGCTGCGCGCGCTGCTGCGGCGCTATCCCAGACGCCGCTTCGTATGGCTGATGGGCAGCGACAATCTGGCCCAGTTCCACCGCTGGAAGGACTGGCGCGGGATTGCCCGGCTGATGCCGATTGCGGTGATCGCGCGTCCGGGGTATGATGCAGCTGCCATGGCGAGCCCCGCGATGGCTTGGCTCGGGCGCCATCGCCGGCGACCCGAAGCCCTGAAAGACCCGGCGAGACGGAGTTGCCCTGCGCTGTACCTGTTGCGTTTCGATCCCGATCCGCGCTCGGCCACCGCGATTCGCTCCGCCGATCCCCACTGGCATCGCCGTTTTGCCGTCGCTTCGCGCGATGGCGTTACGCATCGCCCGGTCCCGGCTGACCCCGCCTGAGCGCGCAGCTTGTCTTCGCTCCGTCCGGCCCCATGCCGCCACGGCGCGTGTCCCATTCCTTGATTAACCGGCAAGAGGAGCCACTTCGTACCCAATGACGCCGCTTGAATCGCTGCCGGCCAAGGCCGCCGCCACCCCGCCTCCGGGTGCTTCACCCGTCGGCGAATCGCCGCTCCACACGCTGGTGCTGACTTCGCTCGACGACGATCAGGCGCAGGAGGTGGTCTCGATTCCACTCGAAGGGAAATCCTCGATCGCCGATCACATGGTCATCGCCTCGGGGCGCTCGACCCGTCAGGTCGCGGCGATGGCGCAAAAGCTCGCCGAGCGGATCAAGCACGCCGGGATGGGTCCGGTCCGGCTCGAAGGCCTGCCAGCGGCCGACTGGGTGCTGATCGATGCGGGCGACGTGGTCGTCCACCTGTTCCGCCCCGAAGTGCGCAGCTTCTACAACCTCGAACGGATGTGGGCCTTCGGCGACGCGCCGCCAGCAGCGGCCTGATCGCGACGCCACGCGCAGATGCAACTGCACATCGTGGCGCGCGGCAAGATCGCCCGCTCGCCCGAAAGCGAGCTGGTCGAGCGCTATGCCAAGCGGATCGTTTGGCCGCTGAAGCTGACCGAACTGCCCGAGCGCGGGGGTAGCGTTCCCCCTCCGCTTACGCCGTGCCGCCATATCGTCCTCGACGAGCGCGGTCGCGACCTCACATCTGCCGAATTCGCAGCGCTGCTTTCCCGCTGGCGCGACGACGGAGTGCGCGAGGCGCGGTTCTGGATCGGCGCGGCAGACGGGCATGACGAGGCCCTGCGCGGCTCGGCCGACCTGCTGCTGCGTTTCGGGGCGGCGACCTGGCCGCACCTGCTCGCGCGGGCGATGCTGATGGAGCAGTTGTGGCGCGCGACGAGCATTATCGCTGGCCATCCCTATCATCGCGAAGGATAAGCCGCCGCGCACCATGACGCCACGCGCCGCGCGGCATCAGGCGGCGATCTTTTCGACCTTGATGTCCTTTTCGTGGCGGCGCGCCTCGGCAAGGTCGTGCGCCGCCTGCATCCGCAGCGGATGTCTGCGCTGAGGCCGAAATGCCGGCCCGGCCATTGAGCAGGCTGCTCATCGCCTGACGCGAGACACCGAGCTTCCCGGCTGTGGCCGAAACCGTCAGATCATGCGGCTCGACGATCTCGGTGCGGAGCCAGATACCGACGTGAACCGCGAAGCTGGGATGAAGCTTGATAGCCATCAGTGATAATCCTCCAGATTCAGATCCTCGATGGCGTTCGCCCCGTTTCCATTTTCATGGACGCCACTCCACCGTCGGAAAGCGCCAGACGGATCGCCAGGGACTCGCTCTTGCGCAAGGGCAGGAGGATGCCGAAACCGATGTGCCAGGGGCCGAGATCGACGAACCGCCCGGCGATCAGGAATTCCCCGTAGGTGGCTGCCTGCGCAGCCAGCGCCTGGTCCATGACCTGTATTGGCGGTCGTTGTCGCTAGACATCACCCCTGCCAATTCTCATCCAGACATTGCTGACCCCATTGGCGTCCCTGTCGGTCAAGGTCCATCTTGCGGAGCATAACACCCGAGTGGGCGGGATGCTGGAGGAAGGTCGAAGGCGAGAGTGGTCGTTTGCCAACGATCATCATAGCCAAAAAATGGCCAGACCGCCCTCCCCTCCCCTTTCTCATTTTTGTCTCACGCACCGTCCCCAGGGATGACTTCCTCTATCGCCTGCAACAGCGGCATCACTTCCGCCCCGTCGCGCAGAGGATAGCGGTCACCGCCCGGCGTGACGACGATCCTGCGGGCAGCGCCGATGTCGTTCGCCCCCCAGTAGAAGCCCTGTTCGACTTTGGGGGCGGTCGAGCGCTTGATCTCGATGGCGAAGGCCACCCGCCCTCCCCGCTCGATGACTAGGTCGATTTCGGCCCCGGCAGCGGTCCGGTAGAAGCTGAATTGGGCATGCGGCCCGGCGGCATCGATCAGCGCCTCGATCGCCAACCCTTCCCAGCTCGCGCCAACTACCGGGTGGCCGAGCAGCTGATCACCGGTGCCGATGTCGAGCAGCGCATGCACCAGGCCGCAATCGCGCACATAGAGCTTGGGCGAGCGGACCAGACGCTTGCCGAGATTGCCGCTCCACGGCGCAAGGCGGCGGACCAACAGCAGGTCAACGAGCAGATCGATATAACGCCCGGCCATGGGAGCAGAGACAGCAAGCGCTTGGGCGAGCCTTGCTGTGTTGAGCAAGGTCCCCTGCCCGTGCGCCAGCATGGTCCACAGGCGGCCAATGGTCACCGACGGCATCCGCGGCGCGAACATGGGGACATCGCGCTGCAGATAGGAGCGGATGAAGGCTTTGCGCCACCTGAGGCTCGCTCCATCGTCGCGTGCCAGCAGGCTGTCCGGAAAACCGCCACGCAGCCAGAGTCTGTCGAGGCCGATGTTGGCCCCTGCCCCGTCCTGCGGTCCCACCGGCTGAAGTTCGATATAGGTGACGCGTCCGGCGAGCGTTTCTGCGCTGTGCTGCACCAGATCGAGCGAGGCAGATCCGAGCAGCAGGAACTCCCCTACCTTGTGCCCTGCCCTGCGACGCTCGTCGATCAGGCTGCGCAAGGTGGCAAACAGCTGCGGCGTGCGGTGGACTTCGTCGATGACGGTCAGCCGTCCTGCCGTGCTGCGCAGATAGGCTGCGGCATCATCGAGCTTGCGCAGATCCTGGTCGAGCTCCAGATCAAGATAGACGCTGTGGGGCCGCTCTGCGGCGATCATCCGGGCCAATGTGGATTTGCCCACTTGGCGCGGACCGAGGAGGACTGTCGCGGCATTGTCGGCCAGAGCCTGGCGAACCATGATCAGTGCCAAAGGGCGTCCAATAAACATCCTGCAATTCTATACTAAGGGTTTTGATTTGCAAGGTGAATGTTGGCCGTGGAGTTGCTATCTCTGGTTAGCCGCCGGCGCCAACACCATCCGCGCCGACGCCAGCGACTGAGGCCAGTTCGAGACCTGGTGCGACGAATGCGGGCTCGAAGCGCTGCCGGCGCGCGCCGAGGCGGTGGCGACCTGACTTGCGGCGCTGGCGCAGGCGGGCAGGGCGGACAGCACGATCGGCCGTCAGTCACCTCGCCGCTATCGGTTGGCAGCACCGCCAGCAGGGGCATGTGCCGCCGGTGCTGCGCTATCGGCTGGCGGTGCGCCAGGCCCCGCTGGTCCGGCTCACCGCCGCGCTCCATTGGCGCCAAGCGCTCACGCGCCCGGGCGTAGTGACGATCTTGCGGCGCCGGATCTTCGAAGCGATCGATCTGGGGCTTGTCGATTTCGAACCGGGCAGGGAGGGCGAAACGGTCCCGGCCCTCAGTGCGCACTCGTTCCGGGTGGGGCTCACCCGGGACTTGTTTGCGGCCGACAAGGATGGCGCGGGGATCGCACTGGCGCTGCGCTATGCACGCGAACTCGCCGGGAGTAGCAACGCGGCTAAGCCAAGCGCGATTGCCGACAGGGCGTCGCAGGCCGACTTGTCCTCACGCAACGGGGCCATATTTGGCTCGTCCAACAATCGCCATGGTCTCAGGTTTGCGGCAAGCCTGAACTCGATCCCGAGCATTGACGTGTCGGGGCAAGCGGTCGATTGAAGGGTATTAGCCGGGGAGAACGCTGATGGGCCACCAGCTACGCCTTGCCCACTTCGGTTTGAGAACATCCAATTTACCGGCAGCGATCGATTGGTACGGAAAGGCCTTCGACGCGAAAACCCGGTTCCGGAATGAGGTCGCGGCGTTCATGAGTTTCGATGACGAACATCATCGCTTTGTGCTCTGGGATGACGGCGAGACGGGGGTAAAGCCGGAAAACTCCGGAGGCGTCGATCATATCGGGTTCAGTTGCGGGCAACCTTCTGCCCTCGCTGACGAGTATGAGCGCCTCAAAGCCCTCGGGATCACTCCGACGGTCTGTGTGAACCACCATTTCACCTCCTCGCTTTACTACCGGGATCCGGACGGCAACGAGGTTGAGATCACCTGCGACAACATGCCGACAAAGGCCGAATGCTCAGATTTCATGGAATCGGACCAAATGGTGGCGGCGATGCAGCCGCCGCTGTTTGGCGCGGAGTTCGATCCCGAAGAGCTTGCAATGCTGCGGGATCAAGGAGCATCGGAGCAGGAGCTGGCCCGGATCGGCCTCTAGTTCGGTTCCCCAGCGACACCGTGTTCGATCCACGTCGCAAGGTCCGGTGAGAACGCCTGCCGCACCTTGGCGTCGTACAATTCCAAGTCGGCCTCGGTAAAAGCGTCGCGCCAGCGCCCGTTGCCACCCTTGTTAAAGAATCGCTTGGCGCCCTCGCTCCCCCACAGCATCCGCAGGGCGGGTATGAGCTGATCGCCCTGGCGCCGCATGGCTTCAAATCCGGCGGCCTCGACCAACTCGGGCCACAATTCGCCTGCGATCTCGATATCCAGGAATTCGGCGACGCGCCGCATTCCGCCTGCAAGGTCGCCCTTGAGATCGGCATAGTGGACCAGCAACAGATTCGGCTGATCCCTGGCGGCCCAGTAGCTGTTTTCAAGCTGGAAGAACGATGCGGCGGGATCGCCCTGACCATCGTATTCCTCGCTCGCGATCCAGTTTCTGAAAAACTCGGCCGGGCTTTCAGGAGTTCGTGGATAAGCATCGCCGAATTTCGGATCGTCGCGGCTGATCTCATCGAGCGCCGCGAGAACCTCGGGGGTGAAGTTATACAAGTGGTTATGAAGCGACAGCGCCGCATCCCGGCCGTCGCGCGCGACGTGGATGACCTTCACACCATCGCTAACAGGCAACGCGTCGTACGGCAGATGGGATTTGAAAAACCGCCGATGCTCCTGGGCTTCCGCCGTCGCCCAAAGCTCTTCGACCGGGCCAGCCAGCCGCATGTCGGGCCACACCGAAAGGTCCCAGATTTGCCTCGGCTCCGCCGAACCGAACACCAGCATGCCGACGATTCGCTGCATCCACGTGGTGCCGCATTTCGAGTAGGTCGCGATGATGATATCGTCGGAGCGCGGCTTGTAACCTTGCCACCTCGCGCTGTCGAAAACCCGCGAGCGAACTTCCCGCAATTCCTGACAACGATCCGTTGGCGCGGGCACTTCGCTCATTCCGCCGTGGTGGGATCGATCATCGCTCTCACTTGGGCAATGCTGTTCGCGGGAAAGCCGCCGGTCTCGGCATGCTTGCGGATAAGATCCTCGCTGGGCGCTCGATAGACGCAGTAGATTTTGTCGTCGGTGACGTAGCTGTGTACCCATTGGATGTCGGGGCCGAGATCGCGGAGTACTGTGCAGGAGCCTTGCGACGCGCCCTTCAGGTCGTCGGCGCCGAGCTTGCCCACGCCGGGCATTTCCCGTTCAATCACGAATTGCGGCATCGATGATTCCTTTCCGTTCCCAGTCTGGCCAATCAGCTCTTTCGTGTCCATGACACCGCGAATACTCACTCATTGTTGCGACGATCACAATTCGCTGGCTAAATGCCAACTGCGCAACCGTCACAGAGCATAGTAGCAACGCCCCAGCCCACCAGGAGAAGGCCCACGCCACGGCCAACCCATCGACCGGGCGGCACGAACTTCTCGACCAACACCAGGAGGCTTAGCGCGGCGATCCAGACCAGGTTCATGGCGCCGCCGACGAACAACAGTGCCATCAGCACCCAGCAACACCCGACACAGAAGGCACCATGCATCGCGCCAAGACGCAGCGCCCCGGTCGCGTGGGGGCGCCAGTGGCGCGAGAGAAACCCGGCAGGCGAGCGGCAGTGCGAAAGACACGCTGCCTTCAAGGGCGAGAACTGATAGAGGCCCGCGGCAATCAAAACCCCGGCCGAAAGCCATTGGCTGCGGGACCCCATGTCCGAGATGATACCGCTAGATTCCATCATCCGATGCAGCGTCGCCGCCAGGATCGAGAACCCCAGCCATATCAGCAGGTAACCCCCGGCAAACGCGCCGGTGGGCGCAAGCCTTTCCTGAGCAGAGCCTCGGGCGATCGAGTGGCGATGCACCCGCGCGTACAACAGTATCGTTGGCGCGGCGCTCGGCGCCATCATGGCGATCATCATGACCCACCACATGGTGATCGGCAGAACCCATCCGGCAAGCACGGAGGCAACCACCGGTTGCGGTCGCATGGCCATCGCGCCCATGCCGCTCCCTGCCATGTTGGCCAGGGCGGGAGACTGCTGATGGGGGAACAGCGTCAGCGTGGTCATCTCGCTCGCGCTCATGCCCAGGCCGGCGCCCATAGCTATGTATGCCCAGGCCAGCGCGCATAGGACGATGAGACCCGTCAGCGTGACCGTACGGTCCCTGGCGATCAATCGCTCCAAGGCCGGTGTCTCGGCCACGGGCGGCGCTCAGGCCCGAACAATGCCGTGGTTGTTGAGGTGCAGATTGGCGAACTGGCCGTAGGTGTTCTCCATCGCCACTTTGACAGGGCCTTGGGTGGCGCTCGTCGCGCTACCGATTTCCGCGATGGCATATTCGAAGCCCTCCGGCTGGACGATCTGCGCGCGCGATGGCGCGCCGCTCACCGGGTTGCGGATCGGTTCCCCGACTGTCTCGATATAGTCCTCGATGTGGAGGCGGCCGGTGCGACCGTCGACGTCGACGTCGAAGTCGATTTTGGTGAACACCGGATCGTTCATCTTTGTGACCGTTGAGAAATAGACTGAAAACATCGTGGCGAAAGGATCGGTGTCCTGGCCGGTCATGATCTTCAACAGCGACTCGCGCTGCTGGTCGTCGGCCGCCTCGTCGACAAATGCGATTGCTTCGCCGTTGCCTTCGTGGATCGCGCCGGGCCATTTGTAGATTGCGGCGATCCGCAAACCGCCAAGCTTGGTGTCGCCGTAGTGACCTTCCTCGATCTCGATGCCGGCGACAGCATGACAGTGCCCTTTGTCAGGCAGTCCGTTGAACTGGCAATTGCAGCCATAGGTGCATGTGCAATTGATTAGCGATTTTCCGGTGAACTCCCAGGGCGTCATGGAAACCTCCAGCGTTGGACAAGTCCCCGACCATAAGCCTTTGCCCAGGGGCTGACTACCCTGCTCCTGGGCGACCATCGAAGCCGGCGCCGCCGCAGCGTCATGAGCGATTGCGGGTGCGGCCACCACCGCGGCGGCGGCAGCCATTGCGGCCAGATGCAAGGCGTACATCGGCATTTCGCTGGCGAAGCATGGACCAGCCAACCGGTCAGGAATCGTATGCGGCGCCCGCCTCCGCCCCTGACGATGCGCTCGCGCCGTACCGCGTTCAAGTCATGCCCATTTGGAGGTGACTTAATAGCCGTCCAGCATGGGGCTGCCCAGAGCGGCCGCCGGACGGCTATAGCTTCTGCACGGCGGGACTTATGCGGCTTGTGCCCGCGGGCGGCTGGAAAATTGCTGCTCTTCTTGAGACCGCGCCCGCTGAAGCCGGAAGTCGAAATTGACGTGAACGGTGTCGCCCTCGCGACTTGGCATCGGCAGCAGCCCCTCGCGCGTGCCGAACGCGAAATCACTTGCAGCGAACGGATCATCTCCGAAGTTTATCTGCGTGGTCAACGTACGATAGCCCGGTGCTTCCACGAGAAAGTGAACGTGAGCAGGACGCTTGCCGTGGCGCCCCAGCGCGCTCATCAGCTGGTCAGCAGCGCCGCCGGGGGGCACTGCATAACCGCTCGGCATCCTGGAGTGGAAGGAATAGCGGCCTTCGTCGCCGAGCTTTATGCGACGCCGGTTGTTGAACGGGCTCTGCGCTCCGGTGGGATCGAAATGCGAGTAGAAGCCCTTGGAATTTGCATGCCAAACGTGGAGGACGGCTCCCTTGACCGCTTCGCCATCGGGCCCAGTCACCCGCCCGCTCATGCGCAGCGTGACGGCGTCCTTGTCGGGATCGTGAGACAGGTTTACATCTTCCCCTTCGACTAAGGGCGCTCCTTCAACATACAGAGGCCCCTCGATCGTCCTGGGAGTGCCGCCAGTTAGACCCGCCTCAGCGTCCTTCTTGTCCATGTGTAGATCGAGGAAATGCTCCAGCCCGACCCCGGGGACAATAAGCCCGAGTTCGCTGGCCCCATCCTGCAGGAACTTGATGGCGGTCCAGAACTCACCTTCGCTGACGTCGTGCCTTTCGATGATTGTCATCAACGCCTCGAGCAGGTCGCGAAGCGTCTCCTTCAACCGCACATCGCCGCCCGGCTCGTTCATTCCGCTGGCGCGGTCCAGCAGCTGCTGGACCTCGGGGCTGTGAACCAGATTGCTCAACATCGTGCTCTCCTACGAATAATCGCTGAGTGCTTCGGCGATCTTGGCGTCGAACGAGAGCGCCGCCGTAAAAGAGGCGATCCCACCAATCCTTGGTGGCCAGCGCGTTCGAGCGCCTTGGCGATCGACTTCGCCGTGGCGGCGTCCTCGCGCGCATAGCTGAGGAAGACTCGCGCCATCGCCCACTCCCGAAGGAACGGCAGCATTTTGCGCCCGATAACGGGGTTCGCGCAAGACCGTCTTCGGCTCGGACTTATGTCCTGCTTTCCACCCGAGCCGGTCATGAGCGTCCATCCCATGTGGGTACAAGCGTCGCCGTGCTCGATCCACGTCGCAAGGTCCGGTTAGAACGTCGGCCGCACCTTGGAGTCGTACAATTCCAAGTCAGCCTTGGTGGTAGCGTCGCGCCAGCGCCCATTGCCACCCTTGTTGAAGAAACGCTTGGCGCGCTCGCTCCCCACAGCATCCGCAGGGCAGGTATAAGTTGATCGCCTGGCGCCGCATGGGTTTCAAACCTCGCGACCTCAACGACACCGGCGAGATCACCACGACCTGATCCGACAAGCAGCCAACGATATGAGGAGGGCCTGATCGGGGTTCACTTCATATCGTCATCCCCCGCGCTGTCACGAGCCTGGTTTTACTCCGCCACGCGGGCTTGGGATCCGACCGCAATTGGCAATTTGATAATCAATCCTCGGGAAATGGTGGGCGATGACTTCCCCCAACCACGAGCGATCACGGCGAGCAGCCGTGGATCTCCAGCGGTTGGCACAATCTGCGAGGCGGTTTTTCGCGGACATATCGCCGCGCCGCGGCGACCACTTCGTGCGCGCCTACGGAGACAATCTGTCCCACCGGCTGCCGCTGCTTTACACAGTCGTGCTGTTCAATATCGTGGCGCTTGCCGTGATCTTCCATTCCACGGCGCCGCGCTGGCTGTGGCTCTATGTATCGGCGGCGACGATCATGGCGATTGGCGCTCGGGCACTATTGGCTGCCGGCTCGGGTCCGCGTAGCGATCGGGTCAACCGTCATCAATCCCGCGCTGCTGACAGCGGCCGAGCGGCTCCAATACGAGGGGTATCTCGCGGCGGTCTGAGCTGCAATCTCCTCGCCTTGGTCGAATGGACAGGCGGAGGGCCAGATAACAAAGCTCAAGCTCGTCAAACGCCAGATGTACGGCCGCGCAGAGATGGATCTGCTCGAAGCCAGGTTGATCGCCGCCGCATGCTGACCCACATCATCAAAAGTGCGTCAGAGCCTCTTTTCCACGCCGGTCCTTATCCAAGGGAACCATCGCCGATCGTTCAACGATAACTTAGCTAGGTCCGGACAGTACCGGCCACCTGATGAGTCCTGGACTCCGGTTAGCAGCAAAACGTTCCGGCCATCGGAGCCCGATGTCTGTCGGGCTTTGCAGAGCGGGTCGAGGCCGCGACGCCGCACAGCCTGGCAAGCTCATCGAAGCGGAACACCTGCTCGAAGATCACCCCGTAGAATGGTGCGCGGCGCCAGCGGACGGTCGCATCGATTGGCGGTAGAACGTCGCTTTCAATGTGGACTCTCTCGCCGACGGCGAGGTGCAGACCGCATTCGATCCTTGCGCCGTGCTGCGAAATGTCGTGGAACTTGGCATCGCATTCACCTGCATGCGCTGTGAGGAGCGCCGGCATCAGGCAGTTGAGCCGGACGTCACGCTTGCGCAACTGGCTCGGAGCCTCGCTCACGAGTCGTTCGATGTCGACCGGGGCTGAGAAGCGGAATCCGACGAGGTCGCCATCCTCCCAGACCTTGATAATGTGATGGCGCTCGCCGTTTGCCAGCTCGAGGTCGATTTCCGCTTCCGGGGGCAGCGGCGCGAAGGTCTTGATCCGGACGCCCAGTGGCGAGACATTGCGGACGATGCAGAGAAACTCGCCGGTCGCGCCCATCACCTTAGCGGTTCGGATCAACAGCGTGAAGCGGGGCATGGCCCGTCGCTCGACGGACCTCGAGGATCCGCCCTCATTGGCGTCAGGATAATCTAGAACAGGGCAGTCGCCCTCGAACGGCACAGCGTAGCTCATGCGCAATCCTCGCTACCCACCCTCGATCAAGGATTGCGGCCACCGGTGTTGCGACACAGTTGCGGGAGAAAGTTAATTCCCGCCAAACGGGGCGGCAACCTTCATACACACCAAAGGATATCTACCGCTGAATTGCCTGAGCCAGGTCCTCTGGGGGCCATGACGGGAACCGATGGAGCGGCTTCACAATCGAGTGAAAACATCCCGGACTGCGGCCTGCACCACCTCGGCCTTGCGGCTGGCGACCACCGCGTGGCATACCTGCAAGGTAAGGTATTCATGTGCCGGGTATGATCGATCATCTCGAGGCGCATGAGGCGGCTGAAGAGGCCGTCCCTGCGGCCCAGCTATGACGACTGGGCCAAGCAAGTTTGACCTAAGGTTTACCCGATTTTAACCCCCTTCTTCATATCCCGGCTGGTCGATGTCCATAACTCGGCTTTGGGAACTTTCACCATGCGCGTTTTGCTGATCGAGGACGAGCCGACCACGGCCAAGGCGATCGAGCTCATGCTCACCACCGAGGGCTTCAACGTCTACTCGACCGACCTGGGCGAGGAAGGCTTGGACCTGGGCAAGCTCTATGACTACGACATCATCCTGCTCGACCTCAATCTGCCCGACATGCACGGCTACGACGTGCTCCAGACGCTGCGGGTGGCCAAGGTTCAGACCCCGGTGCTGATCCTGTCGGGTATCTCCGAGATGGATTCGAAGGTCCGCAGCTTCGGCTTAGCCGCCGACGATTACGTCACCAAGCCGTTCCACCGCGAAGAACTGGTCGCGCGGATCCACGCC
>JAUYQH010000141.1 GCA_030697365.1 Novosphingobium sp. | reverse complement strand
CCGACCGCCGCAGCCCGCCCTTGACCAGCGCCGTCTTCAGCTTCACCCGGAACAGCTCGAACGGAACCGCCGCCAAGATCGCCACCAGCGGATCAGACTTCGCGTCCAGCCCCTCATACCGGTGCTGCAAATCGAAAAATCCAGGCTGGCCCATTACTCAAACCCCTCGGCAACGCAAAATCCTTGAATCGGATTCCGGCCCGATTGGGAAGCCGCCATTTTTCGAGGTGGCCGATATTCCGAAATTAGATTTTACTTCCAATTTCCAAATTCGATTGTCCAGCCTGCAGCCAATCATCAAGCTCGCTAAGAACTGTCGAAATGGATTTTTTCAACGTTCCGCGAACTGCACACTCCCAAGCCACCGCAGTTCGCCAACCAAGGGCTTGAACCGCAGCAAGCGAAGTTATGTCCACTTCACGATTCCGAAGCAGCTTAGTGCGCCAGAATTTTTCCCTAGTTTGTGGCCATTTGAACATATTGCATTCGTGTACGTGCCAAAAACAGCCGTGCACAAAGATCGCAGCGTTGTATTTTCGGAGAACGAGATCCGGCTTGCCCGGAAGGCAGCTATCATGCAGTCGGAAGCGATACCCTAACTTATGAAGACCGCTTCGGATCACCAGTTCGGGCTTAGTATCTTTCGCCCGAATTCTAGCCATCATTTGGCTGCGCTTCTCGGGCGTCACGACGTCGACCATTAGGCAGCCTTGCGTCTGACCCCTCCCTGCGCAAGCGCGGAATATAAGTATGGTTTAATTGCCTGTGCGATAAATTCCACGGCAGGGACGACTACGGCGTTGCCAAACTGTCGATAGGCTTGGGTGTCCGAAACACCTTGGGGGATGATCCAATGGCGATCTCCGCGTTCGAACCCCATAAGACGAGCGCACTCGCGGGGAGTCAGGCGTCGCGGTCGACCGCCCGGCTGATCCACCAAGATTTCAGAACCGTCCTTGTAATACCTAGCAGACAACGTGCGAGCGACGTCATTGGGTCCGACCAAGCCGTAGCCAAAGCCATTTCCGGCGGCTTCGTGCTTAGCTTTATAGTTCCGCAAATAATCCCAGAGATGTTGAGTCAACGTGTACTTAGGATCTACGTCGATATTGTCGTCGAGAATAAATTTCATCGTTGGGCGTGTTTCAGGCAAAATAACCGAGCGGAAATCAAACGCTGTAGGATTTTTAAACCCAACGATGAAGATTCGCTCACGTTTTTGTGGGACCCACGGCTGACTGCCAATCACACGCGCTTGAACATGGTACCCTAGCTCTTGAGTCAGGACATTCATGATCGTGGCGAACGTCTGCCCCTTATCGTGTCGCTCCAGATTTTTCACATTCTCGAGCACAAAGGCAGTCGGCTGGTGATGCTGGATAATTTTCGCGGTATCGAAAAAAAGTGTACCCTGAGTGTCGCATAGGAAGCCATGCGGCCTACCCAAGGCATTCTTTTTCGACACACCCGCGATTGAGAAGGGCTGACATGGAAACCCAGCAAGCAACACATCGTGTTCGGGAATAAGATGCGGATTTTCCGAGAATTCGCGGACATCTCCTCCGAGTTCGTGGTTATCGCGGAAATTCGCTTGATAGGTCTTTCTAGAATATTTGTCCCATTCGGACGTGAAGACGCAATGGCCTTCGATGCCTTGAAATCCGAGCCGTAGGCCGCCAATGCCCGCGAACAGATCGATGAAGCGGAATGCGGTCAAGGCTGGGCTCCTTTGCCGAGTTGCCCCCTTTGAGTGAAACATTCGTGGAACACGGGCAAGAGATTTGAGGTCATCTAGCTCGATTTCGGACCAAGTTTTCCACCGGATTAGCAGAGCAGATTGCGGTGACAGGTGCAAAAGCCCCCAATCTCACCCCGCCATTCGCTCAATCAACGCCAGCGCCGCCTTCGGGTCCGCATCGACCATCCCCAGCAGCGTCCGCGCCGGGGCGTCGGGCGAGCGGCGGTGTTGTTCCCAATCGCGGACGGTGGCGACGGGGACGCGCAGCTTGTCGGCGAACTTGGCTTGGCTGAGCCGGGTCTTGGCGCGGATCGCCTTGACGTCCGGCCCGGCCGCGACGCGGCCCCGGGTGGTGTCGCCCTCGGCGTAGGCGATGGCATCGGCCAGCCCCGCCGCGATCTTTTCGAATGCTTTACCCATGACCTTGGTCCTCACATGACCAGAGCGCGGACTGTTCCAGCGCCCATCATTTAACGCTCAAACTTCCTCTCAAGGACCCAGTCAGTCAGCGAGCGGAGCGCGTTGCGTTCGCCCTGGGTCAGGTTGGCCTTCTCGCCCTTGTCGAACACGGTCAGCAGGAAGACCGGTATGTCCCCGCCGCCGAAGTACCAGACGATGCGATAGCCGCCGGATTTGCCTTTCCCGCGCCCGGCGAGCCGCGCCTTGCGGACGCCGCCGGTCCCCGGCATCACATCGCCAGCCTCGGGATCGGTGGAGACCAGATCGACTGCGGCATTCCGCTCGTCCTCGGCCATCCCTGCGTCCTTCGCGTCGCGAAGATAGCTATCGGTCTCAATGACGGACTGCATAAAGCTATATATACGGCATTGCCGTATATATGCAAGTGGGCATCAACTCGGCCGTGTAGGCCCAATCCGCCCCGCCGCGAGATGCCCCAGCCAGTCGCGTGCCAGTTCCTCGGCCGTGATCGGGACGGGGAGGTTGGGGACTCCCTTCGGATGGTTGACGCCATAGGTCTTGCCGTGGGGGAATCCCCGCCTTCGCGAGGACAGGGGCGCGGGGTCGCCCCGGCGTTGGGCTTCGCCCAGCTTCGCTTCCGCCGGGGCAGGCCTCTTTGAGGAAATCGGGCAGGTCTCGGATGCTCATTGCGGGTTCTCCTCCTCCTCGTCGCCCTCCCTCGGCCATGCGCGCATATCGACCAGTTTGGCGACGGGGGCGCGGCGGTCGTGGCCTTCGCCGAACCACTCTTCGTACTCGGCTTCGACCGCGTTCATCGCTTCGGCGTCTTCCTCGATCATCCAGGCGCCGTCGTCGGCGTCCTCCGCGGCGCGGAAGGCGCGGTAGGCGGCGCGGGTGGTGGGGCTCATGTCGAGGTACCAGCCGCGGTGCATCGCCTTGATCGTGGCGATGAAGTCGTCGCCTTCGTTCTGCTCGCGCTCGTCCTCGATCAGCGTGTGTTCGCGCGCCCATTCCTCGCGCCACTGCTTTTTCAGCCGGGCGAGGGTGTCCTTGTCGGTGGCGTTGATCGCCTTGGCCTTGCCCCCGGCGAAGCGATCGGGGGCGCGGTTCCTCAGCATGAACATCACCAGCCGGTCGTTGTAGACCGTGCGGCTGCCGACGAGCTTGCCGTAGCTGTACACCGGGACCTCGACCCCGTGGAGCGCGCGGTCCATCGCGACGTCTTCTATGCGGCGCATCCCGATGTCGAGCGCGGCGTCCCATGCGGCGCGGAATTCCTGCGCGCCGGGGTGGCGGCGGAGGAGGTAGGCGCCGACTTCGGCCCGGGCGACGCGACGCGCGGCGGACTTGACGCTGCCGGTCTCGGCCAGCGCCTCGATAAACGCGCGCTGGACTGCGGGCTTCCACCCGTTGTGGCGATCCTTGGCGCGCGGGACGGGGGCGAAGGCGGGGAGGGTGGTGTGGGGGGTGTGGTCGGGCTTGTGTTCGGTCATGGCGGCGAGGGCTCGGCGGTTCGGGGGGGAACCGGCAAGCCTGCCTCAGCAGGGGGCGTGTAGGAAAATGGTTTCTGCGGCTACTCCGCCGCCTCGCGCACTTCCGGGTCGAGGTGCCACTCGGGCGCGACGTCACTGCTGCGCAACCGCGCGCTTTCCTCCACGATCCAGTCGCGGGTCATGGGGATGGCCTTGCGGTCCTTCACGTAGATCAGCTGCCAGTTGACCATCTTGCCGTTGCGGAAGGCCTGTTCGGCGCCGGCCAGGTAATATTGCCACATCCGGTAGAAGCGCTCGTCGTAGAGTTCGACGATCTGGCGTTCGTGCATCACCGTGCGGCGGTACCATTCTTCGAGCGTGGGCGCGTAGTGGAAGCGCATCGCTTCGACGTCCATCACCTGCCAGCCGGCCTTTTCGCTCTGCGCGACGAGTTCGCTGAGCGCGGGGATGTAGCCGCCCGGGAAGATGTACTTGCGCGTCCACGCGTCGGTGAAACCCGGCGGGCCGGCGCGGCCGCAGCAGTGGCTGAGCATGACCCCGTCGGCTTTGAGCAGGCGGTTGGTGTGTTCGTAGAACACCGGATAATGCGGGGTGCCGACGTGCTCGAGCAGTCCGACCGAGCTGATCCGGTCGAACTTCCCCTCGACCGAGCGGTAGTCCATCAGCTCGAACTTGACCTTGTCGGCCACGCCCAGCGCGGCGGCGCGTTCGCGGCAGAACGCGATCTGGTCCTCGGCCAGCGCCACGCCGAGCACCTCGCAGCCGTAGTGCTTGTTGAGATAGAGCGCGAACCCGCCCCAGCCGCAGCCGATGTCGAGCACTTTCATGCCCGGTTTTATGTACATCTTGGCGGCAAGGTGCGCCTTCTTGTCGAGCTGGGCCTGTTCGAGCGAGGTCCCGGCATCGGGATCGCGGTAATAGGCCATCGTGTATTGCCGGTCCTCGTCGAGGAACAGTTCGTAGAGGCGGCGGGTGAGGTTGTAGGTGTGCTTGGCGTTGCGCGCGGCCTTGCCCGGCGGGTTGATCCCGTCGAGCTTGGCGATGATTGCCTGCGCGGCCTTGCGCCACGGGCCCTTGGCCTTGAAGTCCTTGCCGCTGGTGGTCTTGCCGTTCATCGTCACGAACAGCACGAGGTCGCGGATATCGTGCGGCGGATCGATCACCATCCGCCCGTCCATATAAGCCTCGCCCGCCCCGACTTGCGGATAGCGCGCGATGTGGGCGGAGGCGCCCTTGTCGGTCAGCCGTACGTGGATCGGCTCCGTACCCTCGCCCCCGGGACCGTAGTCATAGGTCTTGCCGTCGTAATCGGTGATGACGAGGCGACCCTTGCGGATCACCTTGGTGAGCATCTGGTTCAACAGCCACATGGCGTAATAACCTATGGTAGGATGGCGCGCTGGCAAGCAGATTCTTGCGTGCAGGGCAACGATGCGCGATGGCGCATCCCATGACCGACTGGACCGACAGCACCAACGCCGCCCGCGCCTGGTTCGAAGCGCTGCGGAATCGCATCTGCGAGGCCTTCGAAGCGATCGAGCGCGAAGCAGGCAGCGAAGCCACCTTCGAATACACCGCCTGGGACCGCGAGGAGGAGGGCAACGCCGATCCCGGCGGCGGGGTGCGCGGGGTGATGAAGGGCCGGGTCTTCGAGAAGGTCGGGGTCAACGTCTCGACCGTGCGGGGCGACTTCGCCCCCGAATTCGCGGGGACGATCCACGGCGCGGAGGCCGAGAACCCCGGGTTCACCGCCACCGGTATCAGCCTGGTCGCGCACATGGCCAATCCGCACGTCCCCGCGGTCCACATGAACACCCGCTTCCTCGTGACCAGCAAGGCGTGGTTTGGCGGGGGGGCCGATCTCAACCCGCCGCTGCCCTATGAAGAGGACACCGCCGACTTTCACGCGTCGTTCCGCGCCGCGTGCATGAAGCACAACCCGACTTACTACGAACGCTTCGCCAAGTGGGCCGAGGAGTATTTCTTCATCCCCCACCGCGGAGTTTCGCGCGGGGTGGGAGGCATCTTCTACGACCACCTCGAGTGCGAGGACGCCGCCGCGTTCGAGCGCAACTTCGCCTTCACCCGCGATGTCGGCGAGGCGTTCCTCGACGTGTTTCCCGAGATCGTCCGGCGGCGGATGGACGCCGAATGGTCGGCGGAGGACAAGCAGCGCCAGCTCGAATGGCGCGGACGCTATGCCGAATTCAACCTAGTCTACGACCGCGGGACGCTGTTCGGTCTGAAGACCGGGGGCAATATCGACGCGATCCTGATGAGCCTGCCGCCCGAGGCGTCGTGGAGCTAAACCCCCGGCGAGTCTTCGAAGTGTAACAAAGCTGAAACACAATCGCCGCTGCCGAATCGGAGCGGCGCACAATGAGCGGTGTTTCGGAGGATCAGTCGCTTCCCCGCATTCCCGAAATGGGATCGGACGAGCGTGCGATGCTGCGTGAATTTGCAGGAATTCTGCGCGAACATCGCGTCCGCAACCAGGTGGCGCGCCACGGTCTCGATATCGTGGCCCGCGAACTCGAAAACCTGTCGAGGCCGGTTTAGAGGGCAGAGCGTGGAAGTACGCTAAACACCGCGGGTGGACCATCTTGGCCGAGTTGCGTCCGTCGTTCGAACAACATGCTGCAATTTCCGCAAATCGCGCTATTAGAGGAAGTCGGGGGTGTGATCCGTGTCGCTCGACGAGAAGCTCTCCGGGCTGATCGGCCGCATCTACGGTGCGGGGCAGGACACTGCGGCGTGGAACCGCCTGGGACCTGAGATCATGGGCGCGCTGGGCGCGCGGGTGGCGCTGATGACCACCGTCGATCTCGCCCGCGAGAGTTACCTGGCGACGCGCTTCTTCGGGCCCGACGACAGCCGCTTCGCGCAAGGCATCGCCGAGCATCTCGAGTTCAGTCCGATCGACCCGACGCTCCGCTGGGCTTCGCGCCATCCCGATGCACGGTTCTGCGCGAGCGATCGCACCGTCGAGGGGGACTACGCCAGCCACCCGTTCATCCGCTGGAACCGCGCCCGTTTCGGCGCGAGCCATTGGTATGTGTGCTATTCCGCCCCCGAAGACGGGCTCAGCCATTCGCTGTCGATCCACATTCCCGAGGCGGAAGGCGCGGCGTCGCGCGAGACCTTGCGCAAGTTCCGCCTGCTGTTCGAGCACGTCGAGAATGCCGCGCGGATCCATCTACGTCCGCCGGCGCTCGACCAGGGCGGCGCGGCGGTGGCGCTCGACCGCTCGGGCGCGATCTCCGCCTGCACCCCCGCAGCCGAGGCGACGCTGGCCCAAGGCGACGGGCTGGTCCGCGCCGACGGGCGGCTGAGCGCTCGCACCCCGCGCGAGGGCGAGCGCCTCGACCGGCTGCTGGGGCTGGCGCTCGACGCGCAGCGCAACGGCACGGGCGCCAGCTCGATCTTGGTCGGCCGCGGCGGCGGCAAGCCGCCCTGGCTGGTGGATCTGCGGCCGACGTTCACCGACTACGGCGGGATCGGCGCGATGCAGACCGGGGTGCAGGTCCGCTGGCGCGCCTTTCGCCCGGCGCAGCCCGACGGCGCCCGGCTGCAGGTGGTTCTCGACCTCAGCCCGCGCGAGGGCGAAGTCCTGGCCCTGCTGGTTGCCGGCCACTCGCTCGAATCGGCGGCCTCCCGCCTCGGCATCAGCCGCAACACCGCGCGGGTCCACCTCCAGGCGATCTTCGCCAAGACCCGGACCACTCGCCAGGCCGAGCTACTTCAGCTCTGCGCCCGACTCGAGGCTCAAGGCGACTAGTCCGAACGGCTTATTGCGCGCGGCGGCGCAACGTCTAGCGTCGCCCCATAGATGACGGTCGCAGCCGCACCCCGACGGGAGAATGCACCGATGATTCGCTCCAAGGCACTGCTCGCCGCTTTGTCCCTCTCCGCCGCCGCCGCCGTACTAATCGGCGCCGCTAAGCCGGCACCGCAGCCGACCGCCTTCAACCCGGCGCTGGCGTATCGGTACGCTGCGCAGGAAGTCCGCCTGGCCAACGCCGACGGCAGCGCGGCGGTACTGCTCGCGCGGCTGCCGATTGTCCAAGGGGCCACCGCCTCCGTACGGCATGTGGCAATCGCTCCGCTGTCGCTGCGCCAGGTCGCGTTCGTCGACATCCCGTCCGCCGGCAGCCAGTCGCTGCGCATCGTGACCTGGACGCAGGCGACTCCCGGCGGCCCGCTGACGGTGTTGCTCGATCCGACCCCGCTGTTTACCATTTCCGGCGGGCTTGGCGCCAACATCAGCAGCCTCGACTATTCGCCCGACGGTACCCTGCTGGCGATCGTCAGCCATCTCGACGGCCAGAACAACGAAGTGCGCGTGTTTCACGTCGCTAGCCGCACGCAGATCGGCGATGCCGTCCAGCTCGCCGAGTTCGCCCAGGTCGTTCGCTGGCGAGCGTTCGACAATTCGCTGCTGCTGCGCGGCTCGACGGGGGTGTCGAGCCTAAAGGATGGGGTGCAGACCCTGCTTTTCGCTGACCCGCAAGGGCTGCCCTTCTATACCTTTAACGGCCTCTCGCCCGAAGCCGTGTTCCGCTTTCACGACGCGCGCGGTAACACCATCCAGCGCTGGGACGGCGAGACCGTCAACGGCGGCCAGGCCGCTTACACCAAGGTCACAGACGGCATCGACCCCAGCGTCAGCTGCGACAACGCGCGGATGATTTACACGCGCCTTTCGCCGAAGACCACGATCGCCATCCGCACGCTGGCGACAGGCGCGGAGCAGCAATTTTCCAACGACCGTTCGATCAGCTTCCCGGCGTATCCCAACGGATGCGGATGAGGCCGCGCGTCCTCGCGGCCGCCGCCGGATTGACGCTGATCTCCGGGCTGGCATGGATGTACCCGCGAACCGCGGGGCCCGACGCGCGCGAAGCAAGCCCCGTTATCTTGCCCCATTCGGCAGCGCTCGCCGCGCCCGCAGCCGTTGCCGCCAGCCCCGCGCCGCGCTCCGGCCTCGGCCACGCCTCGCCGCCTGATCCTGAGGCGCTCCGCGACGCTCCGCATCGCCAAGCGGTTTACGACGCCGAAGCCAAGCCGGGCGAGTTCGTCACCCCGCCCAACGTCAGCATCGAGCACTGAGGCACTATTCCGTCACTGCCGAACACTGTGAGCACCGACAGAAAGGCTGCTTTTGGGAGCCACACCGGAGGGCCTTAACGAATGTAATGGAGCGCGTTGCCGTCACGAGCCTGATCGATTTAACGGCCGGTTTCAGAATATTGGAAACCGTCGATGGGCGACGTCAATGATGAAGGATTTCGGGCGCCGGCAGGCGTACGCAAACCCCTCCCATGCAGGAACCCGCGGGCCCCAGGGGATGGGCTATGGGGATTTCGGATTCTGGCCGGTGGCGGGGCTGCGCTGAACGGCGAGCGCTGTGTGAGGGTTTGATGCGGACGGGCTGCTCCCGGGCGGCATCGAGCGAGTGTTGCCGGTCCGATGACCAGCGATCGGGTCCCGTAATCCGACGTCACACGCGACCGGCGCAAGTTGGTCGATCGTCCGAAGCGGTCGTGCCTGGGCGCATCGATCATCGTCGTGCCGGATCACGTTGCGGGCCTCATTGGTGACGGTGGCGGGCGTGGCTGACGCCAGCGTTCGAAGGTCTCGATGACGATCATGTGTCCGCCGCAGCAGGGGCACGGCGGACGGACGTCGAGCGGCTCGTTGGGTGTGTCGTCGTTGGCGGGCGGCGCCACCGCTAGCAGCTTGCGCGCGAGCGTCAGGCTGTCCTTGCGGGAGGAGCCGGCGAGCAGGCCGTAATGGCGGATGCGGTGGAACCCGCGCGGCAGAACATGAAGCAGGAAGCGGCGGATGAACTCGTCGGCGCCGAGTGTCATCACCCGCTGGCGTTCGGCGCCGTCGCGGCGGTAGTCCTTGCAGCGGAAGGTGACCTGGCTGCCGTCGAACGCGAGGATCCGCCGGTTCGAGATCGCGACCCGGTGGGTGTAGCGCGAGAGATAGGCGAGCACCGCCGCGGGCCCGGCAAAGGGCGGCTTGGCGTAGACCACCCATCGCTTCGTCCGGACCGGTGCCAGGTGGCGCAGGAACGCACGCCGGTCGGCCAGATGCGCCAGCGATCCGAAGAACGCGAGCCTGCCGGCCTGGTGTAGCTCCCGTAGCCGGGTCAGGAACAGGCGGCGGAAGAGCTTGCCCAGAACGCGGACCGGGAGGAGGAAGGCGGGCCGCGAGGAGACCCAGCGGCTCCCATCGGGCACAATGCCGCCGCCCGGTACGATCATATGGACGTGCGGATGGTGGGTCAGCGCCGAACCCCAGGTGTGGAGCACGGCGGTCATCCCGATGCGGACGCCGAGGTGCTTCGGATCGGCCGCGATGGTCAGCATCGTCTCCGCCGCGGCGCGGAACAGCAGATCGTAGACCACCGTCTTGTTTTGGAAGGCGATCTCGGCGACCTCGGCCGGCAACGTGAAGACCACATGGAAGTAGCCGACCGGGAGCAGGTCGGCCTCGCGCGCGGCGAGCCAGGTCCGCGCCGCGGCGCCCTGGCACCTGGGACAGTGCCGGTTGCGACAGCTGTTGTAGGCGATCCGCCAGTGGCCGCAGTCCTCGCAGGCCTCGACGTGACCGCCGAGCGCGGCGGTGCGGCAGTGCTCAATCGCCGACATGACCTTGAGCTGGTGCAGGCTCAGGTGCCCGGCATGGGCGGCCCGGTATGCGGGGCCGACAGCACGGAAGATATCGGCGACCTCGTGGTCGGCGCGCAACGCGCCTCAGCCGTCGGGCGCCTTGCCCTCCATGAGCGCCATCAGCTTGTCGAGCGGACTGGTCACCGCCCGGATCGTCCGGGTCGCGACCTTCGTATAGAGCGCGGTCGTGTCGATCTTGCTGTGCCCAAGCAGGACCTGGATGACGCGGATATCGACATCCTGCTCCAGCAGATGCGTGGCGAAGCTGTGCCGCAAGGTGTGCGGACTGACGCGCTTACGGATGCCCGCGGCCTCGGCGGCTTCCTGGACCGCGCGATGCAGCTGGCGGGTCGACACCGGATCGGTCTTGCTGCGCCCGGGGAACAGCCAGCCATGGGGCAGCATGACCCCGCGCCGGTTGGCTTCGCACCACCATCGCCGGAGCAGCTCGAGCAGCTGCGGCGAGAGCATCGCGTTGCGATCCTTGCGGCCCTTGCCCTGCTCGACGCGGATCAACATGCGCTTGCTGTCGATGTCGTCGACCTTGAGATGCGCGACCTCGGACACGCGCAGGCCCGCGCCGTAGGCGACACCGAGCGCAGCCTTGTACTTGATCCCTGGTGCCGACTGGAGCAGCCGAGCTGCCTCCTCGACACTCAGCACATCCGGGAGCTTGCGCGGGTTGCGGGTGATCACCAGGCGCCGCGCCAGATCGCGTCGCCTGAGCGTCACCGTGAACAGGAAGCGCAGCGCCGAGACGGTGCTGTTGATGGTCGCGGCGCCGACGCCGATCTCGTGTTGGTGGAGCTGGAAGCGCCGCACGTCCTCGGCTGTCGCCTTATCCGGAGGCCGCTTCAGGAAGGCGGCGAACCGGGAGACGTGGCGGACGTAATCGTGCTGGGTATGCTTGCCCAAGCCGCGCATCGTCATGTCGTCGAGCATGCGCTGGCGCAGCGGGGTG
Organism: Novosphingobium sp.; assembly: GCA_030697365.1. Taxonomy (GTDB): domain Bacteria; phylum Pseudomonadota; class Alphaproteobacteria; order Sphingomonadales; family Sphingomonadaceae; genus Novosphingobium. Next base: position 6,225 of record JAUYQH010000141.1, on the reverse strand, counting down.
ATCGGACGGTCGGCCGGTAGAGTAGCCATGGCGAGTTCCTCTCGTTGAAGGGAACTCCATGGTCCGAAGGCGACTCCGCCTCGCTCAAATCCTACAGATACTGCGCTTCGTCACCCCACGCGACCCTCCCGCGCGAGCGGGTTCGTGCATGGGGTCGTGAGCAGCCGTTGCGCTTATCGTCACCCGTACCCTGAATGCTCTCGCCTGGTGTCGTTCAGCGCACTATCCACGCTTTGCCCTCGTCTAGGCGTAATTCAGGCCGAGGCGGCCGGGCTGGCGGAGAAGGAAAGGCGTTCGTTCGCGCGATCGCTGGTTCTGGTCCAGACCAGCGCGGTCAGCGCGGCGGCGGCCAGCGGGGTGAGGTTGAGTTCGAGCGGCAGCGCCGCGGCGCGGGCGATGAGCGGCGAGAAGTAAAGCGCGACGATCCCCATCCGCTCCCACGGGCGGAAGCCGTGCGCCAGGCCTTCGCGCACCAGCCAAAACACCGGCAGCGCGAGAAAGGCGAGGTCATAGGCGAACAGGTAGGGCGAACCGAGCGCGGTCGCGGCGAGCAACAACGCGCCGGCAGCGTCGGTGTCGCGGGTGCGGCGCCAGACCGCGACGACCAGCGCGGCGCAGGCAAGGGTGACGAGCGCCTGCGCGATCGTCGCCGCGTCCGCCGCGCCGTGATAGCGCACCGCCGAATAGACGGTCCCCATCCGCAGCCAGAACAGTCCTACACTTTCGCGCATGAGCGTCGCGCTTACGGCGAAGCTTTGCGGGTAGGCCTGCCACGTCTTCAGCCCGAACACCGCCAGCGAGAGCAGTGAAAGCGTTAGTGCGCTGGCAGCCGCGGCCCAGATCGCAGTCCACTTGCGCCCGGCGAGCAGCCACAGCGGCACCAGCAGCGCGAGGTGCGGCTTGACGATCAGCAACCCGAACAGCGCGCCCGACAGCGCCTGGCTGCGCTTGAGCGCCAGTACTCCGCCGATCAGCAGCGCGCCGGTCAGAAACCCGTTCTGAGCGTGGCTCGCGGCGAGCCAGGCACCGGGAAACGCGGCGATGGCCAGCGTCGCGCGCGGCAGGATGCGCCGCGCCACAAGCAGCCAGATCGCCCATCCGACCAGGCTCCACACCACCCACGCCGCCGCATAGGGCAGCAGCCCCAGTGGTGCGATGGCGAACAGGAACGGGGGCGGGTTGACGAAGGCGAACATGCCCTTGATTCCGGTCGTGGCCTGCACTGCGGTCTCGGAAGCGATGTCGTAGGCCAGCCAGGGCGTGGCTGCGACGGTCAGCTTGGCCGCGCCCCAGAACGCCAGAAAATCGCTGCCCTCGCCCCGGATGGCGTCGAGGAACGGAGAGATCAGCATCGCTGCCCAGGCGACAAGCAGCATGAGCGCATAAGCGCGGACCCGACCTCCATGGAGCCATGTTCCGTCGCGAACGGCGGTCAGGAAGGTCTGCAATTTTCCCGGTTGATGGTCCATTGGAGGCGTCTTGCCACGGCGGGTGTTGCGATTTGGTAACTTCGCGTAAACCATGTTCCGCGCGACCCCGCGGATTTGTCTTGCCGCGATAGCCGCTTGCCCCCCATCTAAGCCGCGATGCTGCGTCAGTACGAACTTGTTGAGCGGGTGAAAGCCTACGATCCGGACGCCGACGAGGCGATGCTCAATCGCGCCTATGTCTATACCGTCCAGAAGCACGGCACCCAGAAGCGCGCCAGCGGCGACCCCTATTTTTCGCACCCGGTCGAAGTCGCCGGGCTGATGACCGAGCTGAAGCTCGATCAGGCAACGATCATCACCGCGCTGCTCCACGATACGGTCGAGGATACGCTGGCGACGATCGAGGAAGTCGAGATGCTGTTCGGCGCCGAAGTCGCGCGGCTGGTCGACGGGGTGACCAAGCTCTCGAAGATCGAGACGCTGAGCGACAACGAGCGCGCGGCGGAGAACTTGCGCAAGTTCCTCCTGGCGATGAGCGAGGACTTGCGCGTGTTGCTGGTCAAGCTGGCCGACCGGCTCCACAACATGCGCACGCTCCATTTCATCAAGAGCGAGGACAAGCGCCGCCGGATCGCGCGCGAGACGATGGATATCTACGCGCCGCTGGCCGAGCGCGTGGGGATGTACGAATTCATGCGCGAAATGCAGCTGCTCGCGTTCGAACAGCTCGAGCCCGAGGGCTATGCGACGATCACGGGGCGGCTGGCGCAGATCCGCAGCCAGGAAGGCGGCCAGGTCGCTGCCATCGCGCTCGATCTCAAGCAGGCGCTGGCCGAGGCGGGCCTCAAGGTGGAGGTTTCGGGGCGGGAGAAGCACCCGTTCTCGATCTGGAAGAAGATGGCCGAACGCCACGTCAGCTTCGAACAGATCACCGACATCATGGCCTTCCGCGTGATCACCGCGGATCCATCGGATTGCTACGAGGCATTGGGAGTAATCCACCAGACCTGGCAGATGATCCCGGGGCGCTTCAAGGACTACATCTCTACCCCCAAGATCAACGGCTACCGCGGCCTGCATACCAGCCTGATCTATCGCGATTCGATGCGGGTGGAGGTACAGATCAAGACCCGCGACATGCACCGCACCAACGAGTTCGGGCTGGCCGCGCACTGGGCCTACAAGCAGGGCGACGCGCCCGACGGGCAGGTTGGCTGGCTGCGCGATCTGATCGAGATCCTCGATACCGCGCACGACGCCGAGGAACTTCTCGAACACACCAGACTGGCGATCTATGCCGACCGCATCTTCGCCTTCACCCCCAAGGGCGCGCTGCACCAGTTGCCCAAGGGGGCGACCCCGATCGACTTCGCCTTCGCGGTCCACACCGATCTGGGCAGCGCCGCTGTAGGAGCCAAGATCAATGGCCGCCACGTGCCGCTGCGCACCCAGCTCCACAACGGCGACGTGGTCGAGATCATCAAGAGCCGCAATTCGGAACCGCAACTGTCGTGGCTGGGGTTTGTCGTCACCGGCAAGGCGCGCGCCGCGATCCGCCGTGCGGTGCGTCAGAAGGAACGCCAGGAAGTCGCCATGATCGGCGCCAAACTCTATGAGGAGATCGTCGAGCGGTTGCCCGCCAAGATCGGCAAAAAGGCGCTCAAGGAAGCGCTCAAGCGGCTCGAACTGCGCAACGAGGAAGAGCTGATGCACGCCATCGGCGCGGCCAAGCTCAATGATCGCCAGGTGATGGAAGCGCTTGTCCCGGGCAGCGCCGCCGCCTTGCCCGAGAGCGATTCATGGCCGCTTCAGCAGCGTGCGATTGCCATCCGGGGGCTGACCCCGGGGATGGCGTTCAGCCTCGCCAACTGCTGCCATCCGGTGCCGGGGGACCGCATCGTGGGTCTGCGCCGTCCGGGCGAGGGGGTGGAAGTCCACGCGATCGACTGCCTGAGCCTGGCCAACGGGATCGATGCCGACTGGATCGACCTGCAATGGGACGCACGCACCGATGGCGCAACGGGGCGGATCCGCGCGGTGCTCTACAACCGCCCGGGGACGCTGGCGGAAATGGCGGGCATCTTCGCCACCAACAAGGCCAACGTGGTCAACCTGCAAATGACCCAGCGCGACGATCCGTTCCATACTTACGAAGTGGACCTTGAAGTGCGCGACCTGGCGCACCTGACGCGGATCGTAAGTGCATTACGCGCAAGTGACGCGTTGGCGCAGGCGGAGCGGATTTAGGGGGCAGGGGCAGAAGAGTAAGTTTGGTTCACACGAAGACACGAAGACACGAAGGAGGCGGGGTGGCGGCGTAGCCGCCATAAAGGGCGACGCTGCGTCACCCCAGTCGTTGCGAGAACGAAGGACCTTCGGTCGGGCAGGACATCTTCGTGCCTTCGTGTCTTCGTGTGAACTCCTTCCTTTCATTTCACCCGCCGCACCGGCACCGGAATGTTGCAGATGTCCGCGCCGCCAGCGGGCTTTATGAAGAACGGATCGCGGCGGTTGGCGCGGGCGTCGGCGTAGCGGGCGAAGGTGGGGCTTTCGGTGGAGAGGTATTCGTAGGCGGGTAGCGCGGAGACTTCGTTGCCGAGGCGGACCGAGGTTATCGGTGTGCGCTCCTCCGCCGTCTCGTAGAACCCCAGCGCGCCGGTGCCGCGCGGCAGGCTGGAGAGGTGCTCGATCCCCTCGATCACGCGGCCGACGAGCGCGATGTTGCGGTCGAGATGGCGCGGGGCGTGGCCGATCACGGTGTAGAGTTCGGCGCCCGATCCGGTGCTGGGCGGCAGGTCGCGCCCGACGCCGACCATGCCGTAGCAGTGGACGGGCCAAGCCCATCCTTTCTTGTTTCCAGCAACGGCCCACCCGTTGCGGTGAGATGCCCAATCTGCATAAATGTCGCGTGGGCCCTTCACCTTGAGGACTGTCCCGAAATTATCGTGGTTGGGTTCCCGTTGGTAGGCGCGCTCATCCATTACCCGAAGATCAGTCGGCAAAGCCCGCGCCTTCGCCTTGTCCTCCGCATCCGCATCGCCCCACTGGACGACGTAGTTGTCCTGCACCCGGTTGACGCTCAGCCCGTCCCACCAGTGCGCGGCGGCGAGCTTGCGGATGTTGCCGATCCAGCCTTGCGAGAACGGCGGCGGCATCAGCTGGATCACCACGCGACGCGGCCTGGACTTGGCGTCCGGGGCGAGGTCTATCACCAGCAGGTCGGACGGGGCGATCTTCACCCAGTCCGAGGCGGGCGCGGCGGCGACGATTTCGCCGGGCGCAAGCGCCGGGGCGGAAGAGGGGGTGCGGGTCTGTGCAACCGCAATCGCGGTGACCGCCAGCGCGGCGACGAGGGGGAGCAGGGGGCGGATCATGGAGCCGGTTTGCCACACAGGGTCCGCGGCGCAACCCTCCTCTCCCTTTACGGGAGAGGATAGTGAAGCTTGCCGCGCCAGCGGCTAGCGGAACTTGGAGAGGGTGGGCCCAGCCGCGCTCCCTCTCCAACTGCGACTAGCCAGCAAGCTGGCAAGTCTTCGTGTCCTCTCCCGTGAAGGGAGAGGACAGAGTCAGGCGCCTTCCTCCAACTCATGCATCGCCTCGTCGCTCAAGCCGAAGTGGTGCCCCACCTCGTGGATCAGCACGTGCGCGACCAGATGCTCCAGCGTCTCGTCGCCGCGCGCGATCCATTCGTCGAGGATCGGCTCGCGGAACAGGCGGATGCGATCGGGCAGCGCGCCCGAGACCCCGCTGTCCTTTTCACCGACCGGCAGCCCCTCGTACACCCCGGTAAGCTCCAACGGATCCTCGATCCCGAGCGCGGCCAGGGTCTCGTGGTCGGCGAAATCCTCGACCAGCATGACCACATCGCCGAGATGCGCGGCAAACGGCTCCGGCAGCCGCGCCAGTGCGGCGCCGGCCAGGGCTTCGATCTCGTCGAGCGAGGGCGCTCTGCCGAAGGTGCGGTCCATCGGCCGCACCGTGGCGGGCTGCCCCGCCCGCGTCAATTCCGCGACTGTGCCGCGTCAAGACAATCGAACCGAGTGCATCGTATGTTGCAGCGCGGATCGGGGGGCGGATCTAAGAACATGCCATCGCCGGGCTCGAATAGGCCCTCCGGCGACCGGGGAGACGGATTGGCCGTGCTCCGCAGCAACCTGGAAGGTTTGTCGATGGCAGACTACCATCTTGTATTCAGCGCGGGCACTGGCGCGGGACAGTCTGGAAGGATTGCAACCGCCGATGCATCGCGCGCTCTTCTTCTTGCCCATCGCCATGGCCAGGGCCGCCCCGTCGAAGTGTGGAAGGGCGACCGGATGCTTTGTCGTGTCGCCGAATCTGGCGAAGGGGGCTTTTGGGAGATTTCCTGAAGGCTAGTTCCTTCCGCCCACCAGCCCGCGCGCGATCACCTGCGCCTGGATCTCCGCCGCACCTTCGAAGATATTGAGAATGCGCGCGTCGCACAGCACCCTGCTGATCTCGAATTCGAGCGCGTAGCCGTTGCCGCCGTGGATTTGCAGCGCGGCGTCGGCATTGCTCCAGGCGGCGCGCGCGGCGAACAGCTTGGCCATCCCCGCCTCGATATCGCAGCGCCGCCCCGAATCCTTGGCGCGCGCCGCGGCGTAGGTCAGCTCGCGGGCCATGACGAGATCGACCAGGCTCGTCGCCAGCTTGTCGGCAACGCGCGGAAATACGACGATTGCGCGGCCGAACTGCTTGCGGGCGAGGGCGTAGGCGAGTCCCAGCTCCAGCGCGCGCCGCGCCACCCCGTCCGCGCGCGCCGCGGTCGGGATTCGCG
>JAUYQH010000143.1 GCA_030697365.1 Novosphingobium sp. | reverse complement strand
AAGCGACTTCCCTCTCATGGTTGTGGGCACGGACCCCGCAGCATCCAGTCGGTGTGATGAATATTCGAATCCGTTGACCAGGTTTGGAAACCGCCGCCCAGAAAGGTGATACGCGTCGGCGGGCGGCGAACCGCGGCGGCGCGGTGGATGATTGCATCGTTGCCGCAGTTAAAGTGCGCAAGGCTGCCGCTAGCTATATCGCCGTCCGGCAATCCATCAGTGCGCCACAAGCCGATAACACCTTGGATATGGGCCACGATTCGCGCGCCAGTCAATGGCACCGGGGGACGCGACAGGTCGAAATCCACCAGGCCGCCCGGCGTCGCGAACAGCCGCTCGGGCACGGATCCGGGGACCAGCTTGTAGAGGCCCAGCGGAGGGGGGGTAGGTCCGCTGGGGTAACCGGTGAAGTAAAGCACTCCGCCAGCCGAATTGGGGTCCCAGCGAATCTTGATGACCTTGTAGCCGGTAAGCAGCGATTGGGGGGGGCGGCAAAGTCGGAGACCAGGATTTCGTCACCCGCCGCCGAAAGGACGGTGAATGCCAGACGGTCGCCCTTTGGGGAGAAATCCATCGCCTCGACCAGTTTCGGCCCCTCGTAGACCGGATCGGGCCCGCTCACGGCCACTGCGGTGCCGGTTTCCCAAATCCGCACGTAGAGCTTGCCGCCGTCAGTATAAGCGATCCGTCTGGTCGCTTCGTCAGAGAGGTCGAACGACCCCAGCGCCCCAAACCCCGTCCGATGCACCAGAATCGCCTTGTCGCCCACGCGGTTGGCGAGGCGCAGGTCCATGTAGTTGCCTGAGGCATAAGTGTAGCCGATCTCGGGCTCGAATACGGGCGAAGCGGGCGGCTTGGGCCCGGCGAGCGCGGAGGAGCCGAGGGCGAGGAGGGCGAGGGCGGGCAGGAACGGGCGCATGGGATTTTCTCCGAAAGTCCGCGGCCCGCGCGTTGCCTTTTCAGCGGGCAAACGCGTTGTTTCGTTTATCCGTCAACCCATACGATCCGAAATTCAATAACCCGACCGGGTTAGGCGGGTTCACCCTAGCCGGGCGACGATCGCGATCAGTTCGTCGCGGCCCGCTACCTCCATCTTGCGGTAGATGTTTTTGAGGTGGACCCGCGCAGTTTCCAGCGCCATCCCCAACCGCGCCGCGGCGTTGTCGGTCGGCGCGCCGGTGGCGATCAGCGCCGCCACACGCGATTCAGTCTCGGTCAGTCCGAACAGCGCACGGAGCAGTTCGGGCGCGGCCACGGCCGGGTTGGCCGGATCGCTGAGTACGAGCAGCGCGGCAGGTTCACCGCTCACCAGCGCGTGCCCCGGATCGATCGGATGGATCAGGCCGAGGTAAGCGGCTCGCCCCGACGCGCGCGTCAGGCGAAAGCCTCCACCTGCCCGGCCACTCAGCGCCTTTGCGAGCATCCGGTCGATCACCGGACGATCGCCCGAGCTGCGAGTTTGCAGGCGCCCTGCAACCACGGTCAGCGCATCGTTCGCGGCGGCCATGTGTTCGGCCCGCTCGTTGATCATTATGACGTTGCCCGCGGTATCGAGCACGAACGCGGCGGATGGCAACCGGTCGAGCAGCCACCGGCTAAGCCGCCGCGGCGGATCGAGCGTGCCGAGCAATCCGCCGACGCGGATCGCATGGCGAAGGTGCGGAAGGAAGCGCTCGAAAAGCGCGATGTCGGCTTGCTGGACATGCCCTTGCCGCGCGGTGCGCTGGACGTTGAAGAAAATCTCGCGCTCTGGCGTCCGGGCAAGCGTGGTGCCGAGGAAATAGCGCAGACCGTTGCTTCTGAACCAGTCGTAAACCGGATTGCGGTCCATCTCGCACTCGTCGAGAATCAGCGCGTCGCAGCGGATGGTGGGGCCGGGGTTGGCGCGGGCATAGGCCTGGCGCGGACACGACGCCCCGCACGCCGCGTCGTAACCCGCGACCTGATCGAGCGTGATGCCGCCGACGTAGGCGAAAGTGCGTTGTTCGCAACTATGCGACAGGACGCGCATCACCGCGCCGGCGCTGCCAGTAGCGTCAGCGACAGCTTGCAGCGCCTCGCCCCAGCAGGCGGGTTCGAGGGCCGCCTCGTGAATCTTGAGTACGGCAGCGTCGTAGTGTTCGAGCATGGTGCCGGCTCCGACCCGCGACCGCGCATGGTCATATCGCCGTTCTGGCCGCCGTGCGAGTCGATTAACTAGCCAGCCTCCAGCAGCGCCAGCAGCGCGAAACTCGCCAGCCAGTGCTCGCCGGCGTAGTCGCTGGCGAGGTGGGGCAGCGAAGCGTCGAGGTGGCGCTGCGCGGCCGCCTCGGCGTTGGCTCGGGCGGTTCCGGTCAGGTGCGGGGCAAGCTCGCGCCAGCACCACGCGCGTGACAGGTTGAGGCCGTCGAGATGGGCGATCTTGCCGTCGCTGCGGTCGCTGACCGTGGCGGGAGTGAACAGCGTGGCGGGTTCGGCGCGGTCGATCCGCGGGAGGAATGTCGCGAGCCACGGCGCGATCTTCGCGGCGGGCAGGCAACGCGCCATGCACAGCGCCTCGGTCAGCGCAGAGGAGAGGAACTCGTCTCCGCCCGGCTCCCACGCCTGGCAATTGCGGTCGGCGCCGTACCACTGCGCCGACCGTTCGCGAAGTGCCCTGGCGAGCGGCGGGTCGAAAGCATCGGCCCAAGGCAGCGCCAAGGCCACGGCGAAGCTGGTGTTGGCGTGGGTGCCGGTGCGGATCGGATAGGTGAGCAGTTCCAGATAGCGCCGGAACCGCGAAGAGAAAGCGCGGGCAAGGGGTTCCAGGCGATGACCCCATGGTTCTGTATGGCGAGTTGCTTCGAGGTGAAGCTGGAGCAGCCACGCCCAGCCATAAGGCCGCTCGAACCCGGTCGCGGTCGGTCTGTCCAGATAGGCGCATTCCAACGCCAGCTTTTCCGCGGTGAAAGTCGTATCGGCCAGCGCCGCGATCTCGCTTGCCTCGGGCATTTCCGAAAACAGGCGGCGAATAGTGAACAGCGTCCACCATCCGTGGACGCAGCTGTGCCAATCGAAGCTGCCGAAGAACACCGGGTGCTGCTGGCGCGGGGTCAGCGCGTCGGCGTCGCTTTCCCACACGTGGTCGAGTTTGTGCGGGTATTCGCGCGTCACGTGGCCCAGCGGGATGCGGGCGAGGTGCGCGGCGAGCCCAAGATCGAGCATGGTATCGTGCCTCATGCCAGCCCCGCGAGCCAATAGAGGATGGCGATGTTGGCGAGCAGCAGCGGCAGCGCGGTGGGAATTTGGGCGCGGATCACCCCGTAAGGGTCCTTGAGTTCGAGCAGCGCCGCGGGGACCAGATTGAAGTTCGCCGCCATCGGGGTCATCAGCGTTCCGCAGAACCCCGCGAGCATCCCCACCGCGCCGATTACAGCGGGGTTGCCGCCATAGTCCGCGATCAGCAGCGGCACACCGATCGCGGCCGCCATCACCGGGAACGCAGCGAAGGCATTGCCCATGATCATCGTGAACCCGGCCATACCCAGCGCGAACACGCACACGGTCAGGAACACGCTGCCATCGGGGATCACGCTGCGCACCCCCGCCCCCACGATCTCGCCTACCCCGGCGATGGCGAACACAGCGCCCAGCGCGGCGAGGAGTTGCGGGAGCACCGCCGCCCAGCCGATCGCATCGAGCAGGCGACGACCCTCTTCAACCGGGGCCAGCGCGGGCGGGCGCAGCCAGACGACGATCACCGCGAGTGCGAGGATCACGCCAAGGATCAGGAACACGTAAGTCTCGCGCTTGGGCTCGATCCAGCCCGATGCTCCGAGCGGGGTGTAAGTCCAGGCGAGCGTCCCGGCGAGCGCTGTGAGCGGGATGACCAGCGCGGGGAGGAACAGCCGGTTGCCGAGCCGCTCGGCGAGCACCTGGCGCTCGGGCTCGGTTGTGGTCGCCGGGGCGCCTCTTCCGATCAGCCCGAACCCGGCGAGCGCGGCAAGCCCGATCACCACCAGCCCGTTGCCGAAATCGCCGATCCGGTCGCCCGCGAGCAGGCTCAGCGCCATCAGTCCCCAGAACGCCGCGGTGCCGAGGCGCTTCGGGTTGGCGCGGTCCGTTGCGGAACGCAGCGCCACCGCGGCGAACAGCAGGCCAGCCGGGATGTAAAGCCAGGCGAGGGTGATCATCGCGGCGCCCTCGGCCGGTCGAACCACCAGAGCCTTGCCCCGTGGATCGCGAACGCGGCGATCGCGCTGGGGATTGCCCATAGCGCGAGTTCGAGCGGGGTCAGCTGGTAGCCTTCGGCCGCCAGCACCTGCTGGATCAGCACGATCGAGCCGATCGCGAAGAACACGTCCTCGCCGAAGAACAGCCCGACGTTGTCGGTCGCCGCGGCCATTGCCTTGATCTTCTCCGCCTCCTCGGGCGTTGGTTCGCCCGCCGCGGCGAGCGCCATCGGGGCGACCAGCGGGCGCACTGTCTGGGCGTGGCCCGCGGTCGAATGCAGGCCCACGGCGGCGGTGATTTGACGATAGGCGAGGTAGAGCAGCAGCAAGCGCCCCGTGGTCGCGCCCCTGAAACCGCGGATCACCGCCGCCGCGCGCTGCTGGAGGCCGTGGCGTTCGAGCAGGCCGATGACCGGCAGCACCACCCAGACGATCGCGATGATCCGGTTGTCGTTGAACGCCTTGCCGAAGGCGGCGATCACCTCGACGAGGCCCATCCCGGCGAGCAGCCCGGTGGCGAGGCCCGCGGCGACCACCACCAGCATCGGATTGAGCCGCAGCGCGAAGCCGAGGACGACGATCGGGATGCCGAGAAGCGGGAGCCAGGTCATCGGCCGGACTTGCCCCAGCCACCGCCACCGGGGGTCTCGATTATGAAGGTGTCGCCTTCGTCCATGGCCACAGTCGCCGTCGCGGGCAAATGTTCGACGGTTCCGTCAACACGCTCGACCCAGTTGCGCCCCGGCGCAGCATCTCCGCCCCCGCAAATTCCCCGGGGGGCCAGTTTGCGGCGGTTGGCAAGGATCTGCGCCTGCATCGGTTCGAGAAAGCGCACTCTGCGCACCACGCCGTCGCCGCCATGATGCAGCCCCGCGCCGCCCGAGCCACGGCGGATCGAGAACTCATCGACGCGGACCGGCAGCCGTGTTTCGAGCACTTCGGGGTCGGTCAGGCGGCTGTTGGTCATATGGGTCTGCACCGCGCTGGTCCCGTCGTGATCGGGGCCTGCGCCCGATCCGCCGCAGATCGTCTCGTAATACTGGTGGCGGGCGTTGCCGAAGGTGAAATTGTTCATCGTCCCCTGGCTCGGCGCCAGGCGGCCGGTGGCGGCGAACAGTGCGTCGGTGACGACCTGGCTGGTCTCGACATTGCCCGCGACCACCGCCGCGGGAAACGCCGGGGCGAGCATCGAGGCTTCGGGGACGATCAGTTCGATCGGGCGCAGGCAGCCGTCGTTCATCGGGATCGCATCGTCGATCAGTGTGCGCACGACATAGAGCGCGGCGGCGCGGACGATCGCGCGGGGCGCGTTGAAGTTGTCGGCGAGCTGGGCGGAGGTGCCGGTGAAGTCGAACGTCGCCGAGCGTGCGGCTTTGTCGATGCAAATGGAAACAGTGACTTGGGCGCCGTTATCCATCGCATAGGTGAACTCGCCATCGTCGAGCCGGCCGAGCAGGCGGCGCACCGATTCCTCGGCGTTGGCGAGGACGTGGCGCATGTACGCGCCAACCACCGCGGGGCCATAATCACCCGCCGCCGATACCAAGGCCTCGGCGCCGCGGGTGCAGGCGGCCAGTTGGGCGCGCAAGTCGGACAGGTTGCGGTCGGGGTTGCGCGCGGGGTGGGGGCCCGAGCCGAGCAGCGTGCGGATTTCGGCTTCGCGGAACCGGCCTTCATCGACCAGCAGGACATCGTCGATCAGCACGCCCTCGTCGTGGATCGTGCGGCTGTTTGGAGGCATCGAGCCGGGTGCGATTCCGCCGATGTCGGCGTGGTGCCCACGCGCAGCGACGAAGGCATCGGGAACGGTCGAGCCGTCGTAAAACACCGGCACGATCACGGTTATGTCGGGTAGATGGGTGCCGCCGGCGTAGGGATCGTTGAGCACATAGGCGTCGCCCCGCCGGATGCCTCGGCCATCGGCATCATTACCACGGTTTCTCAGTATGGTACGAATGCTTTCTCCCATAGATCCGAGATGGACCGGAATATGCGGGGCGTTGGCGATCAGTTGCCCCCCCGCATCGAACAGCGCGCAGGAGAAATCGAGCCGTTCCTTGATGTTGACCGAAGTCGCGGTCGCCCGGAGCGCTTCGCCCATATCCTCGGCGATCGCCATGAACAGGTTGTTGAAGATCTCGAGCTGGACCGGATCGGCGGCTGTGCCGATGGCGTGTGCGCGTTCGGGCGGCGCGGCGCGGGTCAGGACCAGCGAGCCGTCACCCGCGCGCTGCGCCCGCCAGCCGGGATCGACGACGATGGTGGATGTGGGTTCGAAGATCAGCGCAGGGCCATGCCATTGCTCCTCGTCCGCTTGAAGCTGAGACTGAGCGGGCATAGCGGCAGGTCCAGAATTTGCCTCCACAATCAGGGTATCGACCACCGGCTCCTCCTCCGCTGCGTACCCGAACCGGCGGCGGTGGAGGTCGGCGAAGCGCTCGCCCAGCGTGGCGCGCGGCTCGATCGGCAGCTCCAGCGTGCTGTCGCTCCCCGCCAGCCGCAGCCGGGCGCGGTGCGCAAGGACGATCTCGGCCAGTCCCTGGTCGCGGAGGGCAGCGCTGGCCGCAGCCTCGAGTTCCCCTAGCGCCTCCCTGAAACCTTCGCTTAGCGGGCGGAGCCAGCTGCGCTCGCGGATCGCCTTTACCGGCGCGAGTCCGATGCCGTGGGCCGACAGCACCCCGGCCAGCGGGTGGATCAGTATTCGGCAAATCCCCAGCGCGTCCGCCACCGCGCAGGCGTGCTGGCCACCCGCGCCGCCAAAGCAGGCAAGGGCATAGCGGGTGACGTCATGGCCTCGCGCAATCGAGATCTTGCGGATCGCGTTGGCCATGTTGTCCACCGCGATGCGCAGGAATCCGCGAGCGGCGTCGTCGGGCTCCATCCCGCAGGTCGCAGCGACTTCCTCCAACCGCACACTTGCCGCCGTCGGATCAAGCGGGGCATCGCCCCCCGGCCCGAACACCCGGGGGAAGCGATCGGGGTCGATCCGGCTCAAGGCCACGTTGCAATCGGTCACGGTGAGCGGTCCGCCGCGACCGTAGCAGGCGGGACCGGGATCGGCGCCCGCGCTTTCGGGGCCAACGCGAAACCGCATCCCGTCGAAACGGCAGACCGATCCGCCCCCCGCGGCGACCGTGTGGATCTGCATCATCGGCGCGCGCAGGCGGACCCCGGCGACGGTGCTCTCCTCGGCCAGCTCGGTCGATCCGGCATAATGCGAGACGTCGGTCGAGGTGCCGCCCATGTCGAAGCCGATCAGCCGCACCGGCTCGCCGGGCGCGAAGTGCGGCGAGGAGGCGGCTACCATCCCGACCACCCCGCCCGCTGGGCCAGAGAGGACCGCATCTTTTCCCCGGAAAGCAGTGGCTTCGGCCAGCCCGCCATTGGATTGCATGAAGTGGAGCGGGGTACCAGCCGCCAACCCGCCGCGAACCCTTTCGACATAGCGCCGCAGCACCGGCGAGAGGTAGGCATCGACCACGGTGGTATCGCCGCGCGGGATCAGCTTGATCAGCGGCGCGACCTCGTGGCTGACCGAGATTTGCGCGAACCCGAGTTCGCGGGCGACCGCTGCGACTTGCGCCTCGTGCTCGGAAAACCGCCAGCCGTGGACCAGGACGATGGCCAGCGCGTCGAAGCCCTGGCGCTGGAATTCGGCAAGTCTTGCGCGCGTCGATGCAAAGTCGAGGGTTCGGACGACTTCCCCGTCCGCGCCGATCCGTTCATCGATTTCTACAACCGACTCATACAGTTGCTCCGGCAACACGATATGTCGTGCAAAGATGTCGGGTCGCGCCTGGGTGCCGATCCTCAGCGCATCGCCGAACCCCGCGGTGATCGCCAGTGCGCAGCGTTCGCCCTTGCGTTCGAGCAGCGCGTTGGTGGCGACGGTGGTTCCCATTCGCACCGCGCCGAGCGTGCCGCCGCACGTCGCCAGTATCCGGGCGATCCCTTCCAGCGCTGCATCGGCATATTGGTCCGGCGCCTCGGACAGCAGTTTGAGCACCTGCACGTCGCCGTCGACGGTCCGTGCGACGACGTCGGTGAAGGTCCCGCCCCGGTCGATCGCGAAATCCCAGGCGGTCAGCGTCTCAGTCCACCAGTTCCGGCCCAAGGGCGGGATCGAGATCGCGTGGGCGCATCATGTGGGTCAGCCTCGCACCGCCCTCGGCAAGATCGCCCCAACTGATGATGTCCGTCTCCAGGACCGCGAAGGTGGCCGTGGGAAACTTGACCTCGACCTCGTCGCGCAACGGGCTGGAGCCATCGTCGGGGACGAGATCGAAGATCAGGTCTTCGAGCCCTGGGTTGTGCCCGACCATCAGCACCGCCGCGGGATCGCCCTCGACCCCGCGGAGCAGGTCGAGCAGCGTGGCCGAACTGGCAAGGTAGATGCGGCGGTCCCACTCGACCGGGAAGTTGCGCCCGAAGGCCTTGCTCGCCAGCTCGATCGTCTCGCTCACGCGCACCGCGGGCGAGGCGAGGACGCGGTCGAACCGGAGCCCAAAGTCACGGATATGCTCGCCCAACAGCACCGCGCCGCGCTCGCCACGTTCGCTCAGCGGGCGGTCGAAATCGCGCGCGCGCGGATCGGCCCAGCCGGACTTGGCGTGACGAAAAAGGCCCAAGGTTTTCAAGCGGCACGCTCCGGCTGCGAAGCCCCGTGAGAAACACCGGCAGCCACGCTTTGTAAAGCCTCGTCCAGCGTCACCCGGCGGATCGGCGTGGCGGGGGGAAAGGCGCTGAGCAAGCGACTGGGAAATGCGGCGGAAAGCACCACGAAGTGGCCGCGGTCGTCGGCGCGGCGGATCAGGCGGCCGAACGCTTGCGCCAGCCGCGCGCGGATGAGCGCGTCGTCGTAGGCGCTGCCCCCACCGGCCGCGCGCCGCGCGCGGTGGAGGATCGAGGGCTTGGGCCACGGCACCTGCTCCATGATCACCAGCCGCAGCGAATGGCCCGGCACGTCCACCCCGTCACGCAAAGCATCGGTTCCGAGCAGGCTCGCCCGCGGATCATCCCGAAAAATATCGACCAGCGTGCCGGTGTCGATCGGATCGACGTGCTGGGCGTAGAGCGGCAGGCCCGTCCGCGCGAGGCGGTCGGCGATCCGGCCATAGACCGCGCGCAGCCGGCGGATCGCGGTGAACAGACCCAACACCCCTCCACCCGCGGCCTCGATCAGTCGGCCATAGGCGGCGGCGAGTTGGGGGATGTCGCCCTTGGGCACGTCGGTGACGATCAGCACTTCGGCCTGGGTGGCGTAGTCGAACGGGCTCTCCGCCTCGATTCGTCGCGGATCGACGCCGAGGTGCGGCGCGCCGCTGCGGGCGATGGCGGTCTCCCACCCGCCGCCGCCGGTCAGCGTTGCCGAAGTCAGCATCACCCCGTGCGCGGGTTCGAGCACGACTTTGGCGAAGGGCTTGCTCGGATCGAGCCAGCGACGGTGGAGCCCGACGTCGAATTCGCGCCCGTCGCTGCGTTCGACCGCGAGCCAGTCGACAAATTCGGGGTCCATCGGCCCGCCGACCCGGGCGAGCAGCGCGGTCCACGCCGCGATAAGGTCGCAACGCCACGCCAGGCTGCCGCGCGCACCCTCGATCCGCGCGCGACCGCTGGCGTCGAGCCAGTCGGGAGGTTCGGCGAGCAATGCTTCGAGCCGCAGCCCAAGCCGGATCAGTGGGCTGCGCAAGGCTTCGAGTGCGGATTGCGCCTGTCCCGCCATCTCGACAAACCCGCCTTCGAGCTGTGCGGCCTCGGTCTCCAGCCCGTAGCCGGCCTCGTTGCCGCCGCTTTCGTCGCGCGCATAGACGGTCGCGCGCACCGCGCCGAGCAGCGCTTCGAGCGGCCCTGACGGCGCATTCTCGTTGATCCGGGCGAGCCAGCCTTCGCTAGGCAGCGCGTCGGCCGCCTCGCGCGCTTGGGCGATCGCGCGCGCGCCGTCTTCGTCATAGCTGGCGAGATCGGCGAGCCGTGCGGCAAGGCCCCGGCGGCGGCCTTTCGAGCGGCCACCTTCCGGCCCGATCACCCAGCGGCGCAACTCGATCGCCTCGGCCCCGCTGAGCGCGGCGGCAAAGGTTGAATCCGCCGCGTCGAACACGTGGTGGCCTTCGTCGAACACCAGCCGGGTGGGGCTGTCGCCCCGCGAGCGCGCGGCGTTGACCATCACCAGCGCGTGGTTGGCGATCACCAGGTCGGCCCCGGCGCTGGCGCGCACGCTGCGCTCGATGAAGCATTTGCGGTAGTGCGGGCACCCGGCATAGACGCATTCGCCGCGCTGGTCGGTCAGCGCGCGGATCCCGCGCTGGCGGAACAGGGTGCCGAGCCAGCCGGGCAGGTCGCCGCCGATCATGTCACCGTCGCGGCTGTACGCGGCCCATCGCGCCACGAGTTGCGCCAGCACCGCCGCGCGCCCCCCGAACCCGCCTTGCAAAGCGTCCTCGAGGTTGAGCAGGCACAAGTAGTTCTCGCGCCCCTTGCGAACCACCACGCGCGGCTTGGCGGCCTCGCCTTGGGGGAACGCGAGCGCGCTTTCGCGGCGCAGCTGGCGTTGCAGCGCCTTGGTGAACGTAGAAACCCACACCCCGCCCTGCGCCTTCTCGCTCCACAGCGAAGCTGGGGCAAGGTAGCCGAGCGTCTTGCCCACTCCGGTCCCCGCTTGCGCGAGCAGCACGTTGGGCACCCGTTCACGTCCGCGCGGGGCGAACATCTGCGCGGCGGCGCGGGCGTAATCGCGCTGGCCGGGGCGCTCCTCGGCGTCGCTGCCTAGAAGCCGGGCGAGGCGGGCCTCGATCTCCTCGCTACCCAGTGAAATTTGCGCCGGCTGGGGGCGTTCGGGGGCTTCCTCCCATTCGGGCAGCCGCGCGAACAGCCATCGCTCGGCGCGTTCGGGTTTGGCAATCGCTTGCGCCAGCGGCCCGGCCCATGCCCAGCGCAGCCGCGCGAGCGACTGAAGCCCGCTCCACGCCCCCTCGCGCTCGGCCCAGGCAGAGTCCCCGCACGCGGCGAGCAACGCCCCGGCGGCGCGCTGGAGAAAGGCGGGGACGGCGCTGTCGTCCGCTGGTTCGTCCAACCCCAGCGCGTGCGCCAGCCCCTTGGCGGTAGGGACCACGAACCGTGCCGGATGGATGAACGCAAATAGCTCGAGCAGGTCGAGCCCCGACAGGTCGGGGTAGCCCAGCCGCGAGGCGACCAGCGGGGCATTGAGCATCAGCAGCGGAGTGTCCGCCGCGACGACGATCGCCTCGCCCTTCGCCAGCCCGCGCGTCGTCCCGCCCGCCGCGCACAGCCAGGTCCCGCCGTGGCTGGCGTGGAGCGCGGGGAGGGCGAGGGGGGCAGTCATCGGTGGCCTTCTGCGGAACTGGGAACGAAAAGTAAACAAAAGCGATTTGGCTAGCCGAGTTATGTGTAAAACACCTAACAAGCACTTGCTTTTGGCTGCTTTCTTTTTTCTGTTCAGTTGCCGGCTGATTAAAGGTAAGATTTGGAACAGGGCCGCCGACTCGATAGGGCAGTTGGCATTCGATTTCTCTCAAGTGTCTGTTGGACGGCAACTTTGCCGAACCGAGAGGCTACGCGTGTTCGATTGACCTTTTCGAAAACGATAGGGGCCTGAAAATGAAATATGTTTCTGCAATCGTAATCGCTTCAGTGGCGCTGGTACTGTCCGCTCCGGCGCAGGCGCAGTCCTTTACTTTCCAGTCCACGGCCAGCGCGCCGACCACGGTCGGTGGGCCCATGCCCAATGGTGGTTTTGCAGCCGGCGCTTCGTGGACTGGGAGCAGCAGCGTCACCTGGGCCGACGGCAAGAAGACCAGCGACAGTTACACTTGCATCAGCACGACGCAGCCGCCCAACGGCAAGATCTTCGACAGCCATGTGATCTGCGATTCGAGCGGGCCGACGGGCAAGTTCAGTTCGATTTGGGGTTGCAACTTCACCTCGACGGACCGCACCGCCACCGGCTGCGTCGGCGGACTGGTTGGCCACAGCGGCATGTACGCGGGAAAGCGCGGCGGGATCACCTTCAACGGCAAGAACGGCGCCGGAACTGGCACCGGCCAGTGGAACTGATCGCGGACCGTTAACTCCGGCCGCGCGCCGGACTCCCTGCGGGAGTCCGGCGAACGCGCGAGCCGCCGCCGGGCAATTGTCAGCGCTCCGCAACGGTGACACACTCTCCGGCAAATCCGGGGGCGGGCATGGCAGCAGATCTTTTCTCCCGCCGCGACGTGATCGCCGCGGCGCCGTTGGTTCTGCTCGCGCCGGGGCTGGTGCGGGCGCAGGCGGCCGAGGATGGCGTGTGGCGTTTCCTGGTGGTCGGCGACTGGGGCCGCGACGGGCTGCAAGGCCAGCGCCAGACCGCGGCCGCCATGGCGCGAGTTGCGCGCGAACGCGGCAGCGAATTCGTCGTCAGCACCGGAGACAACTTCTACAACTGGGGGGTCGCTTCGAAGACCGAGCACCGCTGGAACACCTGCTTCGAGAACGTCTACGACCCGGCGCTGGGGCCATGGTACGCGGTGCTCGGCAACCACGACTATGGCGGCTCGGTGCAGGCCCAGATCGATCGCGGCGCGATGGGCGGGCGCTGGACGATGGACGCGCGGTGGTGGGACCGGGCGCTGCAGAAGCCGGGGCGGCCCGACCTTCACCTGTTCTTCTTCGATACCGTCGCGTGGAAGGGCAAGGAGGAACTGCCGCATTCGCTGCGCGGGGCCGATGTGAACGCCGCGATGCGGGCGCGCCAGATCGACGAAATGGGCGGCAAGGTGCGCGGCTCGGCCGCTCCGCTCAAGCTCGCGTTCGGGCATCACGCGGTCTGGTCGGTCGGTCCGCACGGCGGCAAGCGCGGTCTGGTCGATCTCGACAAGCTGCTCCGCGACAACCGGGTCAAGGCGTGGGTCCACGGCCACGACCACTGCCTGTTTCATATCCAGCAGGGCGCGATGCACTATGTTTGCTCGGGTGCGGGGTCGAAGGTCCTGTCACGCCACAAGCCGCCCGGCGCGTGCCCGGCCGAGGACTGCGGCGAGTTGGGGCCGGTCGAGGAGAAGGCCTACCTGGCGAAGAACCCCGGCGGCCCGAACCACATCGACGGCGGCTTCGCGCTGTTCGAAGTGGGCGCGACATCGGGCCGGTTCACGTTCTTCGACCAGCAGGCCCGCGCTGCCTATTCCGCGCCGTTGTACTGAGCCTGCTTGCGCCCGGACGCGCGTTGCCTAGTGTGGGGACCAACCGCACGAAGGGATCGCCATGCTCGCCAAATCCGCCGCCAGTCTCGTCCTGCTCGCTCTAGCCGCCCCGCTCGCGGCGCAAACCGCCGCTCCGCCGCAAACCTGGATCCACGCCGGGCGCCTGATCGACCGGCCGGGCAAGCCGGTGCGGGGACCCGCGACGATCGTGATCGAGAACGGGCGGATCGTTGCCGTGCGCGACGGTATCGTGGCCCCGGACCGCGCCGATGCGCGGGTGATCGACCTGACCGGCAAGACGGTTCTCCCCGGACTTATCGACAGCCATGTCCACCTGACCAGCGATACCGGGGGCATTGCCGGACAGCTCGAAGAGATCACCCTCAGCCCGGCGGCGCAGGCGTTCAATGCGCAAGTCAACGGGTTGAAGACGCTGCGCGCCGGCTTCACCACCGTCCGCAACCTGGGCGATGGCGACGGAGCGACGCTGGCGCTGCGCGATGCGGTGGCGGCGGGCAAGGCGATCGGGCCGCGGATCGTCGACGCGGGCAACTCGATCTCGGGCACTTCGGGCCACATGGACGGCAGCCTCGGCTATCGCGACGAATTGCGCCCGATGTTCGACGGCGCGGGCAACACCTGCAACGGCGCCGAAGACTGCCGCCGCGCCACCCGCCTCCAGATCGCGCGCGGGGCGGACGTGATCAAGTTCGCCTCGACCGGCGGGGTCAACAGTCGGATCGGCGCGGGGCTGGGGCGGCAGATGTTCGATGACGAGGCCAAGGCGATCGTCGAGACCGCGCACATGTTCGGCAAGAAAGTCGCGGTCCACGCCCACGGGGCGGACGGGATCGCGCTGGCCATCGCCGCCGGCGCGGATTCGATCGAGCACGGCACGATCCTCACCTCCGAACTGGTCAACCAGTGGGCCAAGGCGAAGACGTATTACGTGCCGACGCTGTCGACCGTGAACGGCTACAAGGAGCGGTTGGCGGCCAACCCCAACGCCTATGCGCCCGACGTGCTCGAAAAGATCAAATGGCGGATCGAGATCACCGGGCAGAGCCTGCGCACATTGGTCCCGCGCGGGGTGCGGATCGCCTTCGGCACCGACGCCGGGGTCAGCAAGCACGGCCGCAACGCCGACGAGTTCGAGCTGATGGTCGCCAACGGAATGACGCCCACGAGCGCGCTGGTTGCCGCAACGACCAACGCCGCCGATCTGCTCGGGCTGACGAACGAGATCGGCTCGATCGAACAGGGCAAGAGCGCTGATCTGATCGCGGTGACCGGCGATCCGCTGGCGGATATGACGGTGCTTAAGCGGGTCGAGTTCGTGATGGCGCGGGGGAGGGTGGTCGAATGAAGCGTGTTTTTCTGGTGCTGGCTGCGACTTTGGGCCTCGCCGCGTGCGGCCAGGCGACCGCCGCCACGATCGCGGTGATCAAGGACCCCAACTGCGGGTGCTGCACCGAGTGGGTCGAGCACTTGCGCCGCGAGGGGTTTACCGTCAGCGTCACCGACACCCCCGATCAGCCCGCGCGCTCGGCGCAGCTCGGCGTCCCCGAACAGCTGCGCGGCTGCCACACCGCGACGATCGGCGGCTACGTCATCGAAGGCCACGTCCCCGCCGCCGATATCCGCCGGCTGTTGGTGGAACGGCCCAAGGGGATCGGGCTGGCGGTGCCGGGAATGCCGCTGGGCTCGCCGGGGATGGAGCAGGGCGGAAGGACCGAGCCTTACGTCACGGTTCTGTTCGACAAGGCCAGCGGACGGGTGTTCGCGCGGCATTGAAGCGGAGCCGGACCGCAGGCCCCGCTCCGCTTGTCCACTCTCAGTCGCGGTCCTGCACGCGCGCCCGGTTGGCGGCGATCCAGGCGTCGCGCGTGGCGAACCAGTCAGCCCGGCGCTGCGCCCATTGGGCGGGGGTCAGCGATTTACGATCGGCGATCCACTGGTCGCGCATCGACTGCCATTCCGCACGGCCGACCTTGAACTCGTCGCGCCATGCGTTGATGTCGCTGCTCAGCGCGGTGCGGATGTCGCGGTCGGCGTTGCGCGGAAGCGGCCGTCCGGCGCGGGCAGCCTGAGCATATTGCAGCGCCACCGAGCGCCGCTCCTGGACCATCATTTGGCGTTCGACCGGGGTCATGCGGCGGTCGGCGGCGAAGTCGCGACCGAACGCGCCACGCTGCGCGGCAATGCCGCCGGCCGCGCTGGAAGCGCCACGATCGCCGATGTCGCTGCGTCCCGGCGGGCTGATCGGCGGGCCTGCGCCCATTCCCCCGCCCATGCCGCCACCGCCGCCAGCCCCGCCGCCTCGGCCCTGGGAAAGCGCCGGAGTGGCGGCCAGCGCCAACACGGTGGCGAGGGCGATAAGTGTCGTGCGCATATCCAAATCCTCTAGAAGTACGGGGACGCAAAGCACGCCGCCCGATATTCTGTGCCCGATATCCTGGGGAAGCGATTAACGCATCGGAAGATCAAAGGTTTCGTTTTCGCGCCGGGATGGGCGGCAGACACGCTGGAATGCAGGATAACGCTGCTCGAGTCATTGCTTGGCGCTGGCGGGTGCCGGCGATCCGGGGCTTCGAGCAACAACGGACAGCTGAGGCTGCTGCCGATCATCCAGAAAGCGGACGCCGCCAAACCTCCAAAGCAACGCTTTGGCTGTCGTCGCTATCCGCGTACAAGTCTGCGGGAGTACACGGAGGGCTTGATCGTGCTTACACCTGAGCGGATCATTCAGATCGGTATGGGTCATTGGCCAGCGCGAACATTACAGACGGCGGTCAAGTTCGGCCTGTTTACCGTCCTTGGCGACGGCGACATGACCGGCGAGCGGCTTCGTACCGTACTGGGTCTGTCACCGCGCGCGAATCCCGACTTCTTCGATGCGCTGGTCGCGCTGGGCATACTGGATCGCAAGGGAGACGGTCCGCAGGCCGTTTACAGCAACTCTGAGGAGGCTTCCGCCTTTTTGGACAAGGCAAGCAAGACGTATGTCGGCGGCTTCCTGGAGATGAGCCACGACCGTCTCTACCCCTTCTGGACCGACCTTGGCACTGCATTGAAAACCGGCAAACCGCAGAACGAAACCAAGGATGGCGGTGCGCCAATGTTCGATCAGCTCTATGCTGACCCGGAGCGGCTGGAGCAATTCATGGCTGCGATGAGCAGCATCTCGGCCGGGAATTTTCAGGCGCTCGCGGCGAAGTTCGATTTCGCGCCCTATGCGACCCTTTGCGACGTAGGCGGTGCTGAGGGCATTCTTTCGATCATGGTTGCACGCGCGCATCCGCACATGCGCTGCACAAGTGCCGACCTGGCCGCCGTCGAGCCGATAGCAGGGAAGAAAATTGCCGCTGCGGGTTTGTCTGATCGGGTCGGCACTGCAGTCATCGATTTTTTTCGCGATCCCCTGCCCAAAGCCGACGTCATCACCATGGGCATGATTCTGCATGACTGGGATCTCGACACCAAGAAGATGCTCGTCTCCAAAGCTTTCGATGCGCTTCCACCTGGTGGGGCATTCATTGTGATCGAGCAGCTCATCGACGATGGACGACGCGAGAATGCCTTCGGGCTGATGATGTCGCTCAACATGCTGATCGAGTTCGGGGAAGCGTTCGACTACACGGGCGCGGACTTCAAATCATGGTGCCTCGAAGCTGGCTTTGCGCGCAGTGAGGTGCTGCATCTAGCCGGACCAAGCAGCGCTGCGATCGCCTACAAATAAGAGCGAGGCCGGGATCCGAACGAATGGTGTTTCGGGATCAAGCCGCATCCGTCGTAGCTGCCCCCGCAAGCAGACATTCCGGACGCCAACCAACCCCGTCGTCGCCCCGTGCTTGACACGGAGCCCCGCTGCCTTTGCGGCATCCTCTGCGCCTGAAGAAAAGCGGGACCCTGCGTCGTGCGCGGGGTGACGGGTCTGGGGGTATAGAAAACATTGTCCTACATGCACCGTCGTTCCGTATAATCGTCCGATGCCGATCCCGAACTCCATCAGTGATCCTACGTCCCCGCAACTTTGTGTCGCCCTCGATAGGATTTCGAGGTGCCTGGCCGAGCGGAATCCCCGCGAACCCGACCACACCTCCGCGCTTCCCAACTTGACTTGTCGCGCCCGGCTTGGTCCGGGGGCGGCATGACATTCGACCCTGCCCTGATCGCCGCCGCACAAGTTTCCAAGGCCTGGCCGTTCGAGGAGGCGCGCAAGCTGCTCAAGCGGTTTCCGCAGGGGAAGCCTGGCGGCGAACCCGTGGTGTTCGAGACCGGGTATGGCCCCAGCGGGCTGCCGCATATCGGCACGTTTCAGGAAGTACTGCGCACCACGCTGGTCCGCCGTGCCTACGAGGTGCTGTCAGGCGGCGCGCCCACCCGGTTGATCGCGTTCAGCGACGACATGGACGGGCTGCGCAAGGTCCCCGACAACATTCCGGGCGCGGATATGCTGCGCGGGCATCTCGGCCAGCCGCTCAGCCGGATTCCCGATCCGTTCGGCAAGTTCGAGAGCTTCGCGCACCACAACAACGCGATGCTGCGCGAATTCCTCGATCGCTTCGGCTTCGACTACGAATTCGTCTCGGCCAGCGAGAACTACAATTCGGGCGCGTTCGACGATGCGTTGCGCAACGTGCTGCGCCATTTCGACGCGATCATGGCGGTGATGCTGCCGACGCTGCGCGCCGAACGCGCGGCGACTTATTCGCCGGTGCTGCCGATCAGCGCGAAGAGCGGAATTGTTCTCCAGACACCGGTCCAGGTGGTCCACGCCGAAACCGGGATCGTCCGCTTCGAGGACGAGGGCCGGACGGTGGAGCAGTCGATCCTCGGCGGGATGTCGAAACTCCAGTGGAAGGTCGACTGGGCGATGCGCTGGCTGGCGCTGGGGGTCGATTACGAGATGTACGGCAAGGACCTGACCGACAGCGGGGTCCAGTCGGGCCGGATCGCCGCGGTGCTGGGCGGCCGCAAGCCCGAGGGGCTGATCTACGAGCTGTTCCTCGACGAGAACGGCGAGAAGATCTCCAAGTCCAAGGGCAACGGGCTGACGATCGAGCAATGGCTGACTTATGGCAGCGAGGACAGCCTGGGGCTGTACCTCTATCGCGAGCCCAAGAGCGCCAAGTCGCTCCATCCGGGCGTGATCCCGCGCGCGGTGGACGATTACTGGCAGTTTGCCGAAAAGCTCCCCGCGCAGCCGATCGAACAACAACTCGGCAACCCGGTCTGGCACCTGACCCAAGGGCGGGGCGAGGCCGATGCGCTGCCGGTGACGTATGGCCTGCTGCTCAACCTGGTCGGTGTGCTCGGCGCGGCGGCGACGCGCGATCAGGTTTGGTCGTACCTCGCCAACTATGTCGAGAATGCCGATCCGGAGGCGCACCCGGCGCTCGACCAGTTGGTCGGCAAGGCGCTCGCCTTCAGCCGCGACCATCTCGCGCCCGGCCTGATTCGCCGCGCGCCGCTGGCGAACGAGGCGGCGGCGTTGCGCACGCTCGATGCCGGGCTGGCGACGGCGGGCGAGGAGGCCTCGGCCGAGGACCTCCAGACATTGGTCTACGACATCGGCAAGGATCCGGCGTTCGCGATCGAAAACCTGCGTGACTGGTTCCGGGCGCTGTACGAAACGTTGCTCGGCTCCAGCCAGGGGCCGCGCATGGGCAGCTTCATCGCGCTCTACGGCGTGGCCAACACCCGCCGCCTGATCGCGGAGGCGCTCGACGCAACCCGCGAGGACGCATGAAGGCAGAACGCAGCCCTGAAGAGCTTGCCGAGGAACTGCTCGGCCGTCCGTTGTGCGACCTCGACGATGAAGAGCAACGCGTGCTCCAGCGGATCAGCTCGGGGGAACTGATTTCCATGGATGCCGACGAGGAAGCGCGGATCCATGTCAGCTTTGGCGACGCGCTGGCCGACAGGGTCGCGGCGGTGGGCGGCAGCTGGGGCTTCATCATCGCGTTCGGGCTGGTGCTCGCCGGGTGGATGCTGCTCAACGGACCGCTGCGCGCGGTGGTGGGGGCGTGGGACGAATACCCGTTCATCTTCCTCAACCTGATGCTCTCGACGCTCGCCGCGCTCCAGGCGCCGATCATCATGATGAGCCAGAACCGCGCCTCGCGAAAGGATCGGGTGACCGCGCGCCACGACTACGAGGTCAACTTGCGCACCCAGCTCGAGATTCTGCGGCTCCACCGCAAGATCGACCGCATTTTCAACAAGCTTGGCCAGATGCAGGGCAGCGTCATGGAAGCCGCGCTGGTCACCGAAGCCGCGGTCGAGCAGGCGCTCGAGGCCGAGGCGGTGCAACTGCACCTGCCGAAGGGTTAGGAGCGCTTCTGCGCCGCAATCCAGCGCTCGATCTTGGCTTCGAGCACCGCCATCGGAAGCGCGCCGGAGCCGAGTACCTGTTCGTGGAAAGCGCGCACGTCGAATCTGCCGCCAAGCTCCTTTTCGGCCTGGCGGCGCAGGCGCTGGATGGTCAATGAGCCGATCTTGTAGGCCAGCGCCTGCCCGGGGATGGCGATGTAGCGCTCGACTTCGGCGGTGGCGTCGGTTCGGCCCATACCCGAATTGCCGAGCATGTAATCGATCGCCTGATCGCGGCTCCAGCCCTTGGTGTGCAGCCCGGTATCGACCACCAGCCGCATCGCGCGCAGCATCTCGTCGTCCAGCGTGCCCCAGTGCTGCTGCGGGTCCTGATACAAGCCCATCTCATAGCCGAGCGTTTCGGCATAGAGCGCCCAGCCTTCGACGAACGCGGTGTTGCCGCCGAACCGCTGAAAATCGGGCAGGCTCTGGTTCTCCTGCGCCAGACTGATCTGGAAATGATGCCCCGGTGCGCCCTCGTGGAGATAAAGCGTGGTGATCCCGGTGAGGAAGCGGCCGGGCAGGTCGTAGGCGTTGAAATAGAACACCCCCGGGCGACTGCCATCGGGCGCACCGCTCTCATAGCTGCCCCCCGCCTCGAACTTCTCGGAGTGGGCCGGATAGGGCCGGATTTCGAGCTTGGCCTTGGGTATGGTCGAAAAGTAGCGCGGGATGAGCGCATCGACCTTGCGAGCGGCTTCGGCGAACCCCGTGCTCAGTTGCGCGCGGGTGGTCGGGTGATACTTCGGGTTGGTGCGGATCTCGTTGAAGAAGTCCTTGAGGGGGCCGGCGAAACCGAGCTGGACTTTGACCTTCTCCATCTCGCCCCTGATCCGTGCGACTTCGGACAACCCGAGGTTGTGGATCGCCTCGGGCGCCAGATCGGTCCCGGTCTGGCTACGCACCGCAAATCGATACAGCGCATCACCGCCCTTCATCGCCGAAAGGCCGACTTCCGCGCGGGCCACGGGCAGGTACTCGTCGTTGAGGAATGCGCGCAGCTTGCGATAGGCCGGGAACAGCTCGGCCCTGATCACGCCCGTGTAGGCCGCCGTCAGACGCCGCCGGGTCGCTGTGTCGAAGGTCTTCGGGAAGGTGCGGGTCGGGCCGGCAAAAGGGGTTTCGGCAACCTTCTGCGCGAGCAGCGCATCGATTTGCGCGATCATGTTGCGGGTCGTCAGTTGCGAAGCGACCACTCCGTCGGCCATGCCCTGGCGGAAGCGCAGGATCGCGGTGTCGAAGATCTTGGGCAGCAGCCGCGTGCGCCCGAGGTTCTCCTCATACTGTCCCACGGTCGTGAACGGCGCGCCGCCCTGGCCCGACACGAAATCGGGGTAATCCTTGTGCAGCCCGTAGAAGTGATTCATCGGCAGCGCCGCGACGATCGACGCCAGTTCGGGGGAAAGCGCCTGCGCATCGAGCTTCTTCTCGAAAGCGAACACGTCGTAAGAAATGCGTTGGTCGGCCGACAGCCCTTCCCGATCGATCGCCGCCAGCCGGCGCTGGTTGTCGGCCAGCGCGGCGCGGCGGTGCTGGAGCAACTCGTCGGTATAAGTCAGCGCGAAGTCGGCAGGCGGGGACGTATCGCCGCGGGCGACCGCGCTAAGCGGCGAGAGCCTTTTCTCGGCCGAGGCATCGGCGGCGAAGAGCTCGGCGAGGCTGCGCGAATCCGCGTTTGCCACCGTGCCGACCAATGTTTTCGCCGGGAGCGAAGCGGTGGCGCAGGCGGATGCGGCCAGCGCGAGGAATACCCCGGCGAGCGGCGCGACAAGAGGCTTCGCCCCGAAGACTAAGCCCATTTGCGCGCCCGATACCACTTCGTGATGATGTACTTGGTCCCTCTGACCACCGGTCGACCGGCGTGGAGCGTGTTCGGGTTGGGGGAGCCATCCGGGTTCATATTGTTCCAGAACAACAGGGCGCCAGTTTGGGGCGGGATGCTGAGGTCGAGCTTGGGGAAGTCCGTCGCACCGCCTTCTTCAACCTGGTTGAGAAACGCCATCGCGGTCCAACTGCGTTGCCCACCGCGCCGGCGCACGTCGTCCCAGTAGGGCTGGCTGGTGTGGAAGTAGTCCTGGTGCGCCTTGAACTCCTGGCCGGGCATGTAGCGCTGGCCCTGAACGGTCTCGGCGTTTTCGGACGGCAGCCCCAGCAGGTCGTCGATGCGCCGCTCGATCATCCGGATGAACGGATCGGCACGGCTGAGGTTGCCCGAATACGAGGTGCGGAAGCCGCTCTCGTACGTACTCTCGAACAGCCGGGAAGGCTCGGCAGTTGCATCGACCAGCCCGCGCAGCCGGGTGCACTCGGCAGGAGTGAAGAAATTGGCGACTGCGAAGATTTCGGCGGCCTCGGTAGGGAAGCGGAAGATCGAGTCGTCCGCCTCCACCCGCGCCCGCACGTTTGCCCCGATCAGTGCGAGAGCTTCCATGTCGGGGTGTTCGATCCTGGCGGCCGGCTTGCTCATCGCATCGCGCTCATGGCGCAGCCCGGCAGACGTGACAAGAGTTGGAGCTTGCCCAAAAAACGGTGGAACCCCCGTCCCTTGCGGGGCGGGGGTTCCGGCCGGTCCACTCCGGCATGGGCATTCGGGGGACGGCCTAGGGTAACGCGTCGCCTACCAGAAGAAGTTGTGGATCACGTCGACAACCTCGCCGCTGTAGATATCGACCAGAAGCACGTCATCATAATAGCGAACCCAGCGATAAGGTCCGTAAACCTGTGGGAGCCGATACTGCCACGGATCGTTGATCCAGTAACGATTGCCGTAAAACCCGCTATCGAGGAAAAACCCGATACTTAGCTGGCTGTAGCGATAGTTGCTGTACGGAGAATAATAGCGTCCGGCGCGAAAGATGTCGCGGTGCTGATTGCGATATCCGGACCAGTTGTAGCGGGTGTCGCGGCGCCAGTCATGGCGATCCCACCGGCGATTGTCGCGGTGGGCGTTTTTGAAGCCGCTGCGATAGGCGTGGTGCTGGTCCTGGCCGTCGCGATAGCCGCTGCGATAGGTGCCGGTGGGGTCGATCTGGCGGTTGCGCCAGTCGTGTGCCGTGCGATCGCCGCCACGATCACTGTACGCGCCATTGCGATTGGGATTGCTGTAGGTGCGGTTGCGCTGGGTCGCCCATTCCCCGCGGTCGTGCATCTCGCCGTGGCGTTGCCGCGTTTCGGCAGTGCCGCGCTCGGGCACGTGTGGAGTGGCGCCGCGAAAGGCCGGAGCAGGGCGGTTTACTGTGCCGTTGTTATCCCAGTTGCGGCCATAGCGCTGGCCATCGGGGGCGCGCTGCGAGCGCCAGCCGCCCTCGGGCGCCGATTGCTGCGGTGGAGCTTGCGCGCGTTCGGCGCGGCGCTGCTGGCGCTCGGCGCGCGCCTCGGCGCGATGCTCGCCGCCGTGGCCGCGAATCTCGCCGCGATAGATGCGCTCTGGCGCAGGCTGGACACCCGAGGCGCCCGCGTCGCGGTCGCGCCAGCTTCCGCCACGACGACTGCTGTCGCCGCGATCCTGATCGTCGGCAGCGGAGAGAACTATTTGCGCATCGACCGTGGCCTCCTGCGCCTGCGCCGGGAAGGTCATCGTGCCCACCGCCGCAAGAACCGCCAGCGCCGCCGACTGGAAGAGAGAAACTCGAGCCATCGCGGCTACCTTCCGATCCAATATCGCCGCAAAGAAGCGGCGACCCGAATCGGGAGCTACGCCCGGCGGGCTGTCGCGAGGGTGAACCGGGCGCGGGGCCTTTTGTTCAGGCTCGCGTGCGCCGCATCACCGGGTCAGCTTCTTGTACGACAACCTTGTCGGCCGATCCGCCGCATCGCCCAGCCGCCGGCGCTTGTCCTCCTCGTAAGCCTCGAAATTCCCCTCGATCCATTCGACGTGGCTATCGCCCTCGAAAGCCAGGATGTGCGTCGCCAGCCGATCGAGGAAGAAGCGATCGTGCGAGATTACCACCGCGCAGCCGGCGAAGTTCTCGATTGCGTCTTCCAGCGCGCGCAGGGTTTCGACGTCGAGGTCGTTGGTCGGTTCGTCGAGCAGCAGGACGTTGCCGCCGTTCTTGAGCATCTTGGCGATATGGACGCGGTTGCGTTCGCCGCCCGATAGCTGGCCGACCTTCTTCTGCTGGTCCTGGCCCTTGAAGTTGAACGCCCCGACATAGGCGCGGGTGCTCATTTCCTGTTTGTTGACGGTCATGTAGTCGTGCCCGCCCGAGACTTCCTCCCACACGTTGTGCTTGGGGTTCAGCGCATCGCGGCTCTGGTCGACGTAGCCCAGGCGCACGGTTTCGCCGATCGCGATCTCGCCCTCGTCGGGCTGCTCCTGCCCGGTCAGTAATTTGAACAGCGTTGATTTGCCCGCGCCGTTGGGGCCGATGATCCCGACGATCCCGCCCGGGGGGAGCAGGAACGAGAGGTTCTCGAACAGCAATTTGTCGCCATAGGCCTTGGACAGGTTCTTGGCCTCGATCACCTTGCCGCCCAGCCGCTCCGGCACCTGGATGACGATCTGGGCCTTGTTGATGATCCGCTTCTCGCTGTTCTCGACGAGCTGGTCGAACGCCTTGATCCGCGCCTTGCTCTTGGTCTGGCGGCCCTTGGTGCCCGCGCGGATCCACTCGAGTTCGTCCTTGATCGCCTTCTGGCGACCCTCGTCCTCGCGGCTTTCCTGATCGAGCCGCTTGGATTTCTTTTCGAGGTAGGTCGAATAGTTTCCCTCGTAAGGGAAGTACTTGCCGCGATCGAGTTCGAGGATCCAGCCGACCACGTTGTCGAGGAAATAGCGGTCGTGGGTAATCATCAGCACCGCGCCGGCATATTCCTTGAGATGGTTCTCAAGCCACTCGACAGATTCTGCATCGAGGTGGTTGGTCGGCTCGTCGAGCAAGAGGATGCCCGGCTTCTGGATCAGCAGTCGGGTCAGCGCGATGCGGCGCTTTTCGCCGCCCGAGAGGTTGGTCACCGCCCAGTCGCCCGGCGGGCAGCGCAGCGCTTCCATCGCTATCTCGAGCTGGTTGTCGAGCGTCCACCCGTCGACCGCATCGATCTTTTCCTGAAGCTCGCCCATTTCGGCGCCCAGCGCGTCGAAGTCCGCGCCGTCCTCGCCCATCTCGATGCCGATCTGGTTGAACCGCTCGACCAGGTTTGCGGTCTCGCGCGCGCCGTCCTTGACGTTTTCGAGCACGGTCTTGCTCTCGTCGAGCTGGGGCTCCTGCTCGAGATAGCCGACCGTGATGTATTCGCCCGGCCACGCCTCGCCGGTGTAGTCGGTGTCGATCCCGGCCATGATCTTGATCAGCGTGGATTTGCCCGCGCCGTTGGGGCCGACGATGCCGATCTTGGCACCCTGGTAGAACTGAAGGCTGATGTCCTTGAGCACCGGCTTGGGCGCGCCGGGGAAGGTCTTGGTCATGTTCTTCATGACGTAGGCGTACTGGGCGGCCATGGGGGTGCGTCCTGTCAGGGTCTGGCGGTAATGCGGGGTTGGCGCGCCATGTAGTGGCTGGGCGGCGAGGGGGCAAGCGGCGTGGATTGGCCTTCGGGCCGATCAGTGTTGCCAACCCCGATTGGCATACTTGCTGCACATTTAGGGTGCGGCCACCGCAAGAAGGCTTGTTCGACGGTGATGTCCTTGCGCCTCAACGCGAGGCAGGCTCACTTTGCAGCGATCAACCAGGCTTTCGTCATTTCGACACGGCGGCTCCACAGTCCGCGGGTGCGGGGCTTGTCGCGGAGTTGCGGGCCACGTTCGGCGAGCAGCATGGCCGAAAGATCGTGTCCCTGGGTAGAGCAGCGCGCGACCATTCGTCCCTCAGCGGTGAGGCCCTGGAACCCGGCGGCGCGTGGATTGGCATCGACCTGCCGACACGTGACCCGGCCGGGAACGAGGTGCTTGAGTTGGACGCTCGTCACGGCAGCCCCTCCGACCGGCTCGGACACTTCGATTTCGGCCAATTGCACCACGTCGTTGCCGCCGGGATTGTTGGCGCAGCGCAGAGTGTCGCCGTGGATCGCAATGGCGAGACAAAGAAAGGTCAGACCCATTTTCGTCCTCCGTTCACCGGTCCCGGCCGATGGCACGAATCGCGTTTTACCGCAGGTTCGGCGCGCCGGTTATGCTGGCCATCACTCGCGACCTGTGCGGTACCCCATCGTTGTCGCATAAGGTTCGCCGGAACGTCACCAAGACGTCACATCGCGTTGCCAACAGGGTTTCGAAATCGAGGCTTGCATGATGCGGCGGATCACGGTGCTCCTGACCAGCGAACCTGACGGCGGCTTCGAGCCGTTCCGCCACGGCGATCTGGACATCGTTCTTCACCCCTGGTCGCGCGCCGGACCGTTGCCGCTGTTCGAGGGGCCGGTCTGGGCGTTTATCGACTGGCTGCTGCCCGACATGCCGGGGATCGAGGCATGTCGCCGGCTGCGCTGCGATCCGCTGACCGCGCAGGCCCACGTCACGATGGTGCTCGACGACGACGACAGCGACGCCCGCCGCCGCGCGCTGCGCGCCGGCGCGGACGATTACATCGTCGGCTCGCTCAGCCGCACTGCAATTCTCGACCGGATCTTGGCGACACGCCCGGGGCGTGACATCGCGGGTGGCGAGGAGCGGTCGTTGACGGTGGGCGACCTGGCGATCGAGGTCGCTGCGTTCCAGGCGCGCTGGCGGGGCAAACCGATCCCGCTGATGCCCAACGAGTTCAGGCTGCTGCGCTATTTCGTCGAGCATTCGGGGCGGGTCTTCACGCGCTCGCAACTCATCGCTGCGCTCGGCAAGCAGGAGCCGGCGATCGACGAGCGGACGGTCGATGTATGGATCGGGCGTTTGCGCCGGGCACTACGCGTGGCGGGTGCGGGAGAGCCGCTGCGCACCGTCCGCTCGCTCGGCTACGTTTTCGACCGCCCCTGAGCCGCTGCGCTCCGCTTCAGAAGGTAACCGAAGCGGACAGCGTCAGGGTACGGCCAAGGTTGTAGCTATTGATATCGATCCGGTTCGCACCCGACTGCTGGAATTCTTCGTGCTTGCGTGCGGTGATGTTGCGGGCTTCGAACTTCAGCTCGATCTCCTGGCCGAGGAAATCCATCGCCTCGCGGGCGACAAAGTCGATCCGCAGGCCCGGCTTCTCGATCACGTCGGGCTGCGGCGGCGAACCGTTGAGGCCGCGACTGGTGACCCGCTTGCTCGAATAGCTGAGCAGCAGCGTCTGCTGCGACAGGCGTTCGGTGTTCTCGAACCCGAACTGGAGGTTGGCGATGTGGTCCGATTGCCCGGTCAGCGGCGCGCCGTCCTGGAAATAGTCGCTGGCGATGGTCGAGGCAGCGCCGAAGACCGTCGTGGAATCGTTCGGGCCGACCATCAGCTTGGACTTGGTGTAAGTGTAGTTGGCGATCGTCACGAACCGGCGGTTGGCGAACCAACTGGTGTCGCCGCCGAACGAGGACACATCGAAGTACTTCTGCGCCTCGATCTCGGCGCCATAGAGTTGCGCGCGCGGGGCGTTGGCGAACGAGGTGGTCAGGTCCGATCCGGCAATGAACGCCTCGATCGGGCGGGTAATCCGCTTGTAGAAGCCGGCGATCGAGAACCGCTGTTCGGGCGCGAAATACCATTCGTAGCGCGCTTCGGCGTTGGTCAGGCGGCTGTCGACCAGCAGCGGGTTGCCTCGATAGGGGCGGTTGCTGTCGGGGTCGAAGTAGGGCTGGTTTATCAGCTCGCGGAACTGCGGCCGGGCAATCGTCTTCGACCCGCTGAGGCGGACCTGCATGTCGGGCGCGAGCTGCCAGGTGAGCGTCGCGGCGGGTAGCCAGTAGTCGTTCTTCAGCCGGGTTCCCGCGGTGCCCGCGCCGGGCACATTGAAAATCTGGACCGGATCGACCGTCTGCGTCGCCTTCTCATAGCGCACACCTGCATCGAGGCTGATCTCGTCGGTCGCCTGCCAGTTGGCCTTGAGATAGCCGGCGTAGTTGCGCAGCCGCGCGGTAAACGAGGGGTTGCCCTCGTCGGTCTCGATCAGTCCGATGCCGAACGCGTCGATGATTCCGGGCTGGAGCAGCAGGTCGGGGCGGAACAGCCCGACCCCGGTGGGGAAGTTGTTGGGGGCGAGGAACAGGAAATCGCGCCGCGAGCTGTCGCGCCGGGTGTCCGAATAGGCCGCACCCAGCGTGGCGGTGATCGTATCGGTCAAAAGGTACGAAAGATCGGCCCCGCCCGAGACCAGATCCTCGTTCAGATCCGAGAACGTAATCCCAGCGTCGCCGCCGTTGCCGTTGTTGAGGCGGTTGACGAACAGCTGGCCGAACGGATCAGCGGCGGAATTGGTGCGGACGTACTCGAAAGTCAGCTCGTCGGGCGCCTCGCGCTGCGAGTTGGCGTAACCGGCCCGAAGGTCGAGGTTGACGCCCGGCGCGAGCTTGAATTCGCCCACCACTTGCGTGTCGATGAGCTGACGTTCGTACCACGCGGTCTTCTGCTGGAGGAAATCGACGTTGGTGCCCTGGCGGTTGCCCAGCGCAAGCCGCGATTGCTTGATGGTGTCGCGGATGTAGAGGTTGGTCCAACGTACCTTGCTGTCGCCGATCTCGTAGCCGAGCCCGAACAGCCCGTTGACCACGATCCGCTGGTCGGTGTTGACCTGGACGAAATCGCTCTCGAGCGTCGAGAGATCGGCGCTGAGCGAGGTCTGCTGGCGCGCCTCGCGGGTCAGGTACTTGTTGCTGTAGCCTGCGGCAACGATCACCCCGAGCTCGCCTTCGCCGAGCGGGTAGGCCTTGCCGCCCGACATGGAGGCGGAAAAGTTCGGTGGCATGTTGCCGAGCTTCTGGAGCACGCCGTTGCGGCCGTTGACGAGCTGCCCGGCGATCGCCTGCGTGTTCACGGTGCCGTCGCTGATCCGCGCGCCGCTGTCGAAGAACGCCTGGAGCGCGGGCGGAACGTCGCGGGCGCCGTTGTCGAACCCGGTGTTGTCGCTCTTGCTGCCGTAATAGGTGTAGCCGAGTTGGCCCGTCGTCTCGCTGTCGTAGCCGACGCCCGCGCCGAAGGTCAGGAACGGATCGCGCGGCACCGCCTTGGTGGTCAGGTTGATGACGCCGCCGCCGAATTCGCCCGGATAGTTGACCGAATAGCTCTTCTGGACGAGCGACGAGGCGATGACCCCGGTGGGGAACAGATCGAGCGGCACGACCCGGCGAAGCGGTTCGGGGCTGGGTAGCGGCGAGCCGTTGAGCAGCGCCAGGCTGTAGCGGTCGCCCAGCCCGCGGACATAGACAAGCCCGCTGCCGACCAGGCTGAGGCCGGTGACCCGGCCGAGCGCGCCGGCGATGTTGCCTTCGCCGGTCCGCGCGATCTCGGCGCTGGAAAGCACCGAGACCACCTGGTCCGAGGACTTGGCGAGGTTGCGGTTGCGCGCGCCGGTGACGACGATTTCGTTGCCGCCGCCGCCCGGAATCGAAATCTCGACTTCCTCTTCAGGTGCTGGTTCCTCGACGGGCGGTTCCGCGACGGTTTCGCCCGAGGGCGGCGCATCGGGGGCGCTGGCGGGATCGGATTGGGCGAGCGCCAGCCCCGGCGCGCACAGCGCGCTGGTGAGCAGGAGGGCGCCGGCAAGCCGCGACGGCAGTGACATCGGCAGTTTCCTTCGGGATACGGATGCAAGACCGGGGGCAGCCGTTGGCACGACCGCCCCCGCCGGGTTCGCGTGGCGGCCGATCAGGTTGTCGGCAGCGAAGCGCAGGCGCTCGAGCCGGACCCGAAGTTTGCGGTCGCGCTGTTGCAGGTCCAGCCCACGTACCACTGGTTGTTTTCGGTCCACGCGGCTCCGATCCGGTTGGGGCTTGGGACCTGGAAGAACGAGGACAGCGAGTTGGCGTCGAACGCGGTGACCGCGTTCTCGTTGGCGCCGTTGAAATAGAGCCCGGTGCCCGTCAGCGAATTGGTGAAGGCGTCGTTGTTGTTATTCGAGCCCGAGCCGAAGAACCCGGCAACCTGCGTGGCGTTGAAGCTGCCCGAGCCGAGGAACTTGGTCGCATTGCACTGGAGCACCACCGACCGCGCGGCAAGCGTCGCCGGGGTGGTTCCCGACCCGTTCATCCGGATGCACTCGTTGCTCGGCGCGACGATTACCCCGTTGGCGAAGGTGTTGTCCGAATTTCCACGAAGGAAGATTGCCGCCTGGGCGTTCGCCTCGTTGTCCGAGCTGGTCTGACGCTGGACCGCGACGAAATTGACGAGATTCAGCTTGGTCCGCGGGGTATCGGCTTCGTTTCCGTTGCTGTCGATCTCCATCAGGCCATCGCCCCGACCGGGCCGCGGCAGCAGCATGACGTACTGCAAGTTGGCTTGCGCGCCGGTATCGACGTCGAGGCTGTCGTCATCCGCGCCGCTGGCGATGAAGTGGGTCATGTTGATCGCTCCGCCGAACATCTCCACGCCATCGTCCGAGCTGTTGTGCGATTGAATGTGATCGAGCACGGTGCCGGTGCCGACGCCCTCGGTCGTCAGCCCCTGAAGTTCGCTGTTGGCGCCAAGTACAAACCCCGAATAGCGGATCTGGACGAAGCTCATCCGGCCGGCATTATAGGCGTTGTCGCGGCCCCCGAAGCGCGCAAGGTCGGCCGCGCCTTCGGTGTCGCGCTCGCAGGTTTGTGAGGCGACGGTGCCCACGCGGCAGTCGGTCACAATGCCGCGACCCATCAGCACCACGCCGCCCCACTGACCCTGGCTGGTGTCGTCGTTGAGCCCGAGAATATTGTCGCGGCTGGTGAAGATGATCGGCTGGCTGGCGTTGCCGACCGCGCTGATGCGGTTGCCGCGATTGACCGCCAGCCATGATTGTCCGGTTCCGCCAAAGAGGATCGCACCGGGTGCGATCGTCAGGGTGACGTTGGTGTCTGCGGTCAGCGGCGTGGTGCAGCCGATCGTCGTCGAAGTGAAGGGGGCGCCTGCCGTCGGAGCACTGAAGCCGCCGTCGCAGCCGACATTGACCCGTCCGTTCATCTCGTAGACCAGCCCCGTAATCTTGGGCAGGGTGATCGAACTGCGGATCAGCGAGGGGAGGCGGCAGACGCGATAGCTGCCGGTCGGACCGCTGATGGTCCCTCCGTCGGTAAGTCCCTGCGGGTCGGCGATCGTCGGACAACCGGCGGCCGCGGTGACAGTCGAGGAAGTTGGCGCCGGTGTGGGAGTGGGGGCCGGTGCGGCGGGGTTGTTGATCGTCACGTTGCCGCCGGTACCCGGCGAAGCAACGTCGCCCGCGCCGCAGCCGGTCAGAACCAGCGCGCTTGCGCCGAGCAGAAGCATGCCGTGGAAATTCGTCACGTTTAGTCCCCTTGAAGTGGCCTTCGGGGATTCGATTCGACCCCGACGGCCCCGCACTAGGCGCGCGCGGTGACAGTTTGACTGCGGGAATGTGACGAATTGCGTGACTGTATTACGACAATACTGTGACCGGCAGCGCCTGCGGCATCATTTCAGTTTTGTGACAATGTTACAGTTTTGTTGCGCCAAGGCTGGAACGAGGTATCCTGCCATCAGAAAAGATCGACATTTGGGAGACCGACCGATGCCTGCAACGCTGATCCTCGCCAGCCTGATGTTCGCCCAGGCTGCGCAACCGGCGATCACCGTCGAATCGACACCGGATCGGCTTGATGTCGGCTACCGCGAACTCGTCGACCAGCGCCCGGCCGATGCGATCGAGCGCATCGCCGCCAATCGTTCGCTCGAAGCCGACGATCCCGCCGCCCTGATCAATCTCGGCACTGCCAGGGCCCGCCTCGGCGACCGAACCGCCGCCGCCGGTCATTACCGTACCGCGCTCGTCAGCCGCCAACGCTACGACCTCGAACTCGCCGACGGCACCTGGCTGGACTCGCGCGCCGCCGCCAGGCTGGCGATCAGGATGCTGGCCAAGGGCGAGGCCCTGGCTCTTCGCTAGGATACCTTGGCGCCCGCATGAATGACGTCATTGCGGGACTGTGCCTTCAAGGTTGGTCGGGATGACAGGATTTCAGCAAATAGCTGGAAATGCTTAACGCAATAAGACGCGATCCCCTACACAGCACCTGTGCAGTTATGTAATTCCGCGCGCTTTCTTTCCAAACATGCACAGTTTCTGCACAGTGGAGCGTGGCCATGGCATTCGTCATCGACAAGGAGGTTCTAAAATCCGGCCTGATCATTTTCAGGCGCGGCGATGTCGAACACCGCAATTTCTAATGCCGCATTGATCGACCTCAGAATCCGCGGCGCAACGACAACTCGACCGACGGGCGCGAGATGCGGTCGCGGGACTCACGGCTGTCAGGCAGGGGGGCGCTGCGGTTCGGGCTGAAGAACAGTCGCTCACGCTGTCCGGCAGCTTGGAGGACGTTCTCTAGGTCGAGCCGCACGGTCGTCTTGGGATCGGGCCGGTATTCAGCGAAAGCGCTGACGAACGGCCTGGTGTTGAAGTTCGAATCGACTTCCTTGGTTCGGTAGAAGACGACCTTGTCGCGATCGCTGATCGACGAGCCGAAAGCGAATTTCCCTGCGTCGCGGCGCAGTTCGGCATTCCATCGCCATTCGGGCCTGAACCCGCTCCACCCGCGCACGCGCCCGGTCAACGGATCGCGCACGCGGGTCTTCTGGATCGTGCCGCTGCTGCGCAACTGGACATGGCGCAGCCCCAGCCTATCGAGCGGGACATCGAGGGTCAGCGTGGCAAAGCGGCGTGTGCCGGTTCCCAGGTTGCCCGGCGCATCGAACCCTCCCGGGGTGAGGATGCGGTCCTGCAATTTCTCGACCCGGTCGTACCCGGCTTCGAGCTTGGCCAAGCCCTTGCCCAGCACCGGGCGCTCGATCGTCCCGCGCAGTTCCCATGCGCGCTGCGGCTGAAGATCGGCGTTGCCTCCGTTGATCCGGTCGATGGCTAGATCGGCATTGGCGATGAAATCGGTGAAATCGAGCTGGGCGACGGTGCGCCGCGCCACCAGCTGCGCATGCCAGCCACCCTGCGGTTTCCAGTCGAGGGTAAGGCTCGGCTTGAGAAAGCTGAGCGTGCGTTTCTCGCTGGCATCGCCAGTCACGCTCAGCTTCGAGGTCTCGTAGGCGAGGCCGGCATCGAGGCGAATGGCGCGCGACAACTGGCGCCCGGCATTGACATAGGCCTCGGCGCGCACCTCATCGACCACCGCATTATCG
>JAUYQH010000133.1 GCA_030697365.1 Novosphingobium sp. | reverse complement strand
CCGGCGAGCGCTTCGGCGGTTGCGGCGAGCGTACTGAGCAGCGCCTCCAACGGCTGCGCCTCTCCCGTCGCGTCGAGCGGGGCGAGCAGCGCAGCCGCCTCGGGCCACCACGCGGCCAGCGGCGGATCGGGCTTGCGCGCGGCTTCGATTGCTGCGGCGATTCCCCTCAGCCCCGGCGCGGGGCGCGGGCCGCGCAGCGCGAGGTCGAGCGCGCGGACCTGTTCGAGCCAAGCCGCGCGGCGCTCGCCCGCGAACACCAGCGGGTGGCCCAACGCGGCGAGCAGCGGGACCGGCGCGAGGCGCTCACCCAGGCAATCCGCCAGCGTCAGGAACAGCCGCCCCGCCGGGGTCTGCGACAACGGGCGCCCGGCGCTGTCGTCCGCGGCGATATTCCACCGGCCCAGATGCGCGGCGACGCGCGCGGCGAGGTTGCGGTCGGGGGTGACCACCGCGACGCGCTTTTCGGGCTGCTCCAGAGCCTGACGCACCAGCAATGCGATCGCCTGCGCCTCTTCCTGCGGGTCGGCGCAATCCATCAGCCGGACACCCGCCAGTCGGCGACGCTCGGGCGGCAGGTCGATCCACGCCGCGCTCGCTTCGGGGGGGAGGAACAGGCTGGAGATGGCGCGGCTGCGTTCGGGCGGCGCGGCGCTCGCGCCCGAACGGTGCCACGGCTTCACTTCGCCGCGCTGCACTCCCATCCGGTTGAGCAGCAACTTGAGGTGGTATTGCGGGTGCGTCACCGCATCGTCGCGCGCAAACGGCGGATCGCCCGAAGTCGCGGGTGCCCCCGCCACCCCCAACGCGTCCCACACCTCGGCATCGAGCGCCAGGTCGAGATCGGGCAGGACCACGCCCCCCCTCGGCAGTTCCGCCACCACTCGCAGCAACCGCGCCACCGCGGGCGAGGCGCTGGTCACCCCCGCGGCGAGCACCGGGTGCGGCGGCGGGGTTTCGCGCCAGCGCCGCGCGGCGTGATCGAGCAGGCGGTTGCGCCGCTCGGGCGGGTCGATCTCGCCGCGCTCCTCCAGCACCGCCTGCCACTTGCGCTGGAGCGTGGCGAACAGGCGGGTGTTGTCCTGCCAGTGCCCGGCGAGGTCGGGAAAAAGGTCGCGCACCCGGTCGGAGAGCAGGTCGCCGGCCGGAATCCCCTCGACCGCCAGCCGGTCCATGCTGCGCGCGATGTTGCGCGCCAGGCGCAGCAAAGCCGGGGTCGAGGCCGCAGCATAATCGGCTTCCTCGCGCAGCATTTCGGCAAGCCGAAGCCAACGCGTGGTCGGGTCGCTTGCCGCCGGGATGTCCGCGCCCGCGCCGATCGGATCGAGCAGAAAACCTAAAGTTTCATCGAGGTCAAGGTCTCCGATCACCGCCATGCGCGGAAGCAGCAGGCCCGCCCCACTCGCCCGCACGAACGCCTCGGTCAGCGTCCGCACCGTGCGGCGGCTGGGCAGCAGCAGGGTCAGTCGCGCCAGCCCGAAGCGCGGTTCGGCATAGCGTGGAATGAGGCCGGCGACGAGCGCATCGGCGAACCCTCGATGCGCGGCAATCGACCAGACTTGCGGGCCGGGCCGCTCAGTCATCGCGCTCAGGCACTCGTCAGCGCTGCCTCGGTCGGGGCGATGGCCGCGGGCGAGCCGACTTCGAACCACATCCCCTGATAGCTGGCGCCAAACAGCCGCCCCTCCTCGATCGCCCGCTTCCACAGCACCATCGTTCCGAACGGGCCATCGGGCGCGTCGCGCAGCAGGCGGTGCGAAACGATCTGCAGGCCGGTGTAGATGAACGGCGCAATCCGCCCGGAACGGCGCAGCGTGAGCTGCCCATTGCCGTCCATGTGAAAATCGCCCTTGCCCTTGAAGTTGGCCGCGCGCGCGTGCGGCACGACCAGCAGCAGCGCATCCATCCGCGCCGGATCCCATGCCGCGCTGAGCTGGTGGAAAATGTCCTGCGGCCCGTCGAGGAACAGATTGTCAGAATTGAAAGCGAAGAACGGGTCGGCATCGATCAACGGCAGCGCGCGGATCATCCCGCCTCCGGTCTCGAGCAGCAGATCGCGCTCGTCCGAGATCGTAACCTTAGGATGTTCGCAGTGGGTGAGGTGCTCGATCAGCATGTCGGGCAAGTAGTGGACGTTGACGACCGCGCGCGCGATTCCCGCCGCCGCAACCTTATCGAGGCACAAGTCGATCATCGGCTTGCCCGTGACCTCGACCAGCGGCTTGGGCCGGTCGAGCGTGAGCGGCCGCATCCGCATGCCCAGCCCCGCGGCGAGGACCATCACGACGTCGCTGGCCAAGGGAGACTTCATCAAAAACTCCGTTCGTGTTGGAGAATTCATTGGTCGTAGCTTCCACCCCCACTTGCGCGCAGCTCACCCGGCACATTGGCGGCAAACCACTCCGCCACGGGGGCCAGCGCGGGATGCGCCAGGTCGCGCTCCATCAGCGCCCAGACCCGCGGGATCATCCCCAGATAGCGCGGCTTGCCGTCGCGCTGCCACAGGCGGACGAAGATGCCGACGATCTTGGCGTTGCGCTGCGCGCCGAGCCGCGCGTAGTCGGCGCGGAATTCGGGCTGGCTCCCGGCGCGGGCGAGGTAGTGCGCGATCATTGCCTCTTCGATCTCGGGCGCCACGTCGCGCCGGGCATCCTGGAGCAGCGAGACCAGATCGTAAGCGCGGTGGCCAACCAGCGCGTCCTGGAAATCGAGCAGGCCCTGTTTCTCGAGACCGCCCAGCAGCATGATGTTTTCGGCATGGTAATCGCGCAGCACGCTGACCCCGGGGCGCTGGCGCGCAAGCAGCGGCGCGAGCACCGCCTGCCAAGCGGCGTCCCAGCCTGCGGCATCCACCCTCAGCCCCTGCGCAGGACACCACCATTCGACCAGCAATCGCGTCTCGCGCTGGTATTCGGCGAGGCCATAGGCGGTGAACGGCCCTGGCGGTAACCGGTGCAATCGGACCAGCGCATCCACTGCGTTCCGGTAGATTTCCTCTTCGTCGGCGGGCCAAGCATCAAGGTATTCGCGCATCCGCGCTTCGCCGAAGTCCTCGATCAGGACCAGCCCGCGTGCAGCGTCCTCGGCCAGGATGCGCGGCGCGCGCATGCCGTTGGCGTCGAGCCACTTGGCCGCGCGCAGATAAGGCAGCGGGTCCTCATGAGGCGGCGGTGCGTCCATCAGCATCGCGCTGCCCGCTGGGCCGTTGACGCGGAAATA
Organism: Novosphingobium sp.; assembly: GCA_030697365.1. Classification (GTDB taxonomy): domain Bacteria; phylum Pseudomonadota; class Alphaproteobacteria; order Sphingomonadales; family Sphingomonadaceae; genus Novosphingobium. The sequence continues at coordinate 8,079 of JAUYQH010000133.1, read as the reverse complement.
GCGCCGGAACGAGGCGTCGCCATCGAGCGGGACGATCGCCGCCCCGCCCCACCCTGCGCGGGCGAGAAAGGCTTCGGCGTCTGCGGGTACGGCGGCGGGGGCGAGATCGCTCAAGGTCAGCTCCATGCCCCGCGCTCTAGCCAATCGCGCCCCGGCTGCACAATGGCGGCGCGCCCGTTTCCAACGATTTCCAGCGTAATGCCGAGGCAGCCCGGCTCATCGGCGAACCCGCCCGCCTGTTCGGGCCATTCGGCGAGCAGCACGCCGTCCTCGCGCCATTCGTCCAGGCCGAGTTCGGCCAGTTCCGACGGATCGGTCAGGCGATAGAAGTCGGCGTGGACCACCGGCAATCGAAGCGGTGGGGAGGGGTAAGGTTCAAGGATCGCGAAGCTCGGGCTCGGAACCTCGCCTTCATGCCCCAACGCGGCGAGGATCGCGCGGGCCAGCGTGGTCTTGCCCGCGCCGAGATCGCCGGTCAGCGCGACCACGTCGCCGGGACGCAGGCGGAATGCGATATCAGCTCCGAAGCGTGCCATCGCAGGCAGATTGGGCAATGTGAATCTTTCTAGCAATTTGAGCGCTCGCAGAGGCGTAGAGGCGCAGAGAAATCGGGATTGGGACGACGTCCCCATCCTGCTCTTCCAACCCGATGATGCGACCCAATAGAGTTTGAAAGCCTTCGGCCGCGATACTCGCCTCTGCGCCTCTGCGCCTCTGCGAGCGCCGCTATCCTCACGGCAACGTCACGATCGCCGAGGTGCCGTGGCCTTCTTCGGATAGCAGCTCGAGCGTTCCGCCGTGGCCTTCGACCAGTTGCCGGGCGAGTGGCAGGCCCAGACCCTGGCGGCGCTCTACCGTCCGGCCATCGGCCGAAAAGCGCAGCCCTTCGAGTGCGCGGGCGAGCACGGCTTGGCTCATCCCGTGGCCGTTGTCCGATACCACGACCCGCGCCCCGCCCTTGCGCACGCGGGCGACCTCGACCAGCACGCGCCCGCCTTGCGGGACCGCGGCGATGGCGTTGTCGAGCAACTGGGTCAGCGCGCGCTGCAAACGCCGCGGATCGCCTTCCACCGGCACGGTCGCTACCGTCCCGCGCAAGTCCAGCGTGACCTTGCCGACTTCGGCCTTGACCTTGCGCTGTGCGAGGATGTCCTTGACCAATGCGCGCAGATCGAGCGGTTCGCGCTGGAACGGCAATGTCCCCGCCTCGCTCTGCGCAAGGTCGAGCACGTTCTCGATCTGGTCGCCCAGCCGCGCCACCGCGGCCAGGATCGCCGCCACATATTCGCGCCCCTGCTCGCTCAACTCACCGCCGATTCCCGCCTCGAGCATTTCGGCGAACCCGCCGATCGAGGTCAGCGGGGTGCGGAATTCGTAGGCCATGTTGCCGATGAAACGCGTCTTGACCGCGTCCGCTTCGACCAGCGCGGCGTTGCGTTCCTTAAGGGCTGCTTCGGCCTTTTGTGTCGCGGTGACGTCGAGCACGGTCAGCATTCCGTTGCCATCGGGCAGCGGCACTCCGGCGAACTCGAGAAAACGCCCGTCGGCCAGCGCCACTCGCCCGCCGCTCTCGCGCCGTTCGAGCGTCGCGGCGCGGATCACGCTGCCCACGCTTTGCGCCTGCGCGGGCCGTTTTAGCCGTGCCCCGATCCGCTCGAGCAGCTCGTCCGCCTTGGGATGCTGATCGAGGAACGCGTCGTCGAGTCCCCAATCGGCGGCAAAGCGCCGGTTCCACACTTGCAGCCGCCCATCCGGGGCAAACACCGCGAGCGATTCGAACAGCTTGTCGAAAGTGGCGGTGCGGGTGCGCAGCAGCGTGTCGCGCGTCGCGGCCAGGCGAAGTTGTTCTGTGCGGTCCTCGGCGATCAGCAGCAATCCGCCATCAGGCAACGGCTGCGCGACGATCCGCAGGTGCGTGCCGTCGGAGAGCAGCCAGGCCTCTTCCTGCGCGCTACCCGCGGTGAACCAGCCCCGGCGCTCGGCGCGCCATTCGGCGAAATCTCGCACTTCGGGGACTTTCGAGGCATCGCGCATCCGATCGAGCAGGCGCTCGAAAGCCGGACCTTCCAGGACCCATGCCGGGTCGAGGGCGAAGGCGCGCACGAAAGGCTGGTTGGCGAAGGTCAGGCGCGCTTGCGGGTCGAACTGTGCGATCCCCGCAGACAAAATATCGAGCATGTCGCGCTGCGCCCCGCGGAACGCGGCGAAGGCGCGGGCCTGCTCCTCCAGATCCTCGATGTCGACCGCGTAACCGGCCACCCCATCGGCCCCCAGCGCCAGGTCGGTAACGCGCAGCGAGCGGCGTTGATTGCCCTTTGGGGTGACCACGGTGGCGGCGACCACCCGCTCGACCGGCTCCTTGCGGCGGCGTGCCTCGAACGCGAAATCGGCGGCGCTCTTGCCGTTGACCACTTCGACCAATTCGGTTTGCGCCTCGACCACCGCGTCGGCGCTGCGCCCCCCCACCGCGGCGACATAGGCGGCATTGACCAGCAGCAAGCGGCGGTCGAGCCCACGGAACCACATCGGGATCGGCGCCGCTTCGATCAGCCCGGAGAGGCCGGCGAAGCGCGCCTGGGCCTGCGCGGTATCGGCGCGCAGGCGACGCAGTTCGGCCTCGCTGTCCGAAAAGTCGAACACCCAGACCAGCGCTGCGCCGCCGGGCGAAACTTGCGGATCGGCGAGGTGCCCGCGCAATGCCAGGCTGCGCACGGAGCCGCGCGGGGTGACCACAAGCTTGAACGGCGCGGCGGTCTTTTGCGTGCGGCGCACCAACTGGGTCAGTTCGGCAAGCTGCGCCTCGGCCAATCCGCGGTCGCCACCGTCGAGTTCGCTGAGAAACCCGGGTATTGCCTCGAACCCCAGCCATCCGGCGAGGCGAGCCGGGCCTTCGATCTTGCCGTCGCTCCGCACGAGCAGCGGCAGCGCGGGTGCCTCGTCGATCATCCGTCCCAGCCGCCGCGCCAGGCGCTGGCTCGCCTCGGCGCGGCGCGCGCGCTGACGCGCAACCACCACCGCCCACCCGGCCGCCAGCGTCCAAGCTGCCAGTAGCAGCCCGATCAAAACCAGCGCGGTCTGGGAAAGCAGCATCGCGCCTTCGCTATGCGGCGGGCGGGAGGATTACAATGGCAGTTGTCGTCCCGGCCCGGGGCCGGGACCCAATGTAATCAGTACCGGTAATGATCGGGCTTGAACGGTCCGTCCACCGGCACGCCGATATAGTCGGCCTGCTTCTTGCTGAGCGTGCTGAGCTTGACCCCCAGCTTCTCGAGATGAAGCGCCGCGACCTTTTCGTCGAGGTGCTTGGGCAGCACGTAGACGTCGTTCTGGTACTGGTCGTTGCGGGTGTAGAGCTCGATCTGCGCCAGCGTCTGGTTGGTGAAGCTGCTGCTCATCACGAAGCTGGGGTGGCCAGTGGCGCAGCCCAGGTTGACCAGGCGGCCCTTGGCGAGGATCAGGATCTGCTTGCCATCCGGGAACTCGACCAGGTCGGTGCCCGGCTTGATCTCGCTCCACTTGTAGTTGGACAGCGCGGCGATCTGGATCTCGCTGTCGAAGTGGCCGATGTTGCAGACGATCGCCATGTTCTTCATCGCCTTCATGTGCTCGGCGGTGATCACGTCCTCGTTGCCGGTGGCGGTGACGAAGATGTCGCAGCGGGTCACCGCCTCTTCCATCGTCACGACCTCATAGCCTTCCATCGCCGCCTGCAGCGCGCAGATCGGATCGACTTCGGTTACCATCACCCGCGCCCCGCCCTGGCGGAGCGAAGCGGCCGAGCCCTTGCCGACATCGCCGAACCCGGCGACGCACGCGACTTTGCCCGCCAGCATCACGTCGGTGGCGCGGCGGATCGCGTCGACCAGCGATTCCTTGCAGCCATAGAGATTGTCGAACTTCGACTTGGTGACGCTGTCGTTGACGTTGATCGCGGGGAACGGAAGCTTGCCGTCCTTGGCGATCTGGTAGAGCCGGTGAACCCCGGTGGTGGTCTCTTCCGAGACGCCCATGATCGACTTGACGCTGGCGGTCAGATAGCCCGGGCGTGCCTTGAGGAACGCCTTGAGCGCGCGCTGGAACTCGATCTCTTCCTCGTTGGCGGGCTCGCCCAGCGTCTCGCCGGCCTCGAGCCGCGCGCCCCACAGCGCGAACATCGTGGCGTCGCCGCCGTCGTCGAGGATCAGGTTGGCGGTGCAATCGGGATCGGCTTCGGTCGCCCAGTCGAAGATGCGGCCGACGTAGTCCCAGTAATCGGCAAGGCTCTCGCCCTTGATCGCGAACACCGGCACGCCGCTGGCGGCGATGGCAGCCGCGGCATGGTCCTGGGTCGAGAAGATGTTGCACGTCGCCCAGCGGACTTCGGCGCCGAGCGCGGTCAACGTCTCGATCAGCACTGCGGTCTGGATCGTCATGTGCAGCGACCCGGTGATCCGCGCGCCCTTGAGCGGCTGCGAAGCGCCGAACTCGCTACGCAGCGCCATCAATCCTGGCATTTCGGTTTCGGCGATGGCGATTTCGGCGCGGCCGAATTCGGAAAGACTCAGATCGGCGACGACATAGTCAAGCTGGCGGTCGAGAACGGTGGCCACGCGGGATTCTCCTGAGGACTGGCTGGCGGCGGCGCCCCCGCGTCCAGCGGACGGCAAAAGGGCGACGCATTTGCGAATGCGCCGCCCTTAGCCGCTCCCCCCGCGGAATCAAATATAAAGAATTCTTTATATGGTTGGGTTCTCAACGACGCACGGTGGCCACCCGCATCGCGCACTGGCCCCCCGGAATGGCAGGCGCCCCGACCAGCGCATCGGCCGCGGCGAGCAGCACGCCGCGGGTCCGTGCGGTCGACAGATCGCGCGTGACCTTGCGCAACTCGCCGCACCCCAGTTCGGGATGGCCCACGCCATAGCTGTTGGCGATGCTGGTGCTCATCCGGTCCAGCGCGCGGTTGGCCGCGGTCGTGCCGCCCCCCGTGAACTGGGCACGCAGCACGCCGTTGGCCACGTTGAGCTCGGCCTGGTGCGCGGCTGCGAAGGCGTAGTAATCCGGCTGAAAGTTGTCCGGCCCCTTGCGGCAGCGCAGCGCCGTGACCATCAGCATGATGTCGAGATTGCGCATCTTGGCGGCAGCTATCGCCTGTGGCCCCCAGCAGGACTGGGCCTGCGCCGGTGCGGTGGCGACGATGCCGGTTGCGGCAAGCACGGCCGCTGCAAGTGTGGTTTTCCTCATGGACCCCGATCCCCGTGCGGACCCCGCTCCCCCGGAGCGCCCCCTGTCCGCACGATCGGTTTTCCGCCGAATCGTTTACCCGATCTTCAACACCAAAGGTGAAGCGAAATTAACCCCGTTCCCCGGAGTCCGCAGTTGCACACGCTTCGCTGCGGTCCTAACTGTGAGACCCCACATACAACTCCCCAAGGACCTGACGATGACGATTGCGGTAGGCGATTCCATTCCCGACGTGAAATTGATCAAGGCGACTGCCGAAGGTCCGCAGCCGGTTCAGGCCGGCGAATACTTCAAGGGCCGCCGGGTCGCGCTGTTCTCGGTCCCCGGCGCGTTCACCCCGACCTGCTCGGCCAAGCATTTGCCGGGGTTCGTCGACAAGGCGGAAGATCTCAAGGCCAAGGGAATCGACGAGATCGCCGGGACGTCGGTCAACGACGCCTTCGTGCTCGGCGCGTGGAACAAAGCCCAGGGCTCGGACAACATCACCATGCTCGCCGACGGCAACGCCGATTTCGTGAAGGCGCTGGGTCTCGACGCCGACTTCTCGCCCTACGGAATGGGCCACCGCGGCCAGCGCTTCTCGATGGTCGTCAACGACGGCAAAATCGAGCAGCTCAATGTCGAGGCCCCCGGCGACTTCAAGGTGAGCAGCGCCGAGCACATGCTCGAGCAGCTCTGATGCTCCAACTGGCGATCAAGGCGCTCGTTTCGGGCGTCCTGATCGCCGCCGCCTCGGAGATCGCCCGGCGCAATCCGGGGTGGGGCGGGCTGGTCGCCTCACTGCCGCTGGTGTCGTTGCTGACGATGCTGTGGCTGTGGCGCGACACCGGCGACGCGGCGCGGATCGCCGACCTCGCGTTGTCGTCGACTGCGTTCGTGATTGCCTCGCTCCCCGCGTTCGTCGCACTGGCACTGCTGCTGCGGCGCGGCCTGGCGATCCCCTGGGCGATCCTGGCATTCATCGCTTTGGGCTTCGCGGGGTACCTCGTCATGCTCTGGCTCGGACGAAAATGGGGCTTGCCGGTATGAGCGATACGCAAGTCATCCTGGTGGTCAGCGGCAGCGACCGCCCCGGGCTGACCAAGGCGCTGGCCGACGCGGTCCTCGCCGCGGGGGGCAACTGGCTGGAGAGCCACCTCAGCCGGCTGGGCGGCAAATACGTCGGCTCGGTGCTCGTCGAACTCGACGACTCCGCGCTCCCCGCGCTCGAAGCGGGGGTGCGCGCGGTTGACGCCACCGGCCTCCACGTTGCCCTCGTCCCTGCCGACGAACTGCCGGAACCGGGCGGTGAAGCCCCCCCGCCGGGAGGCGAAGAAGTGTCCGTCGAACTCGTCGGCCAGGACCGCCCTGGCATAGTCCGCGAAGTCACCACCGTGCTCGCCACGCTGGGGGTCAACATCGACAGCCTGACGACGGGCACCGAACGCGGGGCTTGGTCGGGCGAGGGCCTGTTCCGGGCCGAGGCAAGGGTGACTTTGCCCGACGGAGTGACACGGGACGAGGTTCAAGCCGCGCTCGAGGCGATCTCGGGAGAGGTCATGGTGGATTTTACGGTGCGGTAGGTGTGCCTAGCGTTAGTTGCGGTGGGGTTTTGTGGAACCTCGACCCGGGGCGTTGCAGGGTGGAAATCAGGTGGCTGCTGACTTTCTGCAGGTTCATGACCGTGTCTTCGCCCGATGCCGGTCGCCCGAGCAGGTAACCCTGGCCCAGATCGCATCCGATCGATTTGATGAACTGGAGTTGCTCGATCGTCTCCACCCCCTCGCAGACGGTGATGAACCCAAGCTCCTTGCACAGCGACATGACATGGCGGACAATCGCCTGCGCCTTGGCATCGTGGGCGACGTAGGCCAGCAGGCTGAGGTCTAGCTTCACCTCCTCGACAGGTAGTTGGCGTAAATAGGAAAGGTTGGTGTAGCCGCATCCGAAATCGTCCAGTGCAAACGTGACGCCACGCTGACTCAATCGGCTCATGATGTCCCGAACGACCTCCAGCCGGGTCATCATTACGCTCTCGGTGATTTCAAGTATGAGACAGTCGCCGGGCATGTTCGCGCTGTCCAGCGCTTCGCAGACATCTTCTGCAAACCCGTCGGCAAGGAACTCGTCCGCCGATACGTTGACCGCGACCTTGTCGATCAGCCCTGCGTCGATCCACTGCTTCGTCTCGCTGACCGATCTTCGCAGGACCTGCCGGCCGAGGTCGCGGATAATGCCGATCTCTTCGGCCAGCGGAATGAACACGGAAGGAGGAAGGTAATCGCCGTCCGCGCCCCTCATCCTTGCCAGCGCCTCGAGTGCCCTGGTCCGACCGGTGCGAAGATCGATGATCGGCTGATACCATACCTCGATTTCGCAGGACCCGATGGTGTGCTTGAGTTCGATCTCCCGCCGGTGGCGCAGCTGGTGGTTTTCGAGGAGACAGTCGGCATAGACTGCGATCCGGTTCCGGCCCTCCTCCTTGGCCTTGTACAAGGCGAGATCGGCCGCACGCTGCAGCTCTCCCGGGGCGGTAGCATGCTCCGGGAAGCAGGCGATCCCGATCGAAACGGTGCAATTGATTGTGACCCCGCCGATAGTGAATGCTGACCTGAAGCTCTCGAGAATACGCTCGGCCACCGCTCCGGCATCGTCGGTCCCGCAATCCTCGATGACGATCGCAAGCTCGTCGCCGCCCAGACGCGAAACAAGGTCACGGCGCCGCGCGATAACGGTGAGCCGGGCGGCAACTTGCACCAGAAGCTCGTCCCCGTATCCGTGACCGTAGGTGTCGTTGATGGCTTTGAAGCCATCGATGTCGATGAGCAAAAGGGCGATGCGTCCCTCGCTCGCGGCGGCATGATCGAAAGTGCGCTT
>JAUYQH010000138.1 GCA_030697365.1 Novosphingobium sp. | reverse complement strand
AGCGCTACTTCGAAGACATTGAAAAAGGCGACAACTTGGGTCTACAAGCCAAAGGCCCGTTGACCGTCACCGACGTGGTCTGTTTCCACGCCGGCGGATACGGCTTCGTGCCATATGCGCCCACCGTCGGGCGTCTCGCCCACAAGAACCGCAAGCGGATCGCGCCGGTCTACGTCAAGAACGAATACGGCGTGCCCGATGTCGCGCAGCGGCTCCATTGGGACCCGGTGTGGGCGCAGGCGATCGGCAACCCGATGGCTTACGACTATGGGGTGATGCGCGAGAACTACCTGTGGAGCTATCTCAACGACTGGGGCGGCGACGATGCGATCGTCGTCAGCCTGCATGACGAAATCCGCAAGTTCAACTACATGGGCGACGTTCAGCGGGTGACCGGCGAAGTGCTCGCCAAGCGTGTCGAGAACGGGCAGAACCTGGTCGATGTCGCGGTGAAATTCACCAATCAGCGCGAAGAGGAGACGGTTCGCGGCACCGCCACCATCGCGCTGCCGGGCAAGGACGGCACGCTGGCGATGTACCCGGAGGTTCCGGCGGAGCTGGCGCGGAAGGCGGCGCGGATGATGGCGCGCCACTGGGAACTGGGCGGGGATTGATGAGCGAGCCTGAAGTCCTGATCGAGAACGAGGGTGGTGTTCGCATCGTCACCCTCAACCGGCCCGACCGGCTCAACGCGCTGACCGCGTCGATCATGGCGCCGCTGGCCGACGCCTGCGCCGATGCAGCGCGCGACGGCTCGGTCGGCTGCGTGGTGGTTACCGGCGCCGGGCGGGGATTCTGTGCCGGCGGCGATCTCAAGGAGGGCGGCGCGGACAAGGCGGTGGTCGCGGCCAACGCGGGTTCGGGCAGCCGCACCGAGCAGGGCTTCGCCCGGCTGCGCGGGTTCATGGAAACCTCGCGGCTGCTCCACGAGATGCCCAAGCCGACGATCGCGATGGTCAACGGCCCGGTCGCGGGCGCGGGGATCGGCATCGCCGGGGCCTGCGACTTGCGCTTTGCCGGCAAGTCGGCGAGCTTCCTCACCGCGTTCGACCGGATCGGCGCGGGCGGCGATTTCGGCTCGACCTGGTTCTGGACAAAGATTGTCGGCACCGGCGTCGCGCGCGAACTGTTCCTGCTCGGCGAGAAGCTTTCGGGCGAGGAGGCCTTCGCCAAGGGACTCTACACTCGCCTGTTCGACGACGACGCGCTGCGCGCCGAAACGCTCAAGGCGGCGCATCGCCTCGCCGACGGGCCGCGCATGGGCTACCGCTACATGAAGGCCAACCTCAACAACGCCGAGGATTTCGCGTTCGAAGCCGCGCTCGATGCCGAGGCGCTCAACATGACGCTGTCGACCAGCGCGACCGCTATGATCTGGCGCGAACAGCGCAAGGCGGGACAGGACAATGCCTGACCACGTCCGCGTTGAACGCGACGGCGGGGTCGCGCGGGTCGTGGTGGCGCGCGCCGATATCGGTAATGCGTCCTCTCCCGAAATGCTCGGCGAGATCCGCGACGCGTTCCTCGCGCTGAGCGAGGAAGCCGAGGTTCGCGCGATCGTCCTTGCTGCCGAGGGCAAGCACTTCTCGGTGGGCGCGGATTTCGCGTTTCTCGAGCGCCTCTCCGGGATGCCGGCGAGCGAGATCAAGAGTACCGTCTACGCCCAGTTCCAGGGCGCCGCGAAAGCGATCTACCGCTGCCCCAAGCCGACCCTGGCGCTGGTCCAGGGCGCGGCGATCACGGTCGGCTGCGAGCTCGCTCTGGCCTGCGATTTCCGCGTCGCGGCCGACACCGCGCGGTTCCAGGAAAGCTGGACCAAGCTCGGGATCATCCCGCCGCTCGCCGGGCTCTTCCTGCTGCCGCGCCTGATCGGGCTGGGCCGGGCGATGGAGATGTGCCTCCAGGGCCGTCCGGTGCTCGCCGAGGAAGCCTTGCGTATCGGCCTCGTCGGCGAGGTCGTCGCTGCCGGTGAACTCGCCGAACGCGGCGAGACACTGGCACGCGACCTCGCCGCTTCGGCACCGCTGGCTTATGCGGCCGCGAAGCAGGGACTCCAGCGCGGGCTCGAAAGCTCGATGGAGGCCGAATGGCAGGCCAACTTGTCGAACCAGGCGCTGCTCCTCGGCAGCGAGGATCATCGCGAGGGGCTGGCGGCCGTAACCGGCAAGCGCACGCCTCGGTTCCACGGGCGATAGGGGTGGCGCAATGGACCTGAGCTATGGCGCGGAGGCCGAGGCCTTTCGCGAGGATGTGCGCAGTTTCCTCGCGGCGGCCTGGCAGCCCGGCGAGCGGCGCAAGGCCGATCTCAAGGATTACATCCGCGCGTTCCGGCGTCAGGCGGTCGAGGCGGGGTACCTCTACCGTTCGGTGCCAAAGCGCTACGGCGGGGCGGAGCAACCGGTCGACGTGATCCGCGCGCAAGTCATCCGCGAGGAGTTCGCCCGCGCGCGCGCGCCGATGGAAGTGGGGGGCAACGGGGTCAACATGACCGTACCGACGCTGCTCGAGAAGGGCACCGACGAGCAACGCGAGCTGTTCATCCGCAAGACCATCGAGGGCGAATACGTCTGGGGCCAAGGCTATTCCGAACCCGGTTCGGGCAGCGACCTGGCTTCGGTCCGGACCAAGGGCGAGCTTTCGCCCGACGGCACCAGGTGGATCGTCAACGGCCAGAAGATCTGGACCAGCCAGGGCATGCAATCGACCCATATGTTCATGCTGGTGCGGACCGAGCCCGATGCGCCCAAGCACGACGGGATCACCTACTTGCTGATCGACCTCGACCAGCCCGGCGTCACCCGCCGCCCGATCCGCCAGATGACCGGCGAGGAAGGCGACCACACCTTCTGCGAGTTCTTCTTCGACAATGCCGAGAGCCCGGTGAGCTGGCAAGTCGGGACACGCGGGCAGGGCTGGCAGGTCAGCCGCACCACGCTCAAGCACGAGCGCGCGGCGATCGGCAGCGCCGACGGGCTGGGCAACCAGTTCCGCAAACTCGTCGATCTGGCCAAGGAAGTGGGCCGGATCGGCGACCCGCTGGTGCGCGACGAGCTGGCGCGGATCGAAGGCTTCGTGCTGTCGCACCGCTACACCAGCTTCCGGCTGTTCTCGTGCTCGGCGGCGGGCGAGGACCCGGGGCGGGTCGCGTTGATGATGAAGCTTTACCTCACCGAGATCGGCCACGAGATGGCGCTGCTGGCGCAGGAACTGGTCGGCGAGCACGCTTTCGTCGAGCCGGCCGGAGCGGGTGGACGCGGACCGCGCGGTCCGCGTGGGCCCGAAAAGTGGCTCGACCAGATCATGGGCAGCCTCGGCAATTCGATCGCGGGGGGAGCCTCTAACATCCAGCGCAACATCATCGGCGAGCGCGGGCTGGGTCTGCCGCGCGACCTGGCGCTCGAACTCGAAGCCGGCGGGGGGAGGGCCTGATGCGCTTCCACCTTTCCGAAGAGCAGATAGCGATCCAGGACGCGGTGCGCGGGACGCTGGCCGATTGCTGGCCGATGGAGCGGCTGCACAAGTTCGCCGACAGCGGCGATGATTTCGACCCAGACAGCTGGGCCGCGTTGATGGGGCTGGGGCTGGGCGGCATCCTGCTGCCCGACAGCGGGATGGGGCTGCTCGATGCCGCGCTGGTCAGCGAGGTCGCGGGTGAGATGGCCGCGCCCGGGCCGCTGATCGCGCAACTGCTTGCGGTGGCCGCGGTTGCGCGATCCGGGAGCGAAGCGGCGAGGGCTCACCTCGATGGGCTGGTTGCGGGAACGACGATTGCCGCGTTGGCCTTGGGCGACAGCCAATTCGTCCAATCGGCGCGAGCGGCACAGGTGTTGCTGGTGGGCGACCGCGACGGCGGAATCGCACTGGTCGAGGCGGGCGAGGGCGTGACGATCGAACCGGTCCAGCCGACCGACCGCAGCCGCCCGGTTTCGCGCGTGTCGTTCGCGGGAGCCATCCGGCACGAGCTGTTTTCCGCGGGCGACCCTCTGGCCGCCAGTCTGTGCGACGCCGCGCTGGTGCTGATCGCCGCCGATGCGCTGGGCGGGGCGCTGCACTGCACCGACATCTCGGTGGCCTACGCGAAAGAGCGCGAGCAGTTCGGCCAGCCGAGCGGGCGCTTCCAGGCGCTCAAGCATCAGCTCGCGCACATGGCGCTCGACGCCGAACCCGCCCGCGCGCTGGTGTGGTACGCGGCCTATGCCTGGGACGCCGGCCTGCCCGACGCCGCGCGCGCCGCGGCGATGGCCAAGGCCCACTTGTGCGACGTCTATGTCCGCTCGACCCGCGCGGCGGTCGCCGCGCACGGCGGGATCGGCTACACTTGGGAATACGGGCTCAACTATTGGTTCCGGCGCGCCGTGCTGAACCGTGCCTGGCTTGGCAGCCCGGCCGAGCACCGCGTCCGCGCCGCGGTAATGGCGGGCTGGTGAGGCCGGGCGCATGAACATCGCGCTGCTCCTGGAGATGGCCGCCGAGGCCGCGCCCGAGCGGACCGCGCTGGTCTGCGACGGCAAGCGCTGGAGCTATGGCGAGCTGCTCGCCGCGGCGCGCGGAAGCTGCGAACTGATCGCGGATTCGGGCGCGAGCCATGTCGCGCTGCTCGACGAAAGCAGCGAGGCATCGGTGATCGCGCTGTTCGGCGCGGCGCTGGCGGGGGTTCCGTACTGCCCGCTCAATTACCGCCTGGCCGACGAGGACCTCACCGCGCTGCTCGGGCGGGTCGCCCCGGCGCTGGTGGTCGGCGATGCCGATCGGGTGTCGCGACTCTCGCCCAGGGCGGGCCATGTCGTCTATCCGCGCGCCGAGTTCACGCTCGCCGCGCAGGAAGCCGTGGCGGCGGACGATGCGGTCTATGATCCGGGCGAGGGCATCGCGATCCAGCTGTTCACCAGCGGCACCACCGCCGCGCCCAAGGCCGCGATCCTGCGCCATTCGAACCTCGTCTCATACATCCTCGGCACGGTCGAGTTCGCCAGCGCCGACGAGGCCGACGCCACGTTGGTCTCGGTCCCGCCCTACCATATCGCCGGAATCGCGGCGCTGCTCTCGTCGATCTACGCGCAGCGGCGGATCGTCCTGCTCCCCGCGTTCGCCCCCGACGCCTGGCTCAAGCTGGTCGATGCCGAGGCGGTGACCAACGCGTTCGTGGTGCCGACGATGCTGTCGCGGATCATCCACGCGCTCGACAAGGGGGTCCATGCCGACATCTCCTCGCTGCGCTCGATCGCCTACGGCGGCGGCAAGATGCCGCTCGAACTGATTCACCACGCGCTCGAGCTGTTCCCCGAGACCGGGTTCACCAACGCCTATGGCCTGACCGAGACCAGCTCGACCGTCGCGCTGCTCGGCCCCGACGAGCACCGCCGCGCGCATGGCGCGAGCGATCCCGCCGAACGCGCGCGGCTGGCCTCGGTGGGCAGGCCGCTGCCGACGATCGAGCTGGAGATCCGCGACGAGGACGGCCGCGTCTGCCCGCCCGGCCAGCCGGGCGAGATCTACGTGCGCGGCGAGCAGGTCTCGGGCGAATACCGCGAGAAGAGCGCGCTCGACGCCCAAGGCTGGTTCCCGACCCGTGACGCCGGCTATCTCGACGACGAGGGCTTCCTGTTTCTCGCCGGGCGCGCCGACGACGTGATCGTGCGCGGCGGCGAGAACATCTCGCCCGGCGAAATCGAGGATGTGCTGCTGACCCATCCGGCGATCGCCGATGTCGCCGCGGTCGCGGTGCCCTCGGCCGAATGGGGCGAGGCGGTCGGCGTCGCGGCGGTGCTGCGCGGCGGCTGCGACCAGCCATCGGACGCCGAACTGTGCGAGCTGGTCCGCGCCCGCCTGCGCTCGAGCCGCGTGCCCGAGACGATCCGCTTCGTCCCCAGCCTGCCCTACAACGAGATGGGCAAACTGCTCCGCCGCGAGGTGAAGGCGATCCTTTCGACGTGATGTTCGAGCGCCTCGCGCTGCCGCTGATGTGCGCGCCGATGAGCTTCGCCTCGTCGGTGCCGCTGGCGGTGGCGTGCTGCGATGCAGGCGTGATCGGCGGCTGGCAGGGCGGCATTTTCACGCTGTCCGACGAATTCGGGCGCTACCTCGACGCGCTCGGCGGCAGCCATCGCGCCCCGCCGATCGTCAACCTGCCCGCGCGGATCGCGACCGAGGCCGCGGGTGAGGCCAAGCTGGCGCTGCTCGAGCGCCACCGCGCGCCGCTGGTGCTCTCGAGCCTCGGCGACCCGTCGCGGCTGGTCGAGCGGGTCCACGGCTGGGGCGGGCGCGTGGTCCAGGACGTGACCACGCTGCGGCACGCCGAAAAGGCGGTCGAGGCCGGGGTCGACGGGCTGATGCTGACCTGCGCGGGGGCGGGCGGGCACACCGGGTTCATCACCCCGATGGCCTTCGTCCCCGCGGTCCGGCGCATATGGGACGGGCTGCTGATCGTCGCGGGGGGAATCGCCGACGCGCCCGGGATCGCGGGCGCGCTGGCGCTGGGCGGAGACATCGCCTGCATGGGCACCCGCTTCATCGCCACCCCCGAAAGCGGGGTGGTCGAGGGCCACCGCGCGATGATTCCGGGGGTCGGGATCGACCGGATCGTGACCTCGGCGGCGATGAACGGGATGGCGGCCAACTGGATCCGCGATTCGCTCGAGGCCGCCGGGCTCGACGTCGCCACGCTGCCCGATCACCGCACCGAGATGCCCGAGGGGGTCAAACCGTGGCGCGACCTGTTCAGCGCCGGTCAGTCGGTCGGGCTGATCGACCAGGTCGAGCCGGTCGCCGCGCTCGTCGCCCGAATGGCCGCGGAATTTGCCGAACTGTGCCCGGACAGCCGCTGGCGCCAGCGGCTTGCGGCCATCGAGTCCGACTGGGGCTAGCTGTCGCGGCGCGCGGCGCGCATTTCAGCGACGATCCGGTTGACCTCGTAGCGGTCCGCACCCTCGCCGACCGGGGCCTGCGCGGCGAAGGCGGCGTCGATCTCGCTGAAACGCCGCTCGGCCGCCGCGTGGGCGTTGGCGTGGGTGACGATGTAGAAGTCGCCTCGCGCCACCCCGTCGAGACCGGCGCGCGCGGCGTCTGCGGCAGCCATCCCCTGCGCCTGGACCGCGCGGCCGAACGCGCGTTGGCTTTCCCTGGGTTGCGGCAGGTCCGCCGGGCGGGCCGCGTCCGCGAGATTGGTGGCGACGAGGCCCGGGCAGAACGCGCTGATCCGGACCTTCTCGGGCAGTTCGGCGCGAAACACCTCGGCGAGCCCGAGCACCGCGTGCTTGCTAGCGGTGTAGAACCCCGCGCCGCCATGCTGGAAGCCGAGCGAGTGCTCGGAAGCGGTCACGGAGATGCGCCCGCCGTGCTCCTGCTCGCGCATGATCCGCGCGAAGGCGGCGATCGTCGACCACGCCCCGCGGACGTTGACCGCGTAGATGAAGTCGAACTCGGCCGGGGCGGCGTCGGCGAGCGGACCGTTGAGAATCGTCCCGGCGTTGGCGAAGGCGAGATCGATGGTTCCGAACAGGCTCTTCGCTTCGGCCGCAAGACGCTCGACCGCGGCGGGATCGGAAACGTCGCAGACGCGGTGCACCGCGCCCAGCCGGACCGCCTCGCGGGCCAGCGCGGGTTCGGCGATGTCGGCCATCAGGACCCGCGCGCCGCGCGCGACGAGATCTTCTGACAGCGCCAGCCCGATTCCCGAGGCCGCCCCGGTCACGACCGCGTTCCTGCCCGCCCAGGCGAAGCTCATTTGCCGAACCTTCCGGCGACGCGCTCGGCAAAATCGGGGCCGACGCCGGGCGAGTCGAACACTTCGTGGGCGAGGCCCGCGGTGAGCGGCAGGTCGGCGGCCTCGCGGTAGAGGCGCTTGTAGGCGAACACGCTGTGACGGCTTTGCGCGGCGATCGCCGCGGCGAGTTCGCGCACTTTGGCATCGAGTTCGGCATCGGGAACGCAATGGTTGGCCAGACCAATCCGGGCGGCTTCGATGCCGCTGACCGGCAACCCGGTCAGGCTCATCTCGCGCGCCTTCCACTGCCCGACGCGGCGCGGCAGGCGCTGGCTCATTCCCCAGGCGGGGACCAGCGCGAACTTGCCGTGGGTGTCGGCGAAACTGGCGCTTTCGCTGGCGACAATGATGTCCCCGGCCAGCGCGAGCTCGAGCCCGCCGGTGAAGCAGCCGCCCTGGACCGCGACGATCACCGCCTGGCGCAGGTCGGCCAGCCGGGTCACCAGCTTGGCCTGGTAGAACCGCGAGGGCAGCTTGACGCCGCGTTCCTTGAGGTCGTTGCCCGCGCAGAATACCGGTCCGTTGGCGCGCAGCACGACCGCCGTGATCTCGTCGCCCGCCGCCTCGATCGTATCGAGATGCGCCGCCAGTTCGCTCCACAGCGCAAGGTTGAGCGCATTGCGTTTGTCCGCGCGGTTGAGTGTCAGCGTAACAATCGCGTCGTCGCGCTCGAACAGGACCAGGGCATCGCTCACCGCTGGCCTCCATCAACCCGCAGCAACGCCCCGGTGGTGAACGACGAGGCCGGGCTTGCCAGCATCAGCGCGGCGGTGACGATCTCCTCCGGATTACCGGGGCGGCCCAGTGCGACCGGCTGCCTGTGCCGCCGCGCCGGGTCCCAAGCTTCGGCGATCTCGGTCAGGAACGGCCCGGCGCTGATCGTGTTGACCCGCACCTTGGGCGCGTATTCGCGGCTCAGCGAGACGGTCATCGCGTTGAGCGCGGCCTTCGCCCCGCCATACGGCACCACCCCGGGCAGCGCCATCAGCGCGCCGGTCGAACTGATGTTGATGATCGCCCCACCTTCTCCCTGCGCCATGCGGTGGCCGATCTGGCTGGCGAGGCGGAACGGGCCCTTGAAGTTCAGATTCATCACCGAATCGAACAGGCTCTCAGGCACCTCGTGGCTGGGGCATGCCGGCGACATCCCGGCGTCGTTGCTCAGCACGTCGATCCGCCCGAACTCGGCATAAGCCGCCTCGATCAACGCGTCGCACTCGGCCCACTTGCCGGCGTGCGCCGCCACCGCCAGCGCCCGGCGGCCGAGCGCACGGCATTCCTCCGCCACCGCCTCGCAGTTCTCCAGCTTGCGGCTGGCAACGATCACGTCCGCGCCGCGTTCGGCGAACGCCTTGACCATCCGGTAGCCCAGACCGCGGCTGCCCCCGGTGACGAGCACGACCTTGCCGGTGAAATCGAACAGCGGGTCGGGGGTCATGCGGCCTGCTCCATTCGCGTCGGGATATGCTCGCTCGGGAACAGCCCCGGCGCAACCGGACCGTTCCTGAGCAGCGATTTCGCGACCTGGACCTTGTGGACTTCGGTCGGACCGTCGGCCAGCGCCAGGCTCATTACCCCGCCCCACCATTCGGCCAGCGGCAGTTCGAGCGTGACGCCGAGCGAGCCGTGGAGCTGGATCGCGCGCTGGACGATGTCGTGATAGACTTTCGCCATCTGCACCTTGCACATCGCGATCAGCGTGCGCGGGCTGGCCGCGGGGGTGCGCCCGGCCTCGACCTCGTCGATCGCCCAGGCGGTCTTCATCACCAGCAGGCGGAATTGCTCCAACTCGATCGCGCTATCGGCGATCATTCCCTGCACGAACTGGTGCTCGGCGAGCAGCTTGCCGTGCGATCGGCGCGAGTTGGCGCGCTCGACCATCATGTCGAGCGCGCGCTGGCATTTGCCGACGGTGCGCATCGCGTGGTGGACCCGCCCCCCGCCGAGCCGCGCCTGCGCGACCTTGAAGCCTTCGCCGGGCGCGCCGAGCATCGCATCGAGCGGGACGCGGACCCGATTGTAGCGCATGTAGCCGTGAATCCCGCCGTCTCCCGCGTGGTCGTCGCCCATCACCTTGACGTTGCGGATGAACTCGACGCCTGGTGTCTTGGCCGGCACGACGAACATGCTCATCCGCCCGTGTGGCGGATTGTCCGGATTGGTCACCGCCATGACGATCAGGAACTCGGCATAGCGGGCGTTCGACGAGAACCACTTCTCGCCTTCAATGACCCACTCATTGCCCTCCTGCCAGGCCTGGCAGACGAACTCCTTGGGGTCGGCGCCGGCCTGCGGTTCGGTCATCGAAAAGCATGAGACGATATCGCCCTCCATCAGCGGCTGGAGGTAGCGCGCCTTCTGGTCGTCGGTGCCGAACATCGCGAGGATTTCGGCGTTGCCGGTGTCCGGCGCGGCGGTGCCGAACACCGTCGGCGCCCAATAGGCGCGGCCGAGGATCTCGTTCATCAACCCCAGCTTGACCTGGCCATAGCCGGGTCCGCGAAGGTGCGGGCCGAGATGGCAGGCCCAGAGTCCGCGCTTGCGCACCTCCTCCTGCAACGGCTTAATCGCCGCACGGCTCTCCTTATTGTCGACATCGTAGGGCGCGCCGTGGCCGGGAAACCGGTAGTCGAGCGGCTCGACCTGGGTTTTTACGAAGTTCATCATCCAGTCGAGCTGGGCCTGGAACGCGGGATCGGTATCGAAAGACCACATGGCCATTCTCCTGTCGGTAAGGTTTCCTCACCCGGCCTTGCGGCAGAGCTGTTCGGCTTTGGCGAAATTGGACAGGACCAGACGGTCGAAGAACCGTCCGGTCTCGGGCGAAAGGAACCCGGCGGCGCTTTGCGCGACCTTGTATTCGAGGATGCAGCCGCCCTTGTAGAACGCGAGTACGCAGTAATAATCGAAGTTGGCCAGGTCGCGTCCGGTGCGGCCGGCGTAATAGCGCGCGAGTTCCTGGCGGGTGGGGAAGTTGGCGATGTTGTAGAGCGCTTGCGGGTCGATCTCGCCGGGGCGGTCTTCGTCGCGCAATTTGTTGGTGAACCAGGCGAGATCGATCAGCGGGTCACCGATCGTCGACAGCTCCCAGTCGATCAGCGCGGTCAGCCGGGTGGGATGGTCGAAGGCGAACAGCGCGTTGGGCGTACCGACGTCGCCGTGGATGATCCCGGCGCGAAAATCGTCCGGGATGTTGGCGCGCAGCCAGTCGCGGGCGTAAGTGAAGCTGGGAATTTCGCGCCCGGAATAGCCATAGAGCTTGGGATACGAATTCAGCTGGCCCTCCCAGCGATCGACCTGGCGCTCGAGAAATCCCTCGGCGCGGCCGAAGTCATCGAGGCCGACCGCCTTGTAGTCGACGTTCGCGAGCGCGACCAAGCCGTCGACCATCGCGTAGGCGACGCCGTATTCGCTCGGCGCGGTGTCGAACGGCGCGTGATTGGTGATCTTTTCGTTGGCCAATTCGGCCGCCCAGCCCGAGACGCGCTCCATAACGTAGAAGGGCACGCCGATCACGCCGGGGTCGGCGCACGAGCCGAAGCAATGCGGGTGGGGCACCGGGGTGCCGGCAAGTGCGGTCAGCACGCGGGCCTCGCGCAGCACGCCTTTCTCGGCTCCCGGCGGAGCGACCGCGGGTGGCCGCCGGAGCACCATGTCCGCGCCGCCGCGGTTGAGCGTGAGGATCACGTTCGACGTGCCGCCGTGCAACT
Organism: Novosphingobium sp.; assembly: GCA_030697365.1. Taxonomy (GTDB): domain Bacteria; phylum Pseudomonadota; class Alphaproteobacteria; order Sphingomonadales; family Sphingomonadaceae; genus Novosphingobium. Next base: position 6,166 of record JAUYQH010000138.1, on the reverse strand, counting down.
GCGTGACCTCGAGCGGACCACTTCCGAGCTGCGGAATGTTGGCGTCGAGCCACGGCGTAAGCCGGTCGGGCGGGGCGAGGTCGGCGGCGGTCATGTCCCGGAGCTTGGGCGGCGACTCGCGGGTCATCGAGTGTCCATCGGCCGGAACAGGCTGCTGGCCGCTTGCCAGTCGACCCGCACCCGCCGCCGGGCGAAGCGCCAACCTTGCCCGGTGCGGATCAGTTGGTCGTCGTAAGTGCCCGAGTGGTCGGGTCCATTGTTGCTGGTCACCGCGAAATAGCTGCGCGCGGTGGCGGCGTCCCCTTCAACCTCGATCAGCGGATTGGTGATGTGGTGGCGGACGAAGGTCCGCTGCGGATCCCGCTCGCCGCCGCGCAGCGCTTGCTCGATCGCCGCGGGTCCCTGCGCCCGGGTGCCGGGAAATTCCAGCACGCCGTCGGGTGCAAAGCACGCGGCGAGTTCGGCGACCCGCCCGCGGTCACCATTGTAGGTGTAGCGCGCGAGCAGGTCGCGGATCGCGTCGCGGTCGGTGGTTAGGTCAGGCATTGAAGGCCAGCCTCAGCCCGGGCTCGTTCCACCGGGTCTTGACCAGCATGCCGCGGGTCGAGAACGTGAGAACGGCGTCGCACATGTCTTCACCGCCGAAGGCGATGTTGGTGACATAGCGGTCCTCGAAGGGCGCGAACCGCGTTTCGCCCGCGGGTGTGACAGTTGTGATCCCGCCTTCGCGCAGCGTGCCGACGCAGACGTTGCCCGCCGCGGTCACCGCCAGGCTATCGAACGCGACGGGACCCGGAGCGGTCGCCACCCAGGTGGGGCGCTGCGCCTCGACCTTGCGCGCATAGCGATAGAGCCGCGCCTGATGGGTATCGGCGACGTAGACCGTCCCGCCGTCAGGCGAGAGGCCGACCCCGTTGTACGACACCGCGTTGCGGTCGATCGCGGTGATCGACGATCTGTCGGGCAGCGCGGCAAACACGCCGCTGGCGGTGCGAATGCCCGAATGCGTTTTGCCCAGGTCGGTGAACCACATCCGCCCGTCGGCGTCGAAGACGATGTCGTTGGGGCCTTCGAGCGGGATGCCGTCGCAGGCGTCGTAGAGCCGCTCGAACTTGCCGGTGGCGAGATCGACGCGCTCGATCCGCCCGCGCGCATCGGGACCGCTGGCGCTTTGCATCGTCGCGGCGTCCATGCCCCCGTTGTTGCACACATAGAGCGCGCCGTCGGGACCGATTGCGGCGCCGTTGGGTCCGCCGCCGATCTCGCAGACCACTTCCTTGCGTCCGTCCCAGCAGCGCGTGATCCGTCCCGCGGCGATCTCGACCACGATCACCGAACCATCGGCCATGATCACCGGGCCCTCGGGAAAAGCCAGTCCTTCCGCGACGATGTCCACACCGCTCTCCTGTATCACCTGGTTAGCTATGTCTTGACAGGCCGCCCCCTGCTGCGCAAGCCTGCATCTCGGAGAAAGACCCGATGCCAGCGCCAGCCCATCACATTGTCGCGACCCAGCCGCCCGAGTTCGGTTGGTTCTCGGCGATGACCCGCACCCCTATGCTGGCCCGCCTTACCGGGCAGGTGATCGTCCAGGACGGCGGCGAAAGCTTGCGCCGGTCGCTGATGATGCCGGATTTCGTCCCGCCGCGCGAACGCGCCGACGGCCCGTGGGGGTGGCAGTGATGGGCTGGCTGGCGGGCAAATCGGCGCGGATCGTTGGCGATTGCCCGGCGATCGCCAAGGCGCTGGAGGCGCGGGGCGCGCGGCTGGTGGCCGACGGGGCGAGCGACATCCTAGTCCATGTCGCGGCGCCACCCGCGGTCAAGCCCGCGCACGAACTCAGCCACGATGAGTGGCGGGCTGCACTCGATGCCGGGCTCGATCAACGCTTCCTGCTGGCCAAGGAATTCGCGATCGCCAGCCGCGAGGCAGGCAAGGGCGGGGCGCTGCTCTATGTCGGCGCGCCCGAACAGGCGCTGGGCAGCGATCATGCCGCCGCGGCGGGCGCGCTGGGCAATCTGACCAAGACGCTGGGCGTCGAATGGGCGCGCGACGGCATCCGCGTCAACACCATCCTGACCAGCCAAGTGGGCGAAACTCTCGGCAATCTCGCGGCCTATCTGGTCAGCGACTACGCGGCCTATGTCACCGGCGCGGTGATGGGCGTCGGGCTCGATGACTGACCGCTCGCGCCTCGACGGGCAGGTCGCGTTCGTCACCGGCGGCGGCGGGGGGATCGGCCGGGGAATCGCGCTGCGGCTGGCCGAGGCGGGCGCGCACGTCGCGATCTTCGATGTGTTTCCCGAACGCGCCGAAGAAGCCGCCGAGCGGGTGCGCGAGCGCGGCGTCGAAGCGCTGGCGCTCCCCGGCGACGCGATGAACACCGCGGCGCTGCGCGCCGCCATCGCCGCCACCGATGCGCGGTTCGGGCGGCTCGACGTCCTCGTCAACAACGCGGGCGGTGTCTCGGGACGGCCCTTCCTCGAACAGAGCGAGCGCAGCTGGCGGCGGCATATCGACATCAATCTGGTGTCGATGTTCGCCGCGACCCACGCCGCCGCGCCGCTGATGATCCGCGAGGGGCGGGGTGGAGCGATCCTCAACGTCGCCTCGATCGAGGCCGAGCGGGCAGCCCCCAATTTCGCGGTTTATGCCGCGTGCAAGGCGGGGATGGTCAGCTTCACCAAGTCGATGGCGATAGAGCTGTCGGGGCACGGCATCCGGGTCAACTGCATCGCCCCCGACCACACGGTGACGCCCGGCAATCAAGGCAACCGTGCCGGTCCGGTCGATTCCGCGAGCTGGAAGCAGCATGAGCCCGCCGCGACCGATGCGATGAACCGCCTGATCCCGCTGGGGCGCGAGGGGATCGCCAGCGAATGCGGCGACGCGGCGGTTTTCTTGTGTTCTGCGCTCGCCAGCTACATTACCGGGGTGGCTCTGCCGGTGGATGGCGGAACCGCCGCGGCGGGCGGTTGGGTTCGCGGTAGGGACGGCAGCTGGACGCTCAACGAAGGGCTGTCCTTGGGCGGCTGAATTTTGGCTGCAACCGATTTCTCTTTTGTTATTAAACCACGTTCACTACCTTGCCGTGGCAAAGATGGCGAAAACAGGGGACAACCGATGAGCGATGCCGATCCGCTGCCGATCTCGCGCATTCGCGTGCCCAAGACCAGCGAAATCGTCGCCGACCAGATTCGTGCCCAGGTCGTCCGCGGCGAACTGGCCGAAGGGGCGTTCCTTCCGCCGGAAGGCCAGTTGATGGAGAGCCTCGGCATTTCCCGCCCCACCTTGCGCGAAGCGTTCCGGATTCTCGAGGCCGAAGGGCTGATCAGCGTCGTCCGCGGCTCGCGCACCGGCGCGCAGGTGCACAAGCCATCGGCCGAGCTGGTCGCGCGCTACGCAGGCTATGTTCTGGAGTCGCAGGGCACGACGATTGAGGATCTCTACCAGGCGCGGCTGGCGATCGAGCCTTCGGTCGTGCGGTGGCTTGCGACGGACCGCGCCCGCGGCGCGACCGTAAAGCTTCGCAATCTCCTCGCCGAGATGAAAACGATGATCGATGAGGCGCGCTATGACGCCTTCATCGCAAACGTCGAAATCTTCCATCAGACGCTGGTGGCCTCGACCGGCCTCAAAACGCTGACGTTCCTCAACCGCATCCTGCTAAACCTCGCCGGCAAGCATCAAGTCCGCTATCAAAAACGCCATCCACGGAATGCCGCGGAGCGGCGCAAGAGCGCGATGGTCGGCTATCGCTCTTACCTGAAGTTGGTCGATCTGATCGAAGCCGGCGATGTCGAGGCGGCCGTCGCGCACTGGCGCCTCCACTTGCGCAACGGCAACGCGACATGGACAGGCGAGGGCGAAGGGCAGCGGATCGTCGATTCGCTCGGCTGAATTCCGTCGGCCATGCGCGAAAGGAGTTGTTGCACTAGGTAAACTATGTGGGCACAATGCCCGCATGGGATGTCTCGAGGAAAAAACGGCGCTGGTGACCGGCGGTGCGCGCGGGATCGGCGCGGCGATCGTCCGTCGGCTCGCCGCTGAGGGTGCGCATGTGGTGTTCGCCTACGCCGGAGCCGACGCGGCCGCGGCCGATCTCGTCGCCGAGGTGACGGGGGCGGGCGGCAAGGCGTATGCGGTCCGTGCCGACGTTTCGACCGGCGCCGGCGTGGCGGCGATGTTCGCATTTTGCGACGAAAAGTTCGGTCCCGCGCCCAGCCTCGACATCCTCGTCAACAACGCCGGGATCGGCAGCGACGGGCAGGATGCCAGCCTCAAGAGCGGCTCGGAGGCGCTGTTCGAGCGGATGATGGCGGTCAACGCCAAGGGCCCGTACCTCGTCACCCAGGCGGCGCTGCCGCGGCTGCGCGATGGCGGGCGGATCGTCAACATCGGCTCGATCTCAGGCAAGGTCGCGCAGCCTTTCGCCGCGGGCTACGCGATGAGCAAGCGCGCGCTGCAGAGCCTGGCCTTCTCCACCGCAGTGGCGGTGGGCAAGCGGGGGATCACCTGCAACCTTATCGCGCCCGGGGCGGTCGACACCGACTTCATCGCCGCGCTGCGCGCACGACCGGGCTTCGACGAGGGCACCGCGCAGATGACCCCGATGGGACGCCTGGGCAATCCCGACGACATTGCCGGCGCGGTCCTGATGCTGTGCCGCGACGAGGCGGGCTGGGTCACCGGCAATGTCATCGAGGCGGCGGGCGGGGTCGGGTTATGACCACCGCCATCACCGCCAAATTGCGCGCGGTGATGGCGATCGACCCCGCGCGCGCCGAGATCGACTTCGAGGGACGCGCATATTCGTGGGGCGACCTCGCCGGGGTCGTCGCGGCAATCGAAGCCGAGCTCGATCGCATAGACCTGCCCGAGGCGGCTCGAATCGGGTTGCTGTTGCGCAACCGTCCGGGCCATGTGGCAGCGATACTCGCTGTGCTGGCCGGAGGCCGCTGCCTGGTCTCGCTCAACCCGGCGCTGCCCGACGCGCGGCTTCGTGCCGAGATAGCCGACCTGGCGTTGCCGGTGGTGATCGGCGACGAGGAGGATTTCGCGCGTCCCGGGATCCAGGAGGCGTTGGTCAAAGCCGGAAGCGCCGCAATCGCGATCGGCGCGCGGCTGGAGGGCGTGCGCGTCGTGCCGGGTCTGGAAGCGCCGCGCTGCGCCATCTCGACCTTACCGGGAGTCGCCATCGAAATGCTGACCAGCGGCACCACCGGGGCGCCCAAGCGCGTGCCGCTGACGACCGCCGCGTTCGACGCCAGCTTCGCGGCGTTCGCGGGCTACGAGAAGGGCCGCGACCATGCCGAGCCGCCGCGGCTGCGCTCGGGTGTGGTCATGGTGGTCAACCCGCTGACTCACATCGGCGGAATCTACGGCTGCATCGGCGCGCTTCTCGCCGGGCGCATGATCGCGCTGATCGAGCGCTTCAGCGTCGAGGCCTGGGTCGATGTGGTCCGCCGGCTCAAGCCCAAGGTCGCCCCCGCGGTGCCCTCGGCGATCCGGATGCTGCTCGACGCCGACGTCGCGCGCGAGGACTTGTCCAGCCTGACCGCGATGATCAGCGGCACCGCGCCGCTGCCCGCCGACCTGGTCGACGCGTTTCACGCGAAATACGGCATCCCGATCTGCGGCAACTATGGCGCGACCGAGTTCGCCGGGGCCATCGCCGGCTGGACCATCGACGACTTCCGCGCGCACTGGGCTGCCAAGCGCGGCGCGGTCGGGCGGATCCACCGCAACATCGCGGCGCGGGTGGTCGATCCCGAAACCGGCGAAGCCGTGCCGCCCGGAGCCGACGGCGTGCTCGAACTCAAGGGCGACCAGCTCGGCCCCGCCCACGCCCTCGGCGGCGATACCTGGCTGCGCACCACCGACCGCGCCGCGATCGACCACGACGGCTTCCTGTTCATCCGCGGCCGCGCCGACAACGCGATCGTCCGCGGCGGGTTCAAGGTCCATCCCGACGACGTCGCCAAAGTGCTCGACGAACATCCCGCGATTCGCGAGGCGGCGGTGGTCGGGGTGCCCGACGCGCGGCTCGGCGCGGTCCCCGCCGCGGCGATCATCCTGCGCGAGGGCGCGGCCCGGCCTTCGCCCGATGACCTCAAGGCGTGGCTCAGGCAGCGCCTGATCGCCTATCAGGTTCCCGTGCACTTCC
>JAUYQH010000113.1 GCA_030697365.1 Novosphingobium sp. | reverse complement strand
GTGCCGCAGACCACCACGCGCGAATTGAGCGCCAGCTGCGGGTAGACGGAGTCGCTGATCCGCCCCGCGGTGTTGTCGAAATAGACATCGACTCCGTCCGGACAGGCGGCAGCGAGTGCGGCTTCCATGTCGTCGGATTTGTAGTCGATAGCCGCGTCGTAGCTGAACTGCTCGATGCATTGGGCCACCTTGGCCGGTCCGCCGGCGATGCCGACAGTGCGGCATCCGATGATCCCGGCGATCTGCCCGACCGCCGAGCCCACCGCGCCTGCCGCGGTCGACACCAGCACGGTTTCACCCGCCTTCGGCTCGCCCACCAGGGTCAGCGCCAGATGCGCGGAAACGCCGTTGATCCCCATGACGCCCAGCGCCAGAGAGGCTGGCAAATCGTCCTCTCGCACCCGTCGCACCACCGCATCAGGCCCTACGGTTGCAAAATCCTGCCAGCCGAACCAGCCGCACAATGTCTCGCCCACGCCAAAACCGGCGCAGCGGCTCTCGACCACTTCGCCCACTGCCAGCGCGCGCATCACGCCGCCGACGGGCACTGGTGCGGAATAGTTCCCTGTATCGGCGATCCATCCGCGCATCGCCGGTTCGACCGACAGGAAGCGGTTGCGGACCCGCATCTGGCCTTCCGCGAGCGGTTCGAGCGGTTGCTCGTCGATCGCAAAGTTCTCAGCCTGCGCGATTGCCGTCGGGCGCGACACCAGGATGACCCGCCGGTTCATGCCGGAATCCCCATCGCCACGCGCGCTGCCACATAATCGGCCACCAGCCAGGCGATGTAAGTCCCACCCGGTTCTGTCCGTTGGACCACGGCGGAAAGCCGCGAATTGCTGGCGTGGGCGACAAGGTTGATCGGGTAGGGAACGTCGCCGACGCTTGCCGCGTTCACCAAATCGGCGGTCGAGGCGATGAACATCGGCCCGGCCATCACCGGCAAGCGCGGCTTGGCCCGAAGATTTGCGGCGATCGTCACACTGGATCCCAGGTGAACACGTCCGCCGAGCGGTGGAGCGGATAGAAATCGTTGGCGAACTGATCGAACACCCGCTCGGCGATCGTCTCGGGTGTCCAGCCCTCGGCGGTATGCGCGGTGCGGATCGGGCGCGGTTGTGAAAACAGCGATATCTCGTTGTTGCGGACCGCGAAGATTTGCCCGGTCACGTTTGCCCCGCCATCGCTGCACAGCGCCACTACCAGCGGCGCGATCTTGTCGGCGTCGAGCTTCTTGAGTCCTTCGACGCGCTTCTGCTGTTCGGGCGTGTCAGTCGGGATCGAATCGATCATCCGCGTCCAGGCGAACGGCGCGACCGCGTTGGAGCGCACCCTGAAACGCTGCATGTCGAGCGCGATCGACTTCGACAGTCCGACGACGCCCAGCTTGGCCGCCGAATAGTTGGCCTGGCCGAAGTTGCCGATGAGCCCGCTAGTCGAGGTCATGTGAACGTACGCCCCGCCTTCCTGCTCCTTGAAGAACGGCGCAGCGGCGCGGCTGGTGTTGAAGCTGCCCTGGAGATGGACGTCGATGACCGCGCGGAAGTCGTCGGGCCCCATCTTGTGGAAATAGACGTCGCGCAGATTGCCGGCGTTGTTGACCACCGCGTCGATCCGGCCAAATCCGTCGACCGCCGCCTTGACCATCGCGCACGCGCCCGCCCAATCGGCGACGCTGTCGTGATTGACGACAGCTTTGCCGCCGAGCGCGCGGATTTCCTCGGCTACCTGCTCGGCGGGAGAGGCCCCATCCTGGCCCTCCCCGTCATTGGCACCGCTGATCGAAACGCCCAGATCGTTGACCACCACCGCCGCTCCGGCCTGGGCCATCGCCAGCGCGATCCCGCGCCCGACGCCGCGCCCGGCGCCGGTGACCAGCACGGCCTTGCCATCCATCATTCCCATCGGTGTCATCCTTAATAGCTCTTGGGCAAGCCGAGTACTTTCTCGGCGATGAAGCACAGGATCAGCTGCTCGGTGATCGGCGCGAGCCGGGTCAGCGCGCTTTCGCGGTAGAGCCGCTCGACGTGGTATTCCTTGGCGTAGCCGAATCCTCCGTGCGTCGCCACCGCCTGCCACGCCGCATCGTGGCAGGCGCGCGCGGCGAGGAACTTGGCGGCGTTGGCCTCGGCCCCGCACGGCTGGCCGCTGTCGTAAAGCCGCGCTGCCTTCTCGACCATCAGCCACGCGCTTTCGAGGTACATCCAGCGTTCGGCGAGCGGATGCTGGATGCCCTGGTTCATCCCGATCGGACGGTCGAATACCACCCGTTCCTTGGCATATTTGGTCGCGCGGCGCAGCGCATCGCGGCCGATTCCGATGGCTTCGGCGCCAATCAGGATGCGTTCGGGATTAAGGCTATGGAGGATGTAGCCAAAACCCTTGCCCTCCTCGCCGATGCGGTCCTCCTCGGGAATGAACAGCCCGTCGATGAAGATCGCGTTCGAATCGACCGCCTTGCGGCCCATCTTGGGGATCAGGTGGACGTCGATCTTGCTGCGATCGAGATCGGTGTAGAAAATCGTGATGCCATCGGTCGGCCTGGCGCAGTCCTCATACTTGGT
>JAUYQH010000099.1 GCA_030697365.1 Novosphingobium sp. | reverse complement strand
GGGCGAGCTGGGCGCGGCGTTCTACGTCGGCGGGGGCATGGGCCGCACCCCGATGATCGCGCCGCTGGTGCGCGGCTTCGTCCCGCTCGACCAGCTGATCCACTATGCCGAAGCGTGCCTGCGGGTCTACAATCGCTATGGTCGGCGCGACAACAAGTACAAGGCGCGGATCAAGATCCTGGTCCACGAGCTGGGCCTCGCCGAATACACCCGCCAGGTCGAGGAAGAGTTCGCGCACATGCGCGCGCTTGGCCTCGAGCCGCCCACCGCCGAACTCGACCGCATCCGCGCGATGTTTGGCGATCCGCCGTTCGAAGCGGATGCACCGGACGATCTCGACCGGTCCGACCCCGATTTCGCGCTTTGGCTCGACCAGAACGTCGCCGCGCACAAGCAGCCGGGCTATGCCATCGCGACGATCAGTCTCAAGCCCACCGGCGGCATCCCGGGCGACGCCAGCGCCGATCAGATCCGCCTGATGGCGGATCTCGCCGAGCGTTACAGCTTCGACGAGGCGCGAGTGACGCACGCCCAGAACATCGTCCTCGCGCATGTCCGCAAGGCCGATCTCCACGCGATGTGGCAGGCGCTCGACGCGGCCGGGTTGGCGACCCCCAACCTCGATCTCGTCACCGACATCATCGCCTGCCCCGGGCTCGACTATTGCAGCCTCGCCAACGCGCGTTCGATCCCGGTCGCGCAGAAGATCGCCCAGCGCTTTTCCGATCTCGGCCGCCAGCGCGAACTGGGCGAACTCAAGCTCAAGATCAGCGGCTGCATCAACGCCTGTGGCCACCACCACGCCGGGCACATCGGCATCCTCGGGGTCGATCGGAAGGGCACCGAAAACTACCAGCTGCTGTTCGGCGGCAGCGAGGGCGCGGATACTTCGCTGGCCAAGATCATCGGGCCGGGATTCGACGAGGACGGCGTAGTCGATGCGATCGAGAAGGCTACCGACGTCTATCTTGCGCAGCGCGCCGAGGGCGAACGCTTTCTCGATACCTACCGCCGCGTCGGCGTGGAGCCGTTCAAGGAGGCGATCTATGGGTGAGCCGGAAACCGCGAACCCGTTGCGCTTTCGCGACGACGAGCCGGTGGGCGATCCCGCGGTGACCGTCGATGCGTTCGCCGCACAGACCAACGCCAACGCCGTCCGGCTCGAACCCGGCGACGATGCGCGCGACCTGTTGCCGTACCTCGACCGGCTGGCGCTGATCGAGATCAACTTCCCGACTTACGGCGACGGGCGCGGCTATTCGGCGGCGCGGATCCTGCGCGAACACGGCTTTGCCGGCGAACTGCGCGCGGTGGGTGATGTGCTGCTCGACCAGCTCAGCCATATGCGCCGCTGCGGGTTCGACAGCTTCGCCCCCGAAGCGCCGATCGATCCTGCGGCGGCCGAGCGCGCCTTTGCGACCTGGCCCGACGTCTATCAGAAGACCGTCGATGACCGCACGCCGATCTGGGCAAAACGCCATGGGTAGCGCCACCGCGCGCAGGATCGACCGCATCGATACCGGTCCGCGCTTCACCGAGGCCGACGCCGCGCTGCTTAACGCACGCTTCGCCGGGATCGAGACGCGCGAGATGCTGCGCACGGTAATCGGCGAAGGCCTGGCCGGACGCGTCGCGGTAGTCTCCAGCTTCGGCGCGGAAAGCGCGGTTCTGCTCCACCTGGTTGCGCAGATCGATCCCGGCACGCCGGTGGTGTTCCTCGAAACGCACAAGCATTTTGCCGAAACGATTGCATACCGGGATGAGCTGGTCGCGCGGCTGGGCTTGACCAATCTGGTTATAGCTCAGCCCGACCCGGCGCGTCTGGCCGAGCGCGACGCCAACGGCTTGCGCTGGTCGTTCGACCCCGACGGCTGCTGCGAAATCCGCAAGGTCGAGCCGCTCGCTCGCGCGCTCGACGGGTTCGACGCCACGATCACCGGGCGAAAGGGCTTCCAGTCCGCCACCCGCGCAGGGCTGCCGCGGTTCGAGATCGATCGCAGCGATGCTGCCGCGCGGCTCAAGATCAACCCGCTGGCCAATTGGTCGAAGGACGAACTCGACGCCTATGTCGTGGCACACGACCTGCCCGCGCATGCGTTGGTCGCGCAGGGGTATCCCTCGATCGGCTGCTCACCCTGCACCAGCAAGGTCGCGCCGGGCGAAGATCCGCGCTCGGGCCGGTGGAAGGGCTGGGACAAGGTCGAGTGCGGGATTCACGACGCCGGCCAGCCGGACGACGAACTACCGCCGGGCTACGATCCGGTTTTCTGACCCCCACAAGAGAACTCCGGCAACGCGTTGCGCTGCTGGAGTTCCGTTGTGCAATATTCGCTAGTCCTAGAGGCGAACGACCGTCGACACCTCGCCCGTTTCCGGGTCCTTCGAAGTGTAGACGCCCTTTTCGTCAACCTTCTCTTCGTAGCACTTCTGCTTGGCGCCTTCCTTGTCCTCGGTGCCGCAATAGAGGTTTGGCCCCTTCTGCTCCCATTTGCCGGTCTCGGTCGTCCCGTCGGCCATAGTGGTGACATAAGTCCCGTCCGCGCGAACGTCGTCCGTCATCACCGTGCCGTCAGCCCGGGTGATCTGGTACTTGCCGACCGTGGGCTTGCCGTCGGCGGCCAGCGATTCCCCAGCCGCAGCGGGCGGAGCTTCGGCGGTCGTAGCCTCGGCCTCGGGTGCGGGGGCCGGTTGCGAACAGGCCGCGACACTCGCCATCAGGGCGATGAAGACGAATCTTTTCATGGTTTTCCCCTAGTTCTCGGATGATGCGGCGGTTGTTCCGCTCGCGACTCGCGATCCCACGCGGAGACTATGGTCAACCTGGTCGCGAGTCGAATCGACCCGCTACAGCCACCCCGCGTCGCGATACCACTTGGCGGTCGCCTTGAGCCCGTCGCGCGTGCCGATCTGGGGCTGCCAACGCGCTGCGGGGGGGCGGGCCTCGTCGCGCACGGTCCAGTCGGGGTGACACATATAGCCGACCCGGTCTTCGGTCAGCCTGGCCGCGGCCTTACGAAGCAGGCGGTCGCCGCGGGCGGCGGCGCGCAAGGCGAAGGCGGGGAGCGGCAGCGGGGTGATCCGCTTGCCCACCGCCCAGCCGATCGCCTTGGCGAAGCTCTTGTGGGTCCAGCCGCCGGGGTGCCCATCGTCGGGTTCGAACACCTTGTGGCTGACGTCCTCGCCCCCCGGTACCAGCGCGAGCAGCAGCCGGGCGAGGTCTTCGACATGGATCGCCGCCATCCGCCCATGCGGGGGGAGCGGGACGATCCCCGCCTTGGCGAAACGGAACAGCTCGAGCATCTCGCGGTCGCGCGGGCCATAGACCGCGGGCGGGCGGACCACGGTCCAGTCGAGCGAGCTGGCCATGACCACCTGCTCGCCCTTGCGCTTCGAGGCGCCGTAAACCGAAAGCTGCGGCTCGCGCGCCGAAAGCGACGAGACCTGCACGAACCGTGGCGTTCCCGCGACCATCGCCGCGGTGACGAGGTTGAGCGTGCCCGCGACATTTCCCGCAGCGAAGCCCTCCGCATCGGGTGCGTTGACCACTCCGGCGATGTGGATCACCGCCTCCGCCCGTTCGACCAGCCGGGCCAGCGCGGCGGTATCGTCGAGATCGCCCTCGACCCATTCGACTCCGGGTCGCGAGGGTTGCGGTTGCCGGGCCAGCGCGCGCAGGGCGATTCCCTGCCCCGCAGCGGCATCGAGCACCGCCTGGCCGACGAAGCCGGTGGCGCCGGTGATCGCGACGAGGCCTGTATCTGGCGTCACAGCACCACCAGCTGGTCGCGGTGGATCACCGCACTGCGCGGGGCGTAGCCGAGGATCGCGGCGTGCTCGGCAGTCTGCCGACCGCGCAGCCGCTCGCACTCTTCGGCATCGTATTCGGCGAGGCCGTGGGCGAGCAGGTGGCCCTTGGCGTCCCTCACCGCCACCGCGTCGCCGCGTGCAAACGGCCCTTCGACTGCGCTTATTCCGGCCGCAAGCAGGCTCGAGCCTTTGGCGAGGGCGCGCGCAGCGCCGTCATCGACGACAACCGCGCCCTTCAATCGCAGGCGCCCGCCGAGCCACGCCTTGCGCGCCGGATCGCGGCGGCGCGGGAGGAACAGCGTTCCCGATCCCTCGGCCAGAGCGCGGGCCAGCGGCGCATCCGCCTTGCCCCCGACGATGGCCATCGCGATGCCCGCGCGTTCGGCGATTTCAGCGGCCTGGAGCTTGGAGGTCATACCGCCCGAGCCCAGCCCCGAACCCGATGCGCCATCGGCCATCGCGTGAACTTCGGGCGTGACCCCGCGCACCAGCCGCAGCAATTGCGCGCCCTCGCGCACTGGATTGCGGTCGTAGAGTCCATCGACGTCGGACAGCAGCATCAAGCCGCCCGCACCCGCCGCCTGCGCCACCCGCGCGGCAAGCCGGTCGTTGTCGCCGAAGCGGATCTCGTGGGTCGCGACCGAATCGTTCTCGTTGATCACCGGAATTGCCCCTGCGGCGAGCAGGCGGCCGAGCGTGGCGGTAACGTTCAAATAGCGGCGCCGTTCTTCGAGATCGTCGAGCGTCAGGAGAATCTGCGCCGCGGTGATGCCGCGTTCGGCGAACAACTCGGCCCACAGCCCGGCCAGTGCGATCTGCCCGACGGAAGCCGCAGCCTGGGCATCGGCGAGACTGCCGCGCCCGCCCTTGGCCAGCCCCAGCTTGCGCGCACCCAGCGCGATCGCGCCCGAGCTGACCACGATGACCTGCTGGCCCCGACCATGCGCCGCGGCAAGTTCGCCGACCAGCGTGTCCAGCCATTGGCGCCGCGCGGCACCGTCCTCGCCCACGAGCAGGGCCGAACCGACCTTGACCACGATCCGCGGGCAGGCATCGGCATCGGTGAAATCGGCGAGCGTGGCGATTGGCATGGTACGCCGCGCTTAGCGGTACGCCCCTACATTGAGAACCCTGCCTGAGGCGGAATTACGGGCAGCGGCTATCCCGTTGCGGCGGCGCGCTCGTGCGCGTCTGCCAGCTGCCGTCGGGCGCCTGGTATTTCTCGCCCGGCTGGGTGTTGAGGATCAGCTGGCACCCGCTCGACAGCGCATACTCCTCGATCGTGGCATTGGCGGCCTGGGCCTTGGCTGCGTAGGCGGCCTTGCGCTTGATGTTGAGGTCATCGACCATCGCGCGCAGTTGCCCGCTCGGGGTGCCGACAAAGCCGAGGTAGCCGTCCATCTTCTCGCCCACCTGGCCCGAAGCACGCGCCGCGGCATAAGCCGGGTCGCGCCCCTGCGCCATGACCGCAACCGGCGCAAAGGCGGCAGCGGCAATCGCCACGCCGCCCAGACCCAACGCCAGCGAGCGGATGGTGCTGTTGCGGATCACTTTGGAAATGAGTGTGCTCCACTTTTTGGCAGTCATGGTCAGAAAATCCCCGGATTGTCCTTGATCGTGTTCTTCGCATCCTCCGCCAAGCGGTAAACCACCTCCTGCCGGATATTGATGTTGAGTTCGATGACGATCGGCTTGTCCGGCGCCTTCACCGAAACACAGCCAGCGAGCGCCACCGCACCCAACACCGGCAACACAACAATTGCGCGTCGCCTCATTTGCCTTGCCCCTTGCACGGTCGCGACTTTCGCAGCCTTGGCGCAGGGGGTCAATCGCGGGGTGATCATGGCACTCTCTCGCTTTCACTGGGCTGAATGTTGGGTTGTGCTGGTGGTGGGGTCGCTACCGGACGCACGATCGGGCGGCCCTGTGCATCGAGCAGGCCCACCTCCAGGCCACGCGGGTCCTTCACGAACGCCGGGTCGTAAAGCGCCTTGAAGCTGGTGATCAGCTGATAGAATGGCGCCCGGACGTTGACGCGCATCTCGATCGGCAGGTCGGCGACCGCGCGGGTCAGAAAGTTCCGTTTTGCGCCCGCACCTTGCTTGACCCCACCGAAACGCACGTTGGTGACGATCTCGCCCTCGAGCGAACCATTGAGTGCGATGTCCATGGACTTGTAATCAAGCGATCGCAGCGTCTGGAAGGCGAAGTTCGCCATCGGCGACAGATCGCGGTAGGTCAGCTCGCCGACGTAGGAAACGTTGCCTCCCGGCGGACGCGACTGGAGCAGACCGTTGACGATCCGCCCGCTGCCCGGCGTCGATTGTGCGGCCTGCGCGCCTTGTTCGGTTCCTATGCCGAGCACGGTGCCGACAGCCGCGGCAACTTGTTCGCTGGGGCTGGCAGCGCTGAACACCAACGGCAATTCTCCGTCGAAAATGCCCGTCGCCTGAAGGTTGCCCAACCCCATTCTTTCGACGAAGCGCGCGGCATCGAGCCCCTCGATCAGGAGGGTGTACTTGCGTGGCTCGGACACCCCCAGATTGAGCGTGGTCGGGGCCAGGGTCAACTTGCCCCCCAGGAAGGGCCAGCTCGCGCTCTTGAGCAGCAGCCTCGTGCCGTTGAGTTCGAACCGGACGGACCCCTCGGTGACTTCGATCCCGGGATTGAGAGCGGCAACCCGCACTTCCTGATCGGGCGCGGTGACACGCCCCAGCAGGTCGGTAAACTCAACCGTGCCCGAAAGGCCCTGGACCGGCCCGAAGGCGGCTGCGAAATCGAGCCTGTCGGTGGAGAAACGGCCACGGCTGGTTACCCCGGCAGGGGTCCAGTCGATCCGACCGGTGCCCGCGATGGTGCCGCGGGCATTGGCGATGGACCCTAACGCCAGCCGGGAAACGTCCGCTGGCTGGAGCCGGTCGTCAAACACCAGCGCAGTGACCGCCAGGTCTGCGTAACCGCGCGCGGTGCGGAGATCGTGGCGGATCGTGACTTGCGCCACCTCGCGGTCGGTTGCGGGCTGACGCAAGCTCGCCGCTGCATCGATCCGGTTGGCGAACAGCGTCAGCCCGGCATCGCGCGCGACAAGCGGAGCGAAGCGCGGCAGATCGGCGCGGTCACTGACGCGCAGCGCTGTTTCGGAAATGGTCAGGCGATTGGCGGCATAGCGCCAGCGCCCGGTGGCATCGGTGATGTCGAGCGGGGTCGCGGCAAGCCGCACGTCGGCGCCTTCGAAGCTGCCCGCGATGTCCTTGCCGACCCGCGCCGACAGGTTGGAAATACGGAACCGCGAGGCGGTTGCGGCCGGGCCAAGCGCAACATCGACCCGCGTAGCGCTGAGGTTGCCGGGATAGGCAAAGCCGGCCGGCCCGCTGGCAAGGCGGATCGGGGTCTGGCCCAACCGCCCAACCAGATCGAGCGATGGCGCGCCCGCGGCAATGCTCAGGCTGCCCCCGGCATAGCGCACGATGGGACGGCCGCGCTGCGGGCACAGCGTCAGCCCGCGGCGCTCGAGCGTCAGGCTGGCGAAGGAGAGGCGATCGAAGCTGATCGGCGTGCAGCGGCGGAACAGCGCGAGCGAACCGTTTGCACCCAGCGAACCATCGAGCGGGAGGACAAGATTCTGCGTCATCCCGCCCGGCAGCGGGCCGCTCGCCCGCGCCTCGCCGACAAAGCCCAAAGATCCGTCGCGGCCCTGGACCAAGGCCAGGCGGGGCAAGGCCAATGCGGACGATCCCGCGCGGTATTCGGCCATTGCCACGCGGAAAACCGCGCGACCGTTGCCTGCGCGCTCCATTCTACCGGCGATCCGCGGCAGGCCAGGCCCGCCGGTGGTGAAATTGCCCGCGAGGCGTGGCGCCGCCGCTCCGCCCGTTCTGAGCGAGAAGCGTGAGAGCGCGGCCAGCGTCGCACCGCTGCCGCCGCTGAGGCTGGCTTGTGGAATGACCAGGGTGGTTGCCGGACCCGCCTTGCGCAGATCGACTTCGGCCACCAATTCGCCGCCCCGCGCCTCGCGAACCAGCGCGCTACGCAACTGGGCAATCAGCGGAGCCAGCAGGGTGCCCGAGGCGCCTGCCTGGGCTCCGGCGAGAGTCCGTTCGAGTCCGGTGCCGAGCCGCACGCCCTTGCCCTCGATCTGGCCCTGATACTCGATCCGCGCGAAGTCATCGCGCGCGCGCAGTGTGCCCGTGGTCGCAAGACGGCCGAACCCGGCTTGCGGCGTGGCGACACCGGCGAACCCGCCGTCGAGGCGCATCGTGAGGTTGCCGTTGCGATAGGTAAATCGCGAACCCAGGTCGGTTGCGGCGGCGCGGTACCCGGCCAACGCCAGCCGCCCCGCAACGAGCTTGGCGTCGCCTTCCGCCCCCGCCAGGTCCTTGTCGAGCGTGGTGTCGAGCTGCATTGCTGCCGTCTCGAGCGAAACGCTTCGGGCGGGGCAATCGACCGCGCGCCAACGCAACGGCCCGATCAGCCGCGGCCGCCCGGCGGCGATCCGGATCGTGCCGTAGTAGCTTGCGCGTTGCGCGGTGCAGCCGAACCCGGCGAGTTGCGGCGCGGCTATCGCCAGAATCCCCGTGAACCCGTCGTTGAGCCTGCCCTGCCCTTCGGTTTTGATCCCCACCGGGCCGTAGTCGGTCTCCACCAGTGCGCGCCCATCGGCGATCCGCATATCGAGCCGCGGCAGCTCGAAGGCGCGCTTGCGTCCCGTGAACAGCAGCGGATCGAGCGTTCCAAAGCTCAGCTTGCCGCCGCGGTAACTGCCGTAGAGCCGCGGTTCTACCAGCGTTATCCGCCCGATCCCGGGAAAGCCGAGGCGATAGACCAACTCGACTTCGGCACGCTTGACCGTGAGGTCGGGACGCCCGCGATTGCCGACGACGATGTCGGCCAGCACCTGCCGCCGCGCGCCGATCCGTTCCACCCGGTAAGTCGCGGGAATGCCGCGGCTTTTCAGTTCGCGGCCGATAACGTTATTGGCGATGCTTTCGCGCTGGGTCCACACCACGATGAAAGCGAACCCGACCACCACCGCAAAGATCGCAAGCACCCGGCCAAGCCGGCCAAAGCGCCGCTCGCGCTCGCGCGGGGTTTCGTCGGCGGGTGCGCTTTCGAGAATTTCGCCGAGCTGGACGGGGGGATCGCCGATGTCAGCCATTCGTCCCCACACTTGCGCGGCCTGCCCGCAAAGGCAATGCTGGCAGGGTAACGCACGAGGGGCGCGGATGGTTGCGACGATCGAGGATGACGACGCGGGAGCGACGCTGTTCGGCACCGCATCGGCGGCGGCAGCCAACCCCGCGTCGGGCCACCGCGCCCGCTTGCGCAAGCGCCTGCTCGAGGGCGGGGTCGATGCGCTGGGCGATCACGAGGTGATCGAATTCCTGCTGATGGGCGCGATCCCCCGGCGCGACGTAAAACCGATTGCGCGCTCGCTGCTGACCCGCTTCGGCAGCTTGGCGGGCGTGCTCAACGCCGATCCGCGCGCGCTGATCAACCATCCCGGGATGGGCGAGATCAGCGCCGCTGCGCTGCTGATCGTGGCGACCGCGGCGCGCCGCCTCGCCCGTCAGGGCGTGCGCGATCAACCGCTGCTGGGCAACTGGCAGGCGCTTGTCGATTACCTGACAATCGACATGGCGCACCTCACGGTCGAGCGGGTCCGGGTGCTCTATCTCAATGTCCAGAACCACCTCATCCTCGACCACCACGTCGGCGACGGCAGCATCGACGAAGCCGCGATCCACCCGCGCGAGGTGATCCGCAAGGCGCTCGACCTGGGCGCCAGCGCGCTGATCCTGGTCCATAACCACCCTTCTGGGTCGCCCCAGCCGAGCCGCGCCGACATCCAGATCACCCAGCGCATCGCCGAGGCGGGCAGGCTGCTGGGGGTGGCGGTCCACGATCACGTGATCGTCGGGCGCGAAGGGCACGTCAGCCTCAAGGCCAAGGGCCTGATCTAATTTCAGCCTTCGGCGGCGATGCGTTCCTGGCGGGCCTGTTCGGCAACCACGCGCTGGCGCTCGACGCGCTCCATCCGGTCTGCCATCTCGCGCCAGGCATTGGCCGAGCGCTGCGCGCGTTCGCGCACATTGGCGAGCGTCGCATTTTCGGCTTCGGTCGCGCTTTCTTGGGCGCGGGCGATATAGAATTCACGAGTCGTGCTCATCGCCGCTCCTGTAATGGGGCAAAGGGTCCGCCCGGCGGCAGCGCGCTGCGCCACCGCCGAACGGGATCGAACAGGCTCAGGCCGATTCGAGGTTGGTCGCGGACTTCTTGCCGTTGCGGCCGGTTTCGACCTCATACGACAGGCGCTGTTCCTTGTTGAGCGTCTGCATCCCGGCGGCCTGGACCGCGCTGATGTGGACGAAGCTGTCCTCGCCGCCGCCATCGGGCGCGATGAAGCCATAGCCCTTGTCGGCATTGAAGAATTTGACGGTGCCTACTGGCATGATGCGTTCCTTTCAGAGAACGAATGATCCGCCCGCAACAGCGCGGACGGGGAGTGCGAGAGGTCGTGTCGGTGAAAGGAAGTCGTCGGTTCGGAGCGGTTACCCGCGCCGGGCGTGCGAAGTCAGTCATGCTTAGGACGTCAGCCCGGATCATCTAGCACGCCCGCCCCAAATCGCCTAATTCCTCGCATCTGCGCGGCAAAGCGCCTAGCCTCGTCATGGGCAACCCGCCCCCCGGAGAGCCAGAATGGCCAAGAGCCAGAAGAAATCGAGCAAGGAAATCCGCAAGCCCAAGGCGGAGAAGCCCAAGAAACACAACGCCTCGCAGCCCACCCAGAAAGGCGGCGTGGTGACCGGGCTCGACAACATGAAGAAGACCTGAGGCTGCGCGCTTGGGCGCGATCCGGATCCTCGTCGACGCCGACGCCTGCCCGGTCAAGGACGAGGTGTACAAGGTTGCCTGGCGCCGCGCGGTGCCGGTAAGCGTGGTCAGCAACCAGCGCATCCGCATCCCCGATCACCCGCTGGTCGAGCGCGTCGTGGTCTCAGACGCGTTCGATGCCGCCGACGACTGGATCGCCGAGCGCGCCGATTCCAGCGCAGTAGTCATCACCGGCGACATCCTGCTGGCCGATCGCTGCCTCAAGGCCGGGGCCACGGTGATCGCGCACAACGGTCGCGCGTTCACAACCGCGAGTATCGGCAGCGCGATCGCCACCCGCGCGATCATGGCCGACTTGCGCGTGGGCGCCGAAGGCATCACCGGCGGCCCCGCTCCGTTCGCCAAGGCCGACCGCTCGCGCTTCCTGCAGGCGCTCGACGAGGCGCTGGGGCGGCTCGAGCGGCAGCGCTGAAGGCGTCGAACGCGACAGGCTCCTCCTCCCTATCGCTTCTTCGCAATCCCAATCCCGTCCGCCTTCGCCCGGTCCTTGGTCGATTCCTCGCTTCGCCCCAACGCCTTGGCAATCTCCTTGAGCCCCTTGCCCTTGCCGGCGAGGATACGGAACTTGCTGAGTTCGTCGGGAGTCCACGGCTGTTTGTGGCGTTCGAAACGGTCGGCCATCTTTCAATTCCTTCCCCTCTCCCCCTGCGGGAGAGGATAGTGAAGCTTGCCCGCGCAGCGGGTTAGCGAAGCTTGGAGAGGGGGCGATGCAGTGCGCGACCTCGCCCCCTCTCCAACTGCGACTAGGCGCTGCGCACCAAGTCTCCGTATCCTCTCCCGCGAGGGGAGAGGAGCTACTTCGCGGCCGCCTTCTTCGCCGGGGCCGCCTTCTTCTTCGGCGCGGCCTTCTTGGCCGGAGCCTTCTTGCGGCCCTTGCCCTTCGCCGGACCCTTGGCCGCGCGCTCGTCGATCAGCGCGATCGCTTCCTCCGCGGTCAGCGCTTCGGGCTGCTTGTCGCGGGGGAGAGTGGCGTTGGTTGTGCCGTCGGTGACGTAGGGGCCGTAACGCCCGGCCATCAGCTTGATCTCGCCGCCGCTGGTGGGATGTGCGCCGAAGACTTTCAGCGGTTCCGTCGCCGCGCGCGTCCCGCGCCCGCCGTTTGCTGCTGCTTCGGCGAGCTTGGTCACCGCGCTGTTCATGCCGGTTTCGAACACCTCGGCGGTGCCGCGCAGCTTGGCGTACTTGCCCTGATGCGCGAGATACGGGCCATAGCGGCCGATGCTGGCGGTGATCGGCTCGCCGCTTTCGGGGTGGGTTCCAATGGTGCGCGGCAGGCCGAGCAGCCTGACTGCCCAATCCAGGTCCAGCTCCGGGATGTCCTTGGGGATCGAAGAACGCTTGGCCTCCTTGCCCTCGCCGAGCTGGATGTACGGCCCGAACCGCCCGGTTCGACGGGTGATCGGCTCGCCGGTCTCGGGATGCTTGCCCAGCTCATTGTCCTCGGCCGCCCCATTGCCATTTGGGCCGTTTCCGCCGGGCTGGGCGAACTGGCGGGTGAACTTGCACTCGGGGTAATTCGAGCAGGCGACAAACGCGCCGAACTTGCCGCCGCGCAGGCTCAATCGCCCCTCGCCGCATTTCGGGCAGACGCGCGGGTCGCTGGCGTCGTCGCGCGGGGGGAACAGGTAGTCGGCGAGGAACAGGTCGAGCGCAGCGGTGATCTCGCTCGGCTTCTGCTCCATCACTTCGTCGGACTTGGGCTTGAAGTCTTTCCAGAACGCTTCGAGCACGGCCTTCCACTGCGCGCGCCCGCCCGAAACCTCGTCGAGCTCGTCCTCCATCCCGGCGGTAAAATCGTAGGCGACGTAGCGTTCGAAGAAGCGTTCGAGGAACGCGGTCAGCAGGCGGCCGCTCTCCTCGGCGAAGAAACGGTTCTTCTCGGTGCGGACGTAGCTGCGGTCCTTGAGCACCTGGAGCGTCGCAGCGTAAGTCGAGGGACGGCCGATGCCGAGTTCCTCGAGCCGCTTGACCAGCGAGGCCTCCGAATAGCGCGGCGGCGGCTGGGTGAAGTGCTGGGTCGCATCGACGCCCTTCTTCGCGGGCGTGTCGCCGCTGGCCAGCGCGGGGAGCAGTGCGGCGTCCTCGTCGTCGGCATTGGCGCCAGAATCCGACTTGCTGTCATGGCCCTCATCGTAAACCGCGAGGAAGCCGGGGAACTTGATCACCTGGCCCGTGGCGCGCAGCTCGTGCTTGCCGGTGCCGTCGCGCAAGGTGACGGTGGTGCGCTCGATCTGGGCGCTGGCCATCTGGCTGGCCATCGCGCGCTTGAAGACCAGGTCGTAGAGCCGCGCCTCGTCGCCCGAACCGTATTTGTCACGGGTGAACTCGGTCGGGCGGATCGCCTCGTGCGCTTCCTGCGCGTTCTTGGCCTTGCTCTGATAGATTCGCGGTTTTTCGGGCAGGTAGTGCCCGTTGTAGCGGTCCGAGATCGCCTTGCGCGCCTCGCTGATCGCCGAGGAGTCCATCTGGACCCCGTCGGTCCGCATGTAGGTGATCGCGCCTGCCTCATACAGGTTCTGCGCGATCCGCATCGTGTGGCTGGCGGAGAACCCCAGCTTGCGCGCGGCCTCCTGCTGGAGAGTCGAGGTGGTGAACGGCGGGTACGGGTTGCGCTTGGTCGGCTTGACCTCGACCTCCTCGACCCGGAAAGTGCCTGTCTCGACCGTGGCCTTGGCGCGCATGGCGGTGCCTTCGTCGGACACAGTCAGGCGGTCGAGCTTCTGCCCGTCGAACTTGACCAGCCGCGCGGCGAACTCGGTCCCGCCCTGCTCGAGCCGGGCGATCACCGACCAGTATTCCTGCGGGCGGAACACCTCGATCTCGCGCTCGCGCTCGACGATCAGGCGCAGCGCCACCGACTGGACGCGACCCGCCGACTTCGCGCCGGGCAGCTTGCGCCACAGCACCGGCGAAAGCGTGAAGCCGAACAGGTAATCGAGCGCGCGGCGCGCCAGATAGGCGTCGATCAGATCCTGGTCGAGCTCGCGTGGGTGCTTCATCGCGTCGAGCACGGTCGCCTTGGTGATGGCGTTGAAGGTGACCCGCTCAACCTCCTTGGGCAGCGCGCGGCGCTTGCCGAGCAGTTCGCGCACGTGCCAGCTGATCGCCTCGCCCTCGCGGTCGGGGTCGGTCGCCAGGATCAGGCGGTCGGCGGTCTTGGCCGCATCGGTGATCGCCTTCATCTGGCGCTGCTTGTCGCCGTTGAGCTCCCAGTCCATGGCGAAGCCGTCGTCGGGCTGGACCGACCCGTCCTTGGGCGGCAGGTCACGGACGTGACCATAGCTGGCGAGAACCTTGAACCCGGGCCCGAGGTACTTCTCGATGGTTTTGGCTTTCGCCGGTGATTCAACGATGACGAGTTGCATGATGGTTCTGGCGATCCCTCTCGGCCGGACTGGCCCTCACGTATACGTACGCGCGAGGGTGGGGAGCGTGGCAGGGAGCCGTCAAGTCCCTCGCTGCATCGTCATCCCAGGCTGACCCTGGCCCCCGCATGCCGCACCAGTCGCCCGGCCAGCTCGAGTTCGAGCAGCGCCAGATGGACCGCCGCCGGTCTCTCGCCCGACTGGCGGATCAGTTCGTCCACCCCGACCGGGGCGCGGGTGAGCAGGCCGGCGATGTCTGCGGGCTCGGTCGTGGCTTCGGCAGTATCGGCGAAGGCGAAATCGGCTGCGCTCTCACGGAAGGTCGAGCGCGGGGTGCCGGCAAAGCCTTCGACCAGTTCGATCACGTCCTCGGCCGACTGGACCAGCACCGCGCCGTCGCGGATCAGCTGGTTGCAGCCCTGGCTGCGCGGTTCGAGCGGCGAGCCCGGGATCGCCATCACCTCGCGCCCCGCCTCGCCCGCCAGCCGCGCGGTGATCAGCGAGCCCGATCTGGGCGCTGCCTCGACCACAACGGTTCCCGCGGCAAGGCCCGCGATGATCCGGTTGCGCGAGGGGAAGTGGCGCGCGAGCGGTTCGACCCCCGGCGGTTGCTCGGCGATCAACAGGCCCTGGTTCGCGACCTGCTCCTGGAGTTCGGCGTGTTCGGGCGGGTAGGCGATGTCGATCCCGCTGGCGATCACGCCAATGGTGCCGCCCGCACCAGTGAGCGCGCCGCGATGCGCCGAGCCGTCGATCCCGCGGGCCAGCCCGGAGACCACGGCGAATCCGGCTTCGGACAGCGCCGCGGCGAAATCGCGCGCCAGCTTGACCGCAGCGGCCGAAGCGTTGCGCGCGCCGACGATGGCGACGCACGGGCGCGCCGCGATGGCGGCGTCGCCGCGCACGATCAGGATCGGCGGGGCGCTTTCCAGCTCGCCCAGCAGCGGCGGGTAATCGGGTCCGTCATGGAAAAGGTAGCGCGACCCGGCGTGGCGGACCGCGGCGATCTCGTCCTCGATCCTCGCGACAGGCGCGGGGCGATAGGCGCTGCCGCCGCGTCCGGCGAGGTCGGGCAACGCCTCGAGCGCCCGCCTCGCATCGCCGAAGCGGAGCATCAGCTGCCGATAGCTGACCGGGCCGATATTGGGGGAGCGGAGCAAGTTGATGCGGGCGAAAGCCTCGTCGCGGGCGAGCGTCGCCACGCTACTTCCGGTCCAGCCTGGGTTCGGTACCCGCGCGCAAGCGAGCTATGTTGCTGCGATGCTGGACGATCACGATCGCGGCAATCACGCCAAGAACGCTCGCCGCCGCGGGCAGTCCGAACAGCCAGGCCGCAATCGGCGCGGCGAGCACCGCGATCATCGAAGACACCGACGATATTCGGCTCAGCGCGAGGGTTGCCGCCCAGACCACCGCGCCCACGACCATGACCTGCCAGGCCAGCGCGAGGCATACTCCGGCGGCGGTTGCGAAACCCTTGCCGCCGCGAAACCCCAGCCAAACCGGGAAGCAGTGGCCGATTACCGCTCCGATGGCTGCGGCTCCTTCGGTCCCCGGCAGCCAGCGCGCGGCGATCAGCACCGCCAGGATGCCCTTGCCCGCATCGAGCAGCACGGTCGCGGCGGCGAGCCCCTTGTGGCCGGTGCGCAGTACGTTGGTGGCACCGATGCTGCCCGAGCCGATGCTCCGCAAATCGCCCGCGCCGAACGCCCGGGTCAGGACCAGCCCGAACGGGATCGAGCCGAGTGCGTAGCCGAGCGCCAATGCGGGCAACCAGTTCATCCAGCCCTTCCCTTCATATGCAAGTCCTAGCTAGAAGCGCGGCAGGGACAAGTGCGGGAAAGGGAATTCGCGCCACAATGGATGCTGCCGCGCCGATCCTGATCTTCGATTCCGGGGTGGGCGGGCTGACCGTGCTCGACGCGGTGCGCTTGGCTCTGCCCGATGCGCCGGTGATCTACGCCGCGGACAACGCCGGGCTGCCTTATGGCAACAAGACCGAGGCACAGATCGCGGCGCGGGTCTCAGGGCTTCTCGGGCGGATGACCGAGCGCTTCCGCCCGCGCCTCGTCTGCATCGCCTGCAACACCGCAAGCACGATCGCGCTGGGCATGGTCCGCGAAGTGCTCGAGGTGCCGATCGTCGGGACGGTCCCCGCGATCAAGCCCGCCGCCGCGCTGACCGCCTCGGGGGTGATCGGATTGCTCGGCACCGAAGCCACCATTCGCCAGGGCTATGTCGACGGGCTCGAGGCCGAGTTCGCCGCGGACAAGACGCTGCTGCGCCACGCCGCGCCCGAACTCGTCGCCGCCGCCGAAGCACGGCTGCGCGGCGAGCCGGTCAATCCGGCGGTATTCGCGCGCGCCGCGCAAGGTTTGCGCGCGCAGCCGGCGGGTGAGAGGATCGATACGGTGGTCTTGGCCTGCACCCACTTCCCCCTGCTCCTGCCCGAGTTGACCGCGGCGTTCGGGTCCGGCGTGCGGTTCGTCGATGGCGCACAAGGCATCGCCCGGCGCATCGCCTTTCTGACCCAGGGCCAGAGTTTCGCCCGCAGCGCCCCCGATTTCGCGCTGTTCACCCGCGACGGGCCCGAGATCGCCGCGCTCGCACCCGCGCTCGCCACGCGCGGTCTGATGCGAAGCGTCACCCTGTAAGGCGGGTCGCGTTCGCTTATGCCGGGTGCAAAGTCGGGGTGGCCAAGCGCATCGGGCTTCGCTAAAAGGCGCTTGCCGATCAACGGGCGCCCGGACCACGAGTCCGGCATGATCGGGGGGATCGACGGCCACGGGAGCCACGTCTTGAACTACGATCAGGTCTTCGACCAGGCGATCGAGCGCCTGCACGACGAGGGGCGCTATCGCGTATTTATCGACATACTGCGCAACAAGGGCGCATTCCCCAACGCGCGGTGCTTCGCCGGGCACAACGGGCCCAAGCCGATCACGGTGTGGTGCAGCAACGATTACCTGGCGATGGGCCAGCACCCCAAAGTCGTCGCGGCGATGGAAGAAGCGCTGCACGACGTCGGCGCCGGATCGGGCGGCACCCGCAACATCGGCGGCAACACGCACTATCACATCCAGCTCGAACAGGAACTCGCCGACCTCCACGGCAAGGAACGCGCGCTGCTGTTCACCAGCGGCTACGTTTCCAACGACGCGACGCTGTCCACGCTGGGCAAGCTGCTTCCCGGCTGCGTGATCTTCTCCGACGAACTCAACCATGCGAGCATGATAGCGGGCATCCGCAATTCGGGCTGCGAGAAGAAGGTCTTCCGCCACAACGATCTCGCCCACCTCGAGGAACTGCTCGCCGAGACCGACCCCGCGCTGCCGCGGCTTATCGCGTTCGAGAGCGTCTATTCGATGGACGGCGACGTTGCCCCGATCCACGCGATCTGCGACCTGGCCGACAAGTACAACGCGCTGACCTATATCGACGAGGTCCACGCAGTGGGGATGTACGGCGCGCGCGGTGGCGGCATTTCGGAACGCGACGACGCGGCCCACCGAATCACCATCATCGAAGGCACGCTCGGCAAGGCGTTCGGCGTGATGGGCGGGTATATCGCCGCCGACGCCAAGATCGTCGACTGCATCCGCAGCTACGCCCCCGGCTTCATCTTCACCACCAGCCTTTCTCCCGTGCTGGTCGCGGGCGTGCTCGCCGCGGTCCGCCACCTCAAGGCGTCGAGCGTCGAGCGCGAGGGCCAGCAGGCCTCCGCGGCGCTGCTCAAGGCGCTGTTCGCCGAGGCCGGGCTGCCGGTGATGCCCAGCACCACGCACATCGTGCCCTTGATGGTCGGCGACCCCGTTCGCGCCAAGGCGATCAGCGACATCCTGCTCGCCGAGTACGGGGTCTACGTCCAGCCGATCAACTACCCGACGGTGCCGCGCGGCACCGAACGTCTCCGCTTCACCCCCGGCCCCGCCCACACCGAGGCGATGATGCGCGAGCTGACGAGCGCGCTGGTCGAGATCTGGGACCGGATGGAGCTGGAGATCAGGCGGGCGGCGTGAGTCAGCCAGGCATCTTCCGGAAAAGCTCTCGGAGTTACACTTGAGTTGACCTACGATGAAGTCGTTCGCGAACGGCGCAGCATACGCGGATTTCTCGACAAGCCGGTCCCGCGCGCGCTGATCGAAGAGGTAATC
Source organism: Novosphingobium sp. (assembly GCA_030697365.1). Taxonomy (GTDB): domain Bacteria; phylum Pseudomonadota; class Alphaproteobacteria; order Sphingomonadales; family Sphingomonadaceae; genus Novosphingobium. The sequence continues at coordinate 4,631 of JAUYQH010000099.1, read as the reverse complement.
GCGCTGGCGGTGCGGGCGCCTTCCTCGTTCAACAACCAGTGCTGGAACTTCACCGTCGTCACCGGCGAGCCGCTCGATCGTATTCGCGCGGGCAACACCGCTGGGATCCTTGCCGGAAGGCCCGACAGCCGGGAGTTCCGCCGCTTCGACAAGGTGCCCGAACTCCATCGCGGGCGACAGATCGAGATCGCCAAACAGCTGTTCGGTGCGATGGGGATAGAACGCGACGACAAGGACGGCCGGCAGGACTGGGTGCTGCGCGGCTTCCGCCAGTTCGACGCACCGGTATCGGTGGTGGTGACTTACGACCGGGTGTTGCTGGGCAGTGACATTGCTCCGTTCGATTGCGGCGCGGCGACCAATGCGCTGGTCAACGCCGCGTGGTCGCGCGGGCTCGGCTGCGTCATCAACAGCCAGGGAATCATGCAGTCGCCGGTGGTGCGCGAGCAGGCCGAAATCCCCGACGACCAGGTCATCATGATCTGCGTGGCGATGGGCTGGCCTGACGAGACCTTTCCCGCAAACGCGGTGGTTTCGCGGCGCAAGGAACTGGACGAGGCGGCCCGCTTTGTCGGTTTCGACTGAACGGGCGGGCGGACTCCGCTTGACTTTTAATCGCTCGATTAAATAAGGGACGCCTCCCTCCGCCGGAAGGCTCACGATGTCGATACTCTACGATGAAGGTCAGCAGGCCATCGCCAGCGAATCGCGGCGGGTGGTGGAGGCGCGCAGCGACAAGGCGCGGGCGCTGGCGCTGCTCGAAACCGTTGGCGCCTACGACCACGCCTTCTGGCAGACCGCGATCGAGCAGGGGTGGACCGGTCTTGCCATCCCCGAAGCGTTCGGCGGGATCGGGCTGAGCCTGGTCGAGCTGGGGATCGTTGCGCAGGCCTGCGGCGGCTCCACCGCCGGCGCACCGTTCCTGACCAGCAACGACGGGGCGGCAGCCGCTCTGCTCGGCAGCGAGAACGAGGAGCTCAAGGCCGAGTGGCTGCCCCGGCTGGCAAGCGGCGAAGTGATCGCCGCGCTGGCCTTTGGCGAAGGCCAGTCGCCCTTGCCCTCGCGGCCCCTCGTCCGGTTTACTGCTGCCGGCCTGGCGGGAGAGAAACCCGGCGTGCCCGCGGCGGCGCACGCGCGGATCGCGGTGGTCTGGGCGCTCGCCGAGGGCGAACCGGCGCTGGTGCTGTGCGACCTGACCGACGTGTCTAAATCCGTGATCGAGGGCTTCGACAACAGCCGCGGCTATGCCGACCTGACTTTCGCCGCCACCCCCGGCCAGGTCATCGCTACCGGAGCCCATGCAAGCGCGCTCGCCCGCGACGTTCTCGCCCGGATGGCGGTGGTCACCGCGCACGAGCAAGTCGGCGGGGCCGAAGCCTTGATGACCATCGCGCGCGACTATGCCGTCACCCGCAAGGCGTTCGGACAGCAGATCGGCGCGTTCCAGTCGGTCAAGCACCGCATCGCCGAGATGTACGGCCTGATCGAGATCGCCCGCGCCAACTGCATCCACGCCGCCAGTCGTGAAGGTCAGGCCGATTTCCTCAAGGCCGCAGCGGCCGCGCGGCTCTCGGCGACCGAGGCCTATGACACTGCCGCGCGTGACTGCGTTCAAATCCACGGCGGGATCGGAGTTACGTGGGAAACGGGCCTCCACCTGCATATGCGCCGCGCGCGCAGCCTGGCGGTGGAACAGGGCAACATGTTCTTCTGGGAAGACCTGCTGGCCGGCCAGCTGACGGGAGTTGCGGCATGAGCGACGTCGAAGACTTTCGCGCCCGCGCCCGCGCCTGGCTGGCGGAGCAGGCCACGACCTATGGCAAGGAAGCCCGCCGCGGGCTTTCGGTCGAGGACGATCTCGCGCTTGGCCGCCGCTACATGGCGGCCCGCCACGATGCGGGATTCGCCGGGATCAACTGGGCGGTCGAGATCGGCGGCCAGGGCCTGACGAACCTCCACAAGGTGGCGTTCGAGGGCGAGGAAATGGCCTGGGGGATGCCCGTGGTCTATTTCGGCATCTCGCTGGGGATGCCGGTTCCGATCCTGATCCACTACGGCCAGGATCGCGACTGGGTGAAGGAGCGCGTGCGCAAGGCGCTGCGCGGCGAGGAAATCTGGTGCCAGCTGTTCTCCGAGCCTTCGGGCGGGTCGGACCTGGCAGCGTTGCGCACCAAGGCCGAGCAGGACGGCAACGGCTGGAAATTGAACGGCCAGAAGGTCTGGACCAGCTGGGCGCAGTATTGCGATTACGGCGTGATCGTGGCGCGGAACGACCCGAACGTGGCCAAGCACAAGGGCCTGACTTATTTCTGGGTCGATATGAAGGCGCCCGGGGTCGAGGTCCGCCCGATCAAGCTTGCGGGCGGCGACAGCCACGTCAACGAGGTGTTCTTCGACGACGTCAAGATGACCGACGAGCAGCGCATGGGAGCGGTCGGCGGCGGCTTCGGCGTGGCGCTCCACACGCTGATGATCGAGCGCTACATCGCCACCGACAGCGCCGGGTTCGGCCCGCATCTCGATCTGTTCATCGACCTGGCCCGAGAGATCGAGGTCAATGAAAAGCCCGCGCTCGAGGACGGGCGCATCCGCTCGGCGATCGCGCGCAACTATGCGATGCGCAGTGGGCTGGAGGCGATCACGGCCCGGGCGATGAAGATGATGGAAGCAGGGATGCAACCCGGTCCCGAAGGCAGCTTGCAGAAACTGGTTGCGGTGCGCAGCCGCCAGAGGCTGTCGGAACTGGCGATCGACCTCCAAGGCAACGCCGGCTTCGCATCCGACCCGCACGCCTTCGTCAAGGAGAGCTGGACTGCGAGTTGGCTCAACGCCCCCACTGGACGGATCGCGGGGGGATCGGACGAGGTCCTGCTCAACACCATCGCCGAGAAGATCCTCGGCCTGCCCCAGGACCACCGCCCCGACAAGGGCGTGCCGTTCAACCAGATTCCGGCGTGAAAACCGCGCCCCATACCCCATATCCGCTCATGTCGAGCGAAGTCGAGACACGCGCGCCATGTCGGGAAGTTGCGCGCGATCCCTCGACTTCGCTCGGGATGAGCGGAGGTGGGATTTAGGAGAAGAAGAATGACCGAAGCCTACATCATCGACGCCGTCCGCACCCCGCGCGGGGTGGGCAAGCCCGGCAAGGGCGCGCTCAGCCACCTCCACCCGCAGCACCTCGCCGCGACGGTGCTCAGGGCGATCAAGGACCGCAACCACCTCGATACCGCGACCGTCGACGACATCGTCTGGTCGACTTCGTCGCAGAACGGCAAGCAGGGCGGCGACCTCGGGCGGATGGCCGCGCTCTCGGCGGGCTATGACGTCAGGGCCAGCGGAACCACGCTCGACCGGTTCTGCGGCGGCGGGATCAGCTCGGTCAACTTCGCCGCGGCCAGCGTCATGTCGGGCATGGAAGACTGCGTGATCGCGGGCGGCACCGAGATGATGAGCTACACCGCCAGCTTCGCCGCCGAACAGGCCAACGCCGGGATGCCGCCGCGGATGATGGGATCGGGGCACGAGGCGCTCGACGAACTCCACCCGCAATCGAACCAGGGGGTGTGCGGGGATGCCATCGCCACGATTGAGGGGATCAGCCGCGAGGCGCTCGACGCGCTCGCGCTGGTCAGCCAGCAGCGCGCCGACGTGGCGATCAAGGAAAACCGTTTCGCCAAGAGCGTCGTGCCGGTGCTCAACGCCGACGGCAGCGTCGCGCTGGATCGCGAGGAGTTCCCCCGCCCGGAGACCACCGCCGAAGGGCTCGCCAGCCTCAAGCCCGCGTTCGCCGGGCTCGCCGATTTCGACCTCGGCAACGGCACCACCTTCCGCAAGCAGATCAACCGGCGTTATCCCGATGTCGAGATCAAGCCGGTCCACCATGCGGGCAACTCGTCGGGCGTGGTCGATGGCGCCGCGGCGCTGCTGATCACGAGCAAGGAATACGCCGACAAGCACGGGCTCAAGCCGCGCGCCCGCGTGGTCGCCTACGCCAACCAGGGCGACGATCCCACGCTGATGCTCAACGCCCCGGTCCCCGCGGCGAAGAAGGTGCTGGCCAAGGCCGGGCTCTCCAAAGACGACATCGACGTGTGGGAGATCAACGAGGCGTTCGCGGTGGTCGCCGAGAAGTTCATCCGCGATCTCGATCTCGACCGTTCAAAGGTCAATCCCAACGGCGGGGCGATGGCGCTGGGCCACCCGATCGGCGCGACCGGATCGATCCTGATCGGCACCGCGCTCGACGAGCTCGAGCGGACCGGCGGACGCTATGGCCTGATTACGATGTGCGCGGCGGGCGGGATGGCCCCGGCGATCATAATCGAGCGGATTTGAGCCGTTTCCCCGGCACGACCTTTCGCTTGAAAGGTTGAATCGGAGGCCCGCCTGTGACATGGCGGATCGAGAGTCATGTGTGTTGCAATGGGGTAATTTCTCCCCAAGTTCGACGCACGCGCAGCCAAATCTAGTTCAGGAGTACCGTGCCGTGGCCACCGCCTTTCAGCTCGACCAGTCGCCCGAAGCCGCCGAGATCGCCGCGCTCGTCGCCCGCTCGCGCGCCGCGCAGGAACAGATCGCCGATTACTCGCAGGCGCAGGTCGACGACCTGATCCGGGCGATGGTGTGGT
>JAUYQH010000091.1 GCA_030697365.1 Novosphingobium sp. | reverse complement strand
GCGCCAGCCCCTCCGTGCGGGCGCGCGCGAATTCGCAAGGTTTTCCACCAAATCGACCAAAACCTTGCGATTCCCAATACTTCAAATGCCGAGTTTCCAGTTCCTGATCAGCACGTTATGAGTTTTTCACGGGCGACCAGCTACCAGGCGCGTTTTGGTTCCAAGCAGTTGCGGCAAGGCGTCGAGTTCGAGACGGCCTGGAGCCGGATCGAAGTCCAGCCAGCGCACGGTCATTCCCTTGTCCCGCGCAACCAGCAGCCACGGGGCAATGTTGGCGTCGTGATCGAGCCGCGTGACGACAAGCTCGTCCCCTGCGTCCCATTCCTGGGCCAGGGCCCGGGACAGGGAAAGCGTCAGGGTTGTCATGTTGGCGCCGAAAGCGATTTCGTCGGGATGCCCGCCGAGCAAATCGGCCATCGCGGCGTGAGCTGCTTCGACCAATTCCTGCGTGTCTCTGGAACTCTGAAAAACGCCGCCGTCGTTCGCGGTGCCCTTTTTCAAATGTTCGGATATGCGATCGATCGCCGCGCCGCAGATTTGCGTTCCACCCGGCGCATCGAAATAGATGCGCTGCACGCCGCTGTCCGTGGTCGACAGGGCCGGGAATTGTGCGCGAACATCTTCGATCGGAAACTGCATACGGAAGCTTTCAACGGCAGGTGCCGGCCAAGCGGATCGGGGATTCCGTGTTGCATTCTTTAACGAACCCCGCACAGATTTTTCCCGGTCGAACGCTCAGTCAGCCTGGTGCTTACCAGATACGAACCCGTTCCTGCGGCGGCACATAGTGCTTGTCGCCGGGTTTCACACTGAAGGCCTCGTACCACGCATCGACGTTACGCAAGGGCGCGAAGGCGCGGATCTGTCCCGGGGAGTGGGGCCCGTTGACGATCTGCTGGCGAAGCGCATCGTCGCGCCACAGGGTCCGCCAGACTTGTGCCCAGCCCATGAACAGCCGCTGTTCGCCGGTGAAGCCGTCGATCACCGGCGCCGGCTTGCCGCCGAGCGAAGTGCGATAGGCTTCAAGCCCAAGCAGGATACCGCCAAGGTCGCCGATATTCTCGCCCATGGCGACCCGGCCATTGATGTTCATTCCGGGCAGTGTGGGAAAGGAGTAGGCCTCGTATTGTGCGCCCAGCTTCGCGGCCTGCGCCTCGAACTTGGCGGCGTCCTCTGGGGTCCACCAGTCACGCAGTATCCCGCGACCATCCGACTTGCGTCCCTGGTCGTCGAACCCGTGGCTTATTTCATGCCCGATCACCCCGCCGATGGCCCCGTAGTTGACCGCCGCGTCGGCATCCGGATCAAAAAACGGCGGCTGAAGGATTGCCGCTGGAAAGACGATCTCGTTCTTCACAGGCGAGTAATAGGCGTTGACCGTTTGCGGGGTCATACCCCATTCGGCCTTGTCCACCCGCTGGGCGAGACGACTACGACGATAGTTCCACTCGAACTGCGACGCGCGCTCGACGTTGCCGAACAGGTCGCCGTTGCGGATCTGCAATGTCGAATAGTCCCGCCACTTTTCCGCGTGGCCGATCTTGAGTCCGAAATTCTGAAGCTTGTCGAGTGCCTGTACCTTGGTTTCCGGGCTCATCCACTGTAGGCCCTCGATGCGTTTGCGCATCGCCACGCGAAGATCAGCCACCAATTTGTCCATCTTCGCCTTGGATTCGGGCGGGTAGTAAAGCTTGACGTAATCCTGCCCGATGGCCTCGCCCATGGCGTTCTCGGCGACCCCGACGCCTCTTTTCCAGCGCTCGCGTTGTTCGGGTTGCCCCTGCAAAAACTTCTGCCGAAAGTTGAAATTGGCATCGACAAACCGCTTCGACAAAAGCGGCGCAGCCTCGTCGGCGGTGTGGAACGCCTGCCATGCCTTCAGGGTCTCGATATCGGCGTCCTGGAAGATCTGCGCGAGTTTCGGAAAAGCCGTATTCTGGGCGACGACGATCTTCTCCGCCTGGCCGACCCCGGCCGCGTTCATGAACGTCGCCCAAGGGAAGCCCGGGGCAGTTTTGGCGAGTTCGGCCGCGTTGAATGGATTGTAGGTCTTGTCACGGTTGCGGCTCTCGGCCCGGGTCCAGTGCGCGTTGGCGATCCGTGTCTCGAGCGCGACGACGTCAGCCGCGGCACGCTCGGCCTTCGCCCAGCCGACCATGCCGAGCATTTGCGCGACATACTGCTGGTACCGCGTCTTTTGCGGTTCGAACTTCGCCTGGAGATAGAGTTCCCGGTCGGACAGTCCGAGGCCCGACTGGCCCATGTAAAGGACGTAAAAATCCGGGTTCTTGCTATCGTCATTGACGGACGGACCAAAGAAGCTGCCGCCGAAACCGCCGAGAGATTGCCCCATGATCCGCGCCATCTGATCCTTGGTCCGGACCGCGCGAATGGCCGAGATCTTTGGCCGGATGGGCTTGGAATCGAGCTTCTCGATAGCCTTTTCGTCCATGAAGCCCCGGTAAAGCGCCGCAACTTTGGCAGGATCGCCGCCGCTCGCCGGATTGCCGATCTTGTAGCCTTCGACCAATTGCCGCGTGCGTACCTCGGAAAGGTCGCGCAATGTCGCGAACGCCCCGTACGAGGAGCGGTCGGCGGGGATTGGAGTATTCTCGGCCCAGGTGCCGTTGACGTAAGCAAAAAAGTCGTCCCCCGGCTTCACATTCCCGTCCATACCGGCAGTGTCGATACCCCAACTGCCCATGCGGGGTGCTTCGATCGACTGGCTCGCTTCCGTGCCGCCGATTGGCCCCTGTGCGAACAAGGACAGCATCGTGCATTGCGTGTCGACGCACTCATGCTCATCGTCAGCGAGCGCGGGACTGGCAAAGGTCAAGGCAAGCAGGGAAACAGCCAGGCGAAGCGAAGTCATTGGCGACCTTCCATATTTTTCTTGGCGACGAATTCAACACCTTACGCAGGTGATGCCCGCAGGCAAGCCCGCACGTCATCCTGGCCGGCCTACGGTTGCTGTAATCTGTCCGGCGTCAGCACCAATGAGAAAGATTGAGGGCATTCGATAGAGGAGGATTTTTGTCTCTTCGCTTTGACGAAAGGAACGAAGATGAGACCAAAATCCTCAGGCGCCACTGGCGTGCGGGTGGTGATGGACATCCGGCGTGCGACGCGGCGGCAGTCGATATGCTGACCGGCGGCTGGTCCGGGCGAAGGGGCGGCCTCACCTCGCAACGATGCGCGGGCTGATGATCGACAAGCTTTACTGGGACGAGGACGACACAAGCATCGATGATGCCTTCGAATTGCTGGTCCGTCCCGCGTTCCAACCCGGGCTTCCAGGCGTTCATCAACCAGAGTTTCGCCCCGGGCAGCGCGACCTTCAACACCGTCAATACCTTGGCGGACAACGCGCTGATCGTCTTGGGTCGTCCGTTCGGATTGGGCGGAAACCCGGCAACGGACCGCTTGGGCAGCCAGTTCGGTCGTGCCGAGGATGATGCGTGGCGCGTTTCGACCGGGCTGGACATCGATCTCAGCAAAACCTTCCGCGCCAGCGTCTATGGTACCTACCTGCGCCACTTCCGTGAGGCATTTGTTACCGACGCGGTCGGCTCGCGACTTCAGAACGCGTTGAACGGGTTGGGTGGACCGAACTGCACCGGAACCACGCCCGGCGCTGGGGGGTGTCAATTCTTCAACCCGTTCATCAACGTTGCACCGAACCACCCGCCCTCGGGCAACGCAAATCCGGCGTTCGTCCCGGCGAATGTCAACCCGGCTGGGCTGGTCGATTTCATCTATCGCCCGAACGGTACGCGTCAGCGCGAAGAAAACGCCATCCTCGACGTGATCTTCTCGGGCGAGACGGGGATCGATTTCGGTGGCGATCCGATCGCTTATGCTTTCGGCGGTCAGGTGCGAAACTCGAACTTCGTTTCGCGCCCGCTCGATGATCTGAACAATCGCGACGTAAACCCATGCCCGATCGAGGGTGACCGTTCGTGTCTGAGCAGGGTCGGAGCGGATATCGGGCCGTTCATCTTCTTGGGCCAATCGACTCCCGTGAACCTGAGCCAGACCATTTATGCGGTGTTTGCGGAGGTCAACGTGCCGATCGGGGAAACGATCGAGCTGAACGGCGCCGTCCGTTATGAAGACTACGGTGGCTCCGTCGGTTCGACGGTTAATCCCAAAGGATCGTTCCGCTTCACGCCGACCGACTGGCTGACCTTCCGCGGCTCCGCCGGAACGACCTTCCGTGGTCCGCAAGCTAGCCAGGTTTCGCCGGATTCCGTTACCTCGCTCGCCGGTATTCAGGCGGCCGCCAACAACTTCAAATCGGTCGATATCTTCGGCAACCCGACCGATCTGGGTCCTGAAACCGCGTTCACCTATAACATCGGCGCCGTGGTCAAAACGTCGGGGATCAGCGGTAGGGAGCGGCTGACACCCACGACGACGATCATCGCGCCGGCGACAAGCACGAGGGGCCGGATCACGCCTTCCGGATCGACCTTGCTGCGCGCGACCTCGACAAACATGGCCCCGATGACCGCCCCAACTCCAAACGATCCCAGCAGCAGGCCGTAAGTGCCGGCGCCGCCACCGAGCAGGTCCTTGGCCACCAGGGGGATCAAAGCGGTAATCGAGGCAACTCCCAGGGCCGCGACGAGGGTGCGAACCAACAGGACGCGGATTGCCGGGGAGTGAGTGGAATAACGTACTCCCGCACGGATTGCCCGATCGATCCGCTCGGGCGGCAGCCGCGAAGAAACGTGCGGGCGCTTCCAGAAATAGAACGCGCCGATGATCGGCAGAAACATCAGAGCGTTGATGCCGAACGCTGCCACCGAGCCGAACGCCGCCACGACGAGACCGCCGATCGCCGGCCCGAAGCTGCGGGCCAAGTTGTAGCTGATCGAACCGAGCCCTATCGCTGCCGGCAGGTGTTCCGATTGGACCTGCTCGCCGACGGATGCCTGCCAGGCCGGTCCAAAAAGAGCGACTCCGGACCCGATCAGAAAACAAAGGGTCAGGAGCAGCCAGGGAGTGACCAAACCGGCCAGCGAAAGCGCGGTGAGTGCGAGCGCCGAGACGAGCGCGAAAGAAAGTCCGCTCAACGCGACCTTTCGGCGGTCATACATGTCGGCAAGCGCGCCCGCGGGCAGCAGCAGCAGCATCAGGGGCAGGAACATGGCGGTCTGAACCAGGGCGACCATGTTTGCCTCCCGCGTGAGCTGCGTCATTTCCCACGCCGCGCCCACGCCCTGGATCAGCTGCCCTAAA
>JAUYQH010000089.1 GCA_030697365.1 Novosphingobium sp. | reverse complement strand
TCGGCTTGGCGTTTACCGCGGCTTTCCCTTCCAGAAGCCGGGTCGGATGCGTCAATCCTTTGCGGATCACGCCCTTGTTCTTGCGGCCATTCGTGCTGGAGATGCCGAAGCGGCAGCTGCTGCGATGCGCCACCACATTAGTATCGGCGGACAAGTGTTTGCTGACCTTGTTTTGGCGCACGCACGCCAAGCCAATCCGGTTTAACAGCTATGCCCAAATCAGCGAGACGAAACATGCGCGCGATAATCGCCAGTCCACAAGGTCCGAGCCTCACGGAACTCTCCACCCCCGCTCCCGGGCGGGGCCAAGTCCTGGTAAGGGTCCGGGCAGCCGCGCTCAATCGCATCGATCTGATGATGCTCACGGGCCACGCACACGGATCCATGGGTGGCGCCGGCATCCCGCTGGGATTGGAATGGGCTGGAGATGTTATCGAAGTCGGTCCGGGGGTGGACGTCTGGCAGGTGGGAGATCGGGTTATGTCGCCGAGCGGCGGCGCCTTCGCCGAGCGTGCCGTTGGCCCCGCCGGGCAGCTCTATCGCATTCCTGATGGTCTTTCTTATTCCGAGGCCGTTGGTCTTCCTGTGGCGCTGCAGACAATGCATGATGCGATCGCGACCAATGGCCATCTTCAGCCGGGTCAGTCGGTGTTGATCCAGGGCGCGAGCTCCGGTGTCGGGCTCATGGCCTTGCAAATCGCGAAGTTTCTCGGCGCTGGCCTGGTGATCGGCTCGTCGACCTCACCTGAACGGCGCGCCCGATTGACGGAGTTTGGCGCTGACCTGGCGATCGACACCCGCGACGAGAGTTGGGTGGACGAGGTTTTGGCCGCTACCCAAGGCAATGGCGTCGATCTCGTCGTCGACCAGATTGCGGGGTCCCTCGTCAATCTCAACATGCGAGCGACCCGGATCCTCGGTCGTATCGTAAATGTGGGGCGCCTCGGCGGAATGACAGGCGAGTTTGATTTCGATCTGCACGCGCTGCGGCGACTGACCTACGTGGGGGTTACCTTCCGGACGCGCAGCGCTGAAGAGGTAGAACGCATCAATCAGCGGGTCACCCAAGACCTGTGGCCCGCCCTAAGCGAGGGTAAGCTGCGTCTCCCAGTCGACAGCGTCTATCCGTTCGAAGCCTTCAGAGGCGCCCTCGAGCGGATGAGACGGAATGAGCACTTAGGCAAGATCGTTCTGGAAATGGACGCAGGAGCGCGCTTGCGAAGAAATCAGCAGCGGCGATGACGAGTTCGGTTTGGCTAGAACTATGGGAGGTGGAGATGACCACTCCGGCCATCTTCGCATCCGACGTCATTTCTCGTGGCGGATCAATCGGACATCCACCCATCAGGATGTACGGCCATCAAACCGGATCAACATGTCGGAGAGATGGCCGCTCCCGTTGATTGACTAGGGCTGGCGTGCAGCTTGCTCTGCAGCGATCGCCGCTTGGAGGGAGTTCGCGGGATGCGAGGGGTCCAGCGCACTCGGGGGTATCGTCACGGGCGCAACCGGAAGGTTGAGAGAAGTTCCTGTCCAGTGGACCGTCTGTGTCGCGACAACCAGATTCTTCGCTGTCGCTATCGGATCGGTGGTGTTGGTGTGAACGACGAACTGGGGGTAGCTCGACGACGACACTTCGAGCCGGATCTTGTGTCCCGGCTTGAACACCGTGCCCGTGGGGGTCAGCCGGATCGTATAGGTTCCCATCGCGTTCGGTTGGGTCGCCGGCGTGACAACGATACCGTCGGAGATGATCTGTGCGTAACCGTCCGGATGCAGGTCGACGAGCTTGGCCGTGAACGCTGTGCTCGGCACCGTCGACGAGGCTTTCAGCGTTACCGAGACCTCGCCGATGACCGGAAGCGCTTTCGTCAGCGCCTCGCTGGTGTAGACGAGAACGTCGGCTCGCATTTCCACAGGGCGCTGATCGAACGCGCCCGCAGGAGAGAAGGCGCAGCAGAAGGTTCCGCCGATCGAAGGTACCGGGTTCGCCGGGTCGTATCTGAACTGATCGAAACCAGCACCGGACGGCGCCAGAGCCAGCTTTCCCCCTCCCGTCATGCTGTTCGCACGGCCGCCTCCGATATAGTAGCGGACGGTCTGCGTGCTTGGGAGCGGGTACTTGCTGCCGGTGACCCAGAAGCCAGTGCCGACCGATCCCTGGTCTGGCGGCACCATGACGTACAGCTTCACGGCCGGCTCATCCATCACGCCGTTCTGGATGCCCTTGAGCCAGTAGTCGTACCAGCGAATGCCCAGGTCTTCCGGGAAGAGGTTTTCGGCACCAAACGTGATGTCGCCAATATACGCGCCCAAGGTTTCGTGTTCCCGGCGGCGCAGGTTGGCCGCGACGAAATTGATCGCGTGCCCGGCCCCGGCGACTACCAAGCGCGCGTTGGCTCGTGCCTCGGGCGTGGCGGCGCGGTCCTGCATCGCGACGTACCCGTCGATGCTCCCTCTAATGAAGACGTCATACCAAGACCCAACACTCAGGACCGGGATGGACACAGTCGGGAGCTTGTCGAGTACCGCCGCGTCCTTCCAGTATGCATCCACTGTTGGGTGTTTGAGCCATTCCTGGTAAAAGGGGATGTCCTTGAAAATAGGATCAGTCGCAAGCGGGAGCGCCTGCGCCGGTGGAGCAAAGGCAGCGCCTTGGACTTGTTTGGCCAAGGCGGCGCTCTCGGTCGCAATGCGCTCGGCGGATGCGCCTTCGGCGCGCAGCTTCCGCCGCAGCAGGTCTACCGACATGTTCCCGGCCCACATGCGCGCCAAGCCCGGGAAAGTTCCTGCCGGCCCGAGCGGCCAGCCGGAATCCGGGTTGGTTGGCGACATATTGGGTATGATCGTCACTAAATGCGGCGGGCGCGCGATCGCTGCCTGCCATTGGACCATGGCGTGATAGGAGCCCTGATACATGCCAACTTTGCCGGTGGACCACGGCTGTCGGGCCGACCACTCTATCGCGTCGTATCCGTCGTCGGCTTCATTGATGACTGGGTGAAATTCGCCTTCTGACCGCGACGTCCCGCGCACTTCCTGCAGGATCGTCACGTACCCGCGCGCCGCGACCTCACTCCGGGACCCGGGGCCGTAGAGGGGCCAGTACGGATGATTCACGCAGCCGGGCGAAGCCTCGGCCCCGAGATAGGGTGTGCGCATCATGATCACCGGGTATTTCCCGGGCTTGGCGGGCCGGGTCACCTCCGTTGAAAGTTTCACCCCATCGCGCATGGGCACTTTCTCCACGGAACAGGTTACTCCTTCGGTCGAAGGAGCGGGTCCCTTGCCGTATAATCCGTGCTGGTAGCTCGGGTGAAACGACCCGGCTACCGGTTGGGCCTGAACTTGAGAGACCGACCCTGAAATCGCCACCGCCAACAACAGCGTCATGGCAGTCGCTGCACGGATACGGTGAAGCGAAATGCGCCCGACCATCCTGTCGTTCGGGCGTTTCGGTGTTCTCATCATCACTCCATTCGGGAGATTACAAACGTCTGCGAATCGTGATCCCACTATTCGCGGGAACCATCACGCCGCGATCGTGGTTGCCCCGCGATCATCGCTCACGGCAGCCCGACGATCAAGGCGCAAGGCGGTCCTTGCGGCGGCGCGCAACAATTTATCCTATATGCAATGCTTCTTCCCGCGCGCTGCATAACTCCATTTATTGATGTAATTTGCGGTGGTCAGCGCGGCCATTTCAATGGCCGGCCGAGTTTCCCAGAAATTTTCTGAGCCACACCTCGAGGTCGCAAGGGGCGACGACGAAGATAGCTTTTATCTGTTCTCGGTGCGATGGGCGCGCCGATGGCCAGAAGCCTCATCAAAGCTGAACATGACGTCCGTGCCATCGACCTGAATGCCCAAGCCCTTCAGCCGATCGAAGAGGGGCGGTGCACATGCGTTCGCCAACAGTGTCGATTGCGTGCAGAACATCGACGTCCTCGTTACAATGCTTCCGGGCGACGCTGCGGTGGAGCATTTTTACATCGGCGTGGAAGGCGTTCTGCCTACGCTCTTGCCCGGTACCTTGGTCATTGACTGCTCGACCATTTCGGTGGAGGCTACGCAACGGATTGCAGATGCCGGCACTGCTGCCGGTGTGGTCTGACATATCTGCTCGGTAATACTTTCCGCCCTTCAGGCATAGGATGCTCTTCTCCCGGTACAGTTTCGGCGCGCCACCGCTGAAGCGAAATCGAGTTCGTCCCTTTGCTGTACGGAGCGCATATCTTCATTCTCGAAAACGCAACAGCACTCACTTGGTCCACGAGAACCCGGATTCACCTGTAGTACCGGACGAAGTCGATGGTGGGAGTGCGCTCTGTGATGAGCCGGTTGACAGCGGCGCCGAGGTCCGGAACGCCTAAAGCCATGCCAGATACGATTATATGGTCGTCCGCTACCGGAAGCACCCGACGGACGGCGGCCCCGTATTCAGCCCAAGCCTGCTGCGGACAAGTCCCGAGCCCAAAAGCCGGCGCCAACGTCATGACGTTGGTCATGAAATTGCCGATGTCGATCCATGCACCATAACCCCAATCGCGCTCCATCGTGAAGAACAATCCAACGGGTGCTCCGAAGAAATCGAAATTGCGTAACAGCGCATCTTGGCGTCCGCAAACGTCGTCAGGTGCGATCCCGTAAATGTCGAAGAGGTCAAAGCCGACCTTCCGCCGCCGCCCTCGATACGGCTCACGTATCTTTATGGGGAAATAACTATACTCATCGCTCCGCTCGCCCGCACGAACCGCATCGGAAACCACACTGCAAAGGCGGGCGCGGGTGTCACCCGTTACCACAAGGACTTGCCACGGCTGCATGTTTTGTCCCGAAGGCGCACGCGATGCGCCGGCAATGATGCAGTCGATCGTTGCGTCGGACACTGGAGCCGGAAGGAACTGACGAATGGAGCGGCGGGTGACCACCGCATCATAAGCCGAGACGCCGGCGTCGGGCTGCGTGTCAACGATCATCGCGAGACCGCGCGCGCGGTAGTCGGACTTCGTGCTGGCGCCACGGTAAACGTAGTGCCTTGCCGACGAAGTTTTTCGGCAGATCATTAGCAAATGAAGTCTCGCGCGGCTCTGAGTGAGCGGTCACGCGGGAGCGGACCTGCAGCCCAAGCCCCCCTAGGAGCTCAGGATTGGGGGTGTCAGCGCCCAGTTTTGGATGGAACGCCGCTTTATCGGCGGTGGAGTTCAAGCCCATGAGTGATGTCTCTTCGCACCGCAGCGGCGGCCGTCTTGGTTCACCCCTTATCATCGCTTTCACTACTTGCCTCAACAAGGCGTCAATTGCATCTCATATGCAATGAGCGAGATGTGCAGTTTTGGTTGTTCCAGGAACAGGCTAATCTGCTGCCTCACCAAGGAGAGCCAGCGGGGTCACTTTCACCGCGAGCGATGTTAAACCGTTTTTATGCTGGGACCGAGATGCTGCAAAGTTTTGAGCCGGCAAGAATACCGGACGCGGATGAGGCGCTACGCAAGGACGTTCGCGAGTTTCTCGCAGCGCATCTTACCGGCATGCCGGCGGACCGGCGGGCGCGATCCTGGATGGGCTTCGATGCGGACTTCACGCGCGCACTCGCGCGCCGTGGCTGGATCGGGTTGACCTTGCCAACCCGCTACGGCGGTGCCGGGCGCAGCCAGTTCGCACGCTTCGTCCTGATCGAGGAACTTCTTGCGGCAGGGGCGCCGGTTGCGGCGCACTGGATTGCGGAACGGCAGAGCGCACCACTCCTGCTGCGCTACGGAACGGAGACGCAGCGCGCGGAGATCGTGCCGGCGATCTGCCGGGGCGAGGCGTTCTTCTGCATTGGCATGAGCGAGCCCAATTCGGGATCTGACCTTGCCAGCGTGCGCAGCCGGGCGGAGCGGGCGGCTGGCGGCTGGCTGCTGTCCGGCTCCAAGATTTGGACGACCTACGGCCATCGTGCAGACTATATGATCGCGCTGGTGCGGACCAGCGGCGGGGTTGAGGACCGCAACCGCGGGCTGTCACAGCTGCTGATCCCGATGAATATCCCGGGCGTGACCGCGCGCCCGATACGCGATCTAGCGGGGGACGAGCATTTTTCCGAGGTGCACTTCGACGACGTCCTGCTGAATGATGACGCGTTGATCGGCGAGGAAGGGAGCGGGTGGGACCAGGTAATCGCCGAACTGGCGTTCGAGCGCAGCGGGCCTGAGCGCATCTACTCGTCCACCGTGTTGGTGGATAGCTGGATCGGGCATTTACGCACGCGCGGCGATCCAACGCCGGCCGAGGCAGCCTTGACAGGTCGACTGCTGGCGGAGCTGGCGACGCTGCGGCAGATGTCGCTCTCTGTCACCGGGATGCTCGCTGCAGAGTTGAACCCGGTGGTTGAGGCGTCCATCGTCAAGGATCTCGGCACTTCGTTCGAACAGTCGATCCCGGGCCTGATCGCGGACCAGCTCGCCAGCGAGACCCCAGGGTCGGTGCCGCCAGAGCTGCTGGCGACTCTGGAATATGTCGCATCGATGAGCCCCAGCTTCTCCTTGCGAGGAGGCACACGGGAAATCCTGCGTGGCATCATCGCACGCGGCTTGGGCTTAAGGTAATTGCGATGAGCGATGGCGATCTTTTCCTCGATCAATATATTCGCGTGCTGGACGGCCTGCCGGCGGACGATCCGTGGCCGGCGCTGCACGAATCCGGCTTCCTTGACCTGCTGCGACCCGAGGCGGACGGCGGCGCGGGCTTGGAGCTGGACGCGGTCTTCGCGCTGGCAGTGGAAACCGGACGGCGCCCGCACGCACCGGCAGTGATCGAGACGATGGCGGCGCGGCTGATTGACCCGCAGGCCATCGCTGTTGCGGATATAGAGCCGCTGCACGGGCGTCCGCTGGCGGCCGCGCTGGCTGCCGCACATATGGTCGGCGCGATGGAGGCGATCGAGGAGCTAACGCTCGCCTACGCGCTACAGCGACGACAGTTCGGGCGGGAAATCGGTCGGTTCCAGGCGGTGCAGAACCTGGTGGCGGTGCTGGTGGAGGAAGTGCGGGCGGCCCGGATGGCGGTGCAGGCGGGGTTGGTCGGACCGCTCGCTGCCATTTCGCCGCGCACCGCGGCGCTCGCCAAGATTCGGGCCGGACAGGCTGCCGTGACGGTCGCCGCTTCCGCCCATGCCGTGCACGGCGCGATCGGGATCAGCGAAGAATATGCACTACATCATCACGTCCGGCGGCTGCGCGCGTGGCGAATAGCGCACGGCGGCGAGAACTGGTGGTCGCATGAATTGGGTGAGTGGGCAATCTCCGTCGATCGCGACGTCACCACTCTCGCGAGGGGACTGACGCCGTGATCGGTTCACTCGCCCGATCATCGAGTTTTGTGATTTCTTAGGGCGATGACATAGCCGGAGATCGCGCTCGCGCTGGCACTCAAGCGATTGTTCCCAATGCAGTACTCAATGGTCTTGGTGAAGTCACCTTAGACATATCGCTGCGGGATCTATCCTCCGTCCATTACACTAGTGATTTTCATCGTCTGTGGGATTTAGCCCTGCCTCTCTCCCGCATCCCAACATATGATCCGGCTTCGGCAAAGTGGGCAGCCCGGGCCCTTCGTATGCAACATGGCTCGACCAATCGAGAGGAACCTCATGTCTAAGGCCGAGGGCGCAGGCATCATCCAACATCCGGATCGACTTTTTATAGGCGGACAATGGACCAAGCCATCGACCGATAGCTTCATTACCGTCATCGCGCCGGCGACCGAAATTATGTTCTTGAACGTCGCAGAGGCGAAGGTGGAGGACATCGATCGAGCCGTCGAGTCTGCACGCGACGCGTTCGATCACGGGCCCTGGCCTCGGCTCACGCACCGTGAACGTGCGGACTACCTCCTCGCGATTGCCGCCGAGTGGCGCCGGCGCAGCGACGACATCGCTCGCGCTTGGCCGAATGAGATGGGCATCACCTATGGCATGTCCTCTGGTTCAGCGGCGGCTCTGCCAGGAGCGTATGAATACTACGCCTCGCTCGCCGATAGCTTTGCATTCACGGAATATCACACGCCGTCTGACGGACGTGGCATCGGCGTGCTGTTGCGCGAGCCGGTCGGCGTGGTCGGAATGATCATCCCGTGGAACGCACCTGCCTTTCTGGCGACGTTCAAGCTCGCTCCTGCACTGCTCGCCGGCTGCACGATCGTGCTGAAATGTTCACCGGAAGCCCCGGCGATTGGCTATATCATCGCGGAGATCGCCGAAGCGATCGGCCTGCCCGCCGGCGTGCTGAACGTGGTGACAGCCGATCGGGACGCATCGGAAACACTGGTTCGCAACCCGGCCGTAGACAAGATCAGCTTCACCGGATCAAGCGCGGTGGGACGACTGATCGCTTCGATCTGTGGCGAGCGTGTCGCACGGTGTACTCTGGAACTCGGAGGCAAGTCGGCTGCGCTCGTTCTCGACGACTATGACGTGGCAATCGCTGCTGAGGAAATTTCGCAGCAGGCCCGTGCCCTTACCGGGCAGGTCTGCGCAGCCCTGACGCGCGTCATCGTGGAGGAAAGCCGCCACGATGCGTTCGTGGACGCGCTTAGCGCCTCGTTCAAGAAGATCCGCGTCGGCGACCCGTTTGACGCGCAGACGGACATGGGCCCGCTCGCCACGGCACGGCAGCGCGACCGGGTGGAGGATTATGTCGCCAGGGGTCGGGCCGCCGGCGCGGTGCTGGCGACTGGTGGGCGCCGCCCAGCGCGTCTCAACCGCGGCTATTATTTCGAACCAACCGTGTTCGGCCGCGTTGATAATCGCAGCGTCATTGCGCAGGAAGAGATCTTTGGTCCCGTAATCTGCGTGATACCTGCGCGTGGCGACAGCCAGATGGTGCAACTGGCCAACGACAGCATCTTCGGCCTGAACGCATCTGTCTTCTCGAATGATCACGCGCGGGCGCTGACGGTAAGCCGCGGGCTGCGAACGGGGAACGTCGGCCAGAACGCAAATCGAGTCGACCCTATGATTGGGTATGGCGGCTTCAAACAGTCTGGCATCGGCCGCGAGGGTGGGGTGGAAGGGCTGCTATCGTACCTGGAGACCAAGGTTTTATTGCTTGAATCGGATCCGCGGGTAACTATTGGGAACGAGCACCTTGACCCCGCCTGATAGCACCTGTGCTCACCCTGAACAACGAGTAATTCACCCAATACGTGCTTCCCCCGCCAGTAGCTGGTTAGGTTACATACTTTGGCCGCCATCGACCGGCACAACGGCTCCGGTTATGTACGACGACGCTTCGCTGGCCAGGAACAAGATGACGGACGCCATCTCCTCAGGTAGCCCCATTCGACGCAAGGGCGCCAGGCCGCGAAGGTAGTCGAGCCTTGCCGGATTGGCGGCATGGGCGTCGAGCAGCAACGGGGTTTCTGTAGCTCCGGGGCAAATGACGTTCACCCTGATGCCGTGCTCCCCATATTCCATTGCAGCGACCTTGGTCAAAGCGACGACGCCTGCCTTGGCAGACGCATAGGCTGCCATATTCGGAAATGTCTTGAGCGCTGCCATCGAGGAGACATTGACGATCGACCCACCACCCCGACGCACCATGTGCGGAATCGCGTGTTTCATCGTCAAGAATACAGACACCAAGTCGACATTGATGATCCGTTCGAAGTCACCGAGGCGCGCATCCGCCAGGAACTCTCTTGTGGTCCCAAGCGCGCCGACATTGCAGAGGATGTCGATGTCATCGTATTCGGAAACGGCGAATTCGATCAGTGCAGCAATCTCGTCAGGATTTGACAGGTCCGCCCGGAAGGCCACCGCGCGATCACCAAGACTCTGGGCAGTATCGGCTTCCTTGCCGGAAACGTCTGTAGCGACCACGTAAGCGCCGTGAGTGTGGAGGGCCCTCGCTGTGGCGGCGCCAATGCCAGATCCCGCCCCAGTAACGATGGCAATTCTGTCCTTCACGACCATATAAAAGACCTTTCAAGCTATTAGTGTCAATTTAACTGCCGGAAAGGCGAGCGCCGCATCGGCGTCCTACGAGCACGTCTCCATCAAGCCGACATCGGCGGCGTTGAACTGGAGCGGCACGAGGGATAATCGTCGGCGACGCGTGTCGAAAGCGACGATCCACTCTTGCATGCACAGGCGCGTTCCCTTCCCCATATATCATCCGCTAAATTCATCGACCTCACGGATACACCAAGAACAACTATCAATGCGTTCGAAGTTGTAACCTAGCTATCCTTTGACTTTGAACCGGTGGTGTTGCCACCGTAGCGTCGCGTTGCCGCGGCCGAGCGATCGATCAGATAGGCACGGATGGCTTCCAATTCACCCAGCGTGAAGTTCTCCTTGAAACCGACCATGCCGTTATCTGAAAGAATACCATCTACCAGGATCGCTTTCCAGGTGTCCGGGTCGCCGATCGACCGGGAGTAACGCAAATCGGGAATCACGCCCCCGCTGATCGCTTCGGCACCATGACAGTAGGCGCACGTGCGGTGGTACCGCTGACGACCCATCGCGATGGTGGCCGCGGCTGCGAACTGCGGAACGGTCTGAAGCTGCGGTAGCGGCGCCGGCACGGCCGCGGGTAGCTTGACGGATTTATCCAGAGCGAAAGTGATGACGCGACTCCTGTTCACGAATCTCGGCCGCCCCTGCTCATCCACGAGAAGCGGCCCTCCCCCGAACACGGCGGAAGCGCCAACTCCGACAATCGCAGTCACATATTGCACACCGTCCTTCGACCAAGTCACCGGAGCGGCCATCACGGCGCTCTGAGTCTCGAACGACCACAGTTTCTTCCCAGTCTTCGATTCGTAGGCGATGAACGTGCCCGCGACATCGCCCTGGAACACGAGATCTCCCGCGGTCGACAACACGCCACCCGACCAGCCCGATGGATGATAAACCCTCCAAGCTTCCTTCTGGGCGATGGGATCCCAGGCCAGCAAGAACGACTTGCCGGAGGCCCGCATGGCAGATACCGATTTCGGATCATCGGGAATTGTCGTGTCGCCAAAGAGATCGAGTCCGAGGTTCCACCCCTTCGGTTTGGGCTTGAAATTCGGATCAAGCGCGAAGCTCATCTCGTTTTCGGTGACGGGGATGTAGACGAGATTGCGCTTCGCATCAAAAGACATCGGCGGCCAATTATGCGCCCCACCGGTGGAGGGAAAGCCAACCCACGGTTTACGGGTTGCGCTATAATCCGTGTCTGGATTGAAAATCGGTCGTCCACTAGCCAGGTCTATACCGGTCGCCCAAGTGACTTTCGAATACTGCTTGGCGCTAATGGGCTTTCCCGTTCCGCGATCAATCACGTAGAAAAAGCCATTCTTGGGCGCATGCATCAGCACCTTCCTCGGCTTGCCGTCGAGGACTAGGTTTGCAAGTATCATGTGTTGGGTTGAGGTATAGTCCCACTGATCGCCCGGCGTCTCCTGATAATGCCAGACATATTCCCCGGTCTCCGGGCGCAAGGCCAGGACCGATCCTACGAAAAGTCGATCCAGCGGGGCTTTCGATTGAGGATCCCCATAGGCCCGAGGCCCGTAGCCTGCATTGCCAGTCCCGACGTAGAGAAGGTTGAGTTCCGGGTCATAGGCGAAGCTGTCCCAAGCAGTGCCGCCACCGCCCCCTTGAGGCGCGCCGCCCCATGTAGGCTTAGCCAATTTGGCAAGTACCTCGTCGGAAACCGCATTGTCCTTCTGGCCGTTCGGCGAAGGCACCATATAAAATCGCCAGTCGAGATTTCCCGTTTCGGCGTCGTAGGCACTCACATAGCCCCGGACGCCAAGGTCCGCGCCGCCGTTGCCGATGATCACTCGTCCCTTGACGATACGAGGCGCACCTGTGATCGTGTAGTTCTTGCTCGTATCGACCGTCTGCTTGGACCAGACTTGCCGTCCGGTTTTGGCGTCGATTGCGATCAGACGGCCGTCTAGCGCACCGATGTAGACCTTGCCGTCCCAATAGGCGACGCCACGATTGACGACGTCGCAACATGCTTTGGCACCGATGGATCCGGGTACTTTCGAATCGAATTGCCAGAGAAGCTTGCCGGTGATGCCGTCAAACGCCTGAACCTTGGACCAGGCGCTCGATGTATAGATAACTCCGTCAACGACGATCGGCGTGGCTTCCTGGCCCCGATTGGTATCTAGATCGTGAAACCAGCTCATCCCGAGACGCTTCACGTTCGTCGTATTGATGAGGTCGAGCGGGCTGTGGCGCGTCTCCTGATAGTCCCGACCCGTAGTCAGCCAGTTCTGCGGTTCCTGATCTGCGTTGACGATCCTTTGACCAAACCGCTCGTCCGCTTTGCGCTTAGGTTCAGGCGACGAAGCCTCGCGGCAACCCACAAGCGTCATAACAAGGACACTAAGTAATAAAAGCGGCCTTCTGGCAAACTTCAGTGACGCCATGATCAAAGCTGACCGCCTTAGTACGGATTGAAATGGGGAATGCTTGACGTAGGGGTTCTCTTCCCGAGCACGACAGGCTACGGAACCCGCTCTACCACGAGCTTCGCTTAGCGTAACCCGCCGCCCTCGCATCATTGCATCTGCAATGTCGGGTGCGACCGGACATTATGATTCGAGCGCCGGGCACCCCTCTCGTAAAATGGAACTCTGTAGTCGCGAATGGCGAGACATTCCCGCCGAATGTCTTGCTCGGAGACGGCCGTCCAACCGTCCATTCGACTCGTCACCCGCATGCGAACCGCGGCGTGGCGCTGGCCCGCTCATGGGAGTGTGTGCGTGTTTTCGAACGCATTTGTAATACCGCACGCTCACCTTGCGGTACCCTTGGCAGCATAGCAAAAGGGCGAACGGGATTGCTACCGAAACGAGAGAAGGAGTGCCACATGGCAAGTGAGCAGAGCCCAGCGAAGGGAGGGCATTTCGGCGGTAAGTACAAACCCGAATGGCTCAATCTGGTCAAAGAGGCGGCATTAGATCCAGAACTGCCAATCATTGATCCGCATACCCACCTTTACGATGACCCGGTCCGCCGGGCCAATCTGGGCGGCTTCATGACCGAGGAATTTCTCGAGGAAATCCGCGCGTCGGGCCACAACGTCGTTTCGACGGTGCATTGCGAAGCCTACGGGACATTCCTCGACGAGAACGCTCCGAAAGAACTGCAGGCCGTTGCAGAAACGCGGGTGGCGGCGCGAGTTGGAGAGGAGGCTCTGGCACTTGATCCGCAAGGGCCGCGCCTGAGCGAGGGCATCATTTGCAATGCCGATCTGACGCTGGGCGACCGCCTCGACGAGGTGATAGCCGCACATCGTGAAGCAGCGCGAGGCCGACTGCGCGGGGTGCGCGCCATGACCATGAGCGACCCCGACATCCAGCTTCCCTACTCCGTAGCTGTTGACAATATGGCTGCGCCGGAATTCATCGCTGGCGCGAAGCGACTGGTCGGCCATAATCTTGCGTGGGACGCAGCCGCCTGCCATCCGCAGATCCCACAGGTCGCGGCGTTGGCGGAGAGGGTTCCGGAATTGCCTATTGTCCTGAACCACGTCGGCATGCCGATTTATATCGCCCGATTTGCAGACAAATTTCAGGAAACGTATCGGCATTGGTTGGCTATGATGACCGACTTGGCGCGCTACCCGAATGTCCACGTCAAGGTGTCCGGAATATTCATGACTTTCTCTGGGCTGTCTTTCGAGGGCAAGCCCACACCGCCGACGTCGCAGCAAGCTGCAGACAACATGCGCGATCATTATCTCCCGACGATTGACCTCTTCGGGCCGGAGCGCTGCATGTTCGCGAGCAATTTCCCGCGCGACCGGCTCGGCATCTCCTATGGGGTCCTGTGGAACGCTCACAAGATTTTGGCAGAGCGCTACACGCCGAAAGAGCGCGACGCGCTGTTTCATGGCACCGCGGCCAAGGTTTATCAGTTGGGGTCTCCGCTCGCGGCGTGAATCCAATTGTGCCGGGTGCATACCAGGTGGATCGAAATCCGGCCCGGCAACCGCGGCTCCCGGCCTGCCGGCGCAGGCGCGATCTTGGCGCCTGGCTGGGGCTAGTGCCGAAGCAGCAAACCACCGGCGGCAGACCGAACCTGCTGGTATCTCGAAACGCGGCAACACCTATCTGCGCATGCTCTTCATTCATGCCGCCAGAGCGGCTATGCTGTCTTTGTCAAAGTGCGACACTCCACTCGGCACATGGTTGCGCGGCATGCTGGCACGCGCGCACTGCAACGTCACGCTGGTGGCGCTCGCCAACAAGCTGGCGCGGATCGCCTGGGCGACTATGCGCGGTGAACGGAAGTTCGAGCTGGGCCACGTGGCCATGGCCGGCTGACCGGATCGGCCGCGCGGAAACGCTGCGGCCCACGATGTTTGCAGGAAGGGAAACGACTTCCGGGCTTCGGCCTCTACCGAAGCCTCAGCCAGTCAGGCGAGCACTTCCATATCGGTGAGCGAAACCCTAGCTTCATCATCCTCCGTAATGGCGGAGGCGAACTTCTCGAGTTCCAGCAGAACGAGCGGCTTCTTTCGCTCCATCTGCTCGATCTGGCCGCCAACGGCGACGGCGATGGGTGACTGGCGCCGCAAGGGACGCACCGGCATTGCAATCACGGCAATTCCATCAATCACCTCACCGCACGTTTCGGCATATCCCTTGGCACGCACATCGGCGAGTTCCCTCATGAGATCCTGCGGGCTCGTCTTGAACCGAGGGTCGTCCGCCTCCGCATTGATGCGATGCACGAGGCTCCTGGCCTCAGTATCGGGCTTCAAGCTCAAGAGGGCCTTGCCAACGGCCGACGTTGCCAGAGGGCGCGCCATCAATGCCTGAACATCGAACCTGTTCGGCGATTGCGATTTTATCGACAAGATGTATTGAACATGCACACCATTCTGGATCCCGATAAACGTCGTCTCTTTAACCGCATCAAACAGTTTATTCAAGAGTAATTCAAGTTGCCGTTCTTCAACAAATGACTGGTGAATCCAGCTTCCGAGCAGAGCTATTCTTAACGTGGGAGTATAAGTACGCGTTCGCCGGTCTTGCTCTAGGTAGCCTAACGCTACCAAATTCTGCACGAGCATTGTCACGCTGGGTTGGGGGATTGACAAGAACTCGGCGATTTCTCCGACGGTCAGAGGCCGCTGTTTGGCGGAATAAAGTTCGAATAAAGCAAGTGTCCGCTCAGCGGATTTAACACGGCGCATCGCGATTTCGGAAACCTCCCCGGACCGATCGAGCAGATTCCTCAGGGCGACCGCTCGATTAAGAATGCAATTCTACGGTCCGCCACAGCAAAAATCAAGGGTGAGGAAAGGGACGGGTCGGAGTAGCTGGGTTTAGCACGCGCGCGCGATTCACGGCGCGGCTGTGATTGCGGCGCTGGGCGGAGCTGATCGCCGACGCCGGCATTCCCGCCTACGAGAACACCGGTCCTCCGGCGGGAGCGATACCCAGATATCATACCAGGGCGTCAGCTCAGTGCTGGGCGAGGGAGCGCTGGCCAGCGGCAGCAGCTGGGGAAGGCGGTCTTAGACGAAGCAGTCGATGCGCCCGGTTGAGCCGGCGATCTCGGCTTCAATTTGGGCCGGCGCGGTGTCCGCTGCGGCAACCTCGCGCCACTTTGATCCACGCCCAAAAGGATTGTCCGGTTCCGTACTAACGACCGGGCGAGGACTCCCTCGAGGCCAAGGCGAAGGGAGTCGGTGCCGAGTGAGCTGGACTTGGTACGTCTTCATCACCGTTGCTGAAACCGCCCCTAAGCCGCTAGCCGGATGGCCATTATAGCGAGAACGTTTCAGGATGATTGGATATTTGCCAAGTCTGGCGGGCTGGCACACTTCCGTGGCCAGTTTGACGCCATCCCGCATCGGAACCATGACGACCGGACATGTAGTGCCCCCACCCGCTGGCGCCGTCCCGGCGGGGGCTCCGGATACCGCCTCCGCGCCCACAATTTCCAGCAGTGATCCGACAATCAGCCCGCTTGTGCTCGTGCCCGCCAATCGCCGGGTTCCGTCGCCTCGTCGAACTTGGACTAATCGCATCGTCAGCTCCATACGGGCCCCCGCTTCCACCCGGCGGAAGAGAAGAGGGAGGCGTTTCCGCCTCCCGTTCCCTGTCGCTCAGAATTTGAATCGCGCACCCGCAGTGAACGCCATTCCGACCGTGTCGTAGACGGAGGTGATCGTTGCGAAGGTCAATCCCGCAGTTGGCCCGTTGGCGACAAACGGCGGATCGTTGTCGAACAAGTTGTTTACCGTAAGAAAGATCTCCGACCCGCTACTGGGCTTCCCAAGCTGGTACGCCACGGTGAGATCCGTGTAGAAGTAGGCCGGTATATCGGACTCCGCCCAGATGTTGATCCCTCCTCGCTTCAACCGCCCGATCATTCGCTCCTGAGCAGTGATGTTCCAACGGTCGATGGTGTAGTTGACCTGCAAGCTTCCGCGAAACTTGGGAATGACCGCCCCGATTGACGAAATATCGCCTTCCGTAAAACCCGCCAGATCGATCTTCTGCTGGAGCGGGCTGTCCTGGATCTCGTATTTGTCGACATAGGTCGCAAACGCGCGGGTTGAAAATTCGCCAGCGCCCAAAGCGCGTCTGTAGCCGAGCTCGATGTCAAATCCTTTGGTCCGCAGCCCGGCGATATTGGTCGGCGCGAAGATAATTTCGGTTGCAGCATTCGCGTCCGTCCGGTTGCTGAACGGCAAGGGCCTGATAATCAAAGCGCAAAGCGGGCTCGTGCCGTTAGTGTCCTCGCAGGCTCTAGCCGCGAGGTCTGTATTGATCGTCTGGATCGCTCCCTTCAGATCGACGTCGTAATAGTCGATCGAAAGCGAGAACCCCGGCATTGCATTGGGCTGGATCACGATGCCCGCGCTCAATGACTTTGCAATCTCGGGCCGGAGATTAGGATTACCGCGCGCGGCCCGGTTGACAACTACCGACTTGTTGATGTGCGGATCGAAGAAGACAGCGGTCAAAGCCTGCCCATTGTTGAACAGATCAAACAGGGTGGGCGCGCGGATGTCGCGAGATCGAGTCCCCCGCAGTCGGAGCCCGTCCAATGGCTCCCAAAAGCCTCCGACTTTCCAGGTGGTGACGCCGCCGCTGATTGAATAGTCAGTGCGGCGGGCCGCGGCATTCAACTCGAGTGCGTGGGCAAAGGGCTGGTCCTTGAACACCGGGACCACGACTTCACCGAACGCCTCCTTAACGTTTTCGCTGCCGTTTGCTGTCGCTTGATTCACCGTCACGAACGCCAGACTGCCTGGGGCAAGATTCCTCAAGCCGGTCCTGTTAACAGGAAAGCGCGGGTCGCCATTGCTGGTCATCTCGAGACTGACCTTGCGATATTCCGCGCCAACCGCCGCGGCTATGGCGCCCGCCGGAAGCTGAATAAGGTCCCCCGAGATTGTCGCCGCCACTTGATCGAACTTGTTGATAACCTGGAATTTGGAATAAGCGCTCACGTAGTCAGTTGCCGCCGCGGAAGAAGCGCCTTGTCCAAACAGATTGATGGGAACGCAACCGGCGAACCGGGCGCGAACCGCGGGATCCGGATCAAGGGTGGGCCGACAAACGATGTTGCCCGCCGGATCGCGCACGGCGTCGCTGGCCGCCGCCAGTCGATCGTTGCTCAGGTCGAGCTTGGAAGCGCGATCACGCACCCAGGAATGCTGATACGTCACGTCCCATCGGAAGTCGCCAAATTTTCCTTCAAGGCCCGTTGCCAGGTTGTAGTAGCGGACCCGCTCCTCCGTCGCTTTCTCCTTTGCTGACTGCTCGGTAAAGCTCCGCGTCATCGTGAATGACGACACCCCAGCGCTAGCGAGGCCAGCCGCCAAGCTCGCTGGCAAGAACGGATTCTCGGCAAAATATGTCCTGCCGGCTATCAGACCACCGACGCCATGACCATAAGCGAACTTGTTTATGGCACCGTTGAGTTGGACGAATGCAGTCAGCGAATCGGTCGCTTCGTAGTTCAAGCGGACGAATCCAGTGTTCGACGTCGCCGGCAAGGTCTGGTAAAGCCCACCGGCACGCGCGAAGTCGCCACCCACGAAAAAGCCCGTGCTGCCAGTCGGCACCCCCGTAACGACCGGACGGAACACCCCCGGCTGAATGAATGTCTGATTGGCGAATGGTCCGCTGGTGATGAAGCCGCCGAACGTGCCCAGACTCTGGAAACGGAGATTTTTGCCATCGATCAATGGATTGGTCACCGAGCCCGCCGTTCCCCCACCAGGCACGGCGCCTACCGGCCGACTGGGATTGGCGTATTTCGGCCGATTGTCGAAGGGCATACCCTTTGTCTGGTAGCGCTCCAACGAAGCCACGAGGTTTAACCTGTCGCTCAATGCAGTGCCATAGGCCAAACCAACTCGATAGTTCTCATTGTCGCCGCGCGAGGAGACACCTCCTTGAACGACGCCCTTCAGCCCTTCAAACTTGCGGTCGAGAATGAAGTTGACCACACCAGACACCGCGTCCGAGCCATAGGCCGCCGAGGCGCCCGCGGTGACGACTTCAACGCGGTTTACCAGAAGCTGCGGAATGACCCCCGTGTCCACCAGACCATAATAGGACGTCGGCGCCAGGCGCCTGCCGTCCTGCAGGACCAGGGTACGGATGGCTCCAATTCCATGCAAATTCACAAAATCGCCGTGAACGCCCAGTGTGGGAACGATATGAGATCCGCTCGCCTTCGTCAGAGATCCGGAGAACTGAGGCAATTGCCGGAGAGCCTCGACCAATGTCTGCGGCGCGACCTTGTTGAGATCCTCCGCAGACGAAACCGTCAGAGGCGACGGCGAATTGGCTCCGCTCCGAACGACGCGCGAGCCAGTGACAACGATATCCTGAGCCTGCACGGGTTCACTGATCGCCGGCCGAGGCTGGGCCCCCGCCTCTTCCTGAGCCACCGTTTCTTCCTGCGCATGGACTAGGCTTGGGTGCAACATAATCGATGCAAGAGACCCAATAAACAACGACGCATTGCTTTTCATTACTAACCCCTCCGAGTGCGTTTCTATCCGCTCGCAAGTCATTGATCCGGGCTTGGTCAAGATGTCGAGTGATGTGAAAGACTTCTTTTCGTCTCCCGTCTCATCTGTTGTCGTTTATAACAGAAGTCCCATTGAACTCATACGCCACTTGGCCATTAGCGTGAAGGCTCCTATCAAAGGCATTACGATTGTAATCGATGGGCGTGGGCATAGAAGTACGCCAGCCTTATGCACTGCCACTCGACATGCAGCCCGCTTTCCCGGGGGCGGATGCCTTCCCTGCTCAAATATACACGACTCCGGGGCGGCGCCGCTCTGGCGAGCGCCATCTCCCGGTGCGGTCCTTGCTCATGAAGGCATTGAGCCGGTTGGTCGTCGCCGATCAAGCCCGCTGTAGTGAGAGCGCCGCTGCGTCGAAACCGCCGCTACCGGGCCACATGCATGCGGATATCCCCGCCGTCTGAGATAGTTAGGACACCGGGCTCTTCGCTGGCCATGCGCATCGCTACTCTCAATAGCGAAGCCATGTGGCCAGTTTCGTGAGCTGCCCGACACCCTTCCTGGTGTAGTCGCAGACACCATTCGGAAATACAGCCTGCAGGCGCGCGGCCTGCGCGACCGTTATCGGATGAGAATAGGCCTTTGCATCGAATGGCTTTAGCGCGCATTTCAAAATATCAAGCGCGATTGGCGCGCCTGCCGCGGTTCGCGGGGTGCCATGGGATGGATAGGCCGCGTTGCATTTACCTGGTCCGGAATAGCTCGGCATTTCGTTGACCACGCGTCCGTCGGGCAGTTCGCAGCCATCCAGCAGGTCGGCAGGCTTGTTGCGTACCGTCTTCTCGTGGCTCTCCACTGCAGGATCCCGAGCGATGTTGTCGAGCCACTCTTCCATCTTGAGTAAGAATTTATTCGGTAACCGCACAATGTCGTGGACCCGGTCGAGATTTCTATCGCTGGGCAGGGTGATGGTCACCATGTTTCCGGCATCGCCATTGGCGGCAATCAACCGGTCACGGCTCATAAAGATGTCAGCGCGCGAATGGTGGTCGAACTCGTCCACATAGGTGTGCGTGTTAAGGATTGGCGTACTCGCCAAGCCTCCACCACCTCCGGCAACTCTTCCGGTCGCATAGGCAATACGGATCGCCTCTGGGTCTCCAGTCGTGCGCCCCCCGACGAAGCGACCGTCCACGTCGTAACCACCGATCTTCTCGTTGAGCACAATGAACTGCTCGGCCGTGATTTCCCCGGCGTTGAAGGCGGTCAGACCATACTGCACGCCGACATTGTCGAGCGGCGTCCGGGCAAAGCCGGTTTTAGGGTCGCGTCCGTAGACGTTGATCATATTATCGACGATCGTGCAGCGCACGCCCCGGGGGTTTTTCTCCCGATCATAAATCAGCGAATTTGGAATGGGAGAGGCGCAGCTGGCTCCATTCGGAACGTTCCACCCTGGAGAAAATCCAAGCCAAGACTTGCCGATTACCTTCCAATTGGCGAACCCACCAATCGCGGTCTGTTGATCGTCGGTCAGTCCCTTAAGATCGGGAAGACTGAACACTCGATCCAATAGCGCGGCGTCCGATACCACGCTGGTGTTGTAGGAAAGATAGTCTGGGTGTGTGGCCTGGACCATGATGCCATCCAGGATTCCTGGATAATTCTGCGCAATCAGAAACTGTTGCATTGCACCACCAGATCCGCCCGAGCCCATGACATGCGCGACCGGACCATAGTGCTCGATAAACCGCTCCTTCACCATCATGGCTGTCTCGGCGGAGGTGACATCGTTGCAGTTATTCTGCCAAGTCGTCAGAGTCGCGCCGGCGGTGGCATAGCCGAGACCCAGCCAGTCAGGCTCGACGATCGCCTTACCCATGGGAACAGGCTTTCCCGAATGATATCCGAAACTTATGGACCTTCCTTGCTGGTATGCCGCACGGCAGCCCCCTCCGAAATTATATATCAGCCTGCCATTCCACCCCGAAGGCCGATGCCAGGGATCCGGTGCAGGGTCGACCGAGGGATCATGCAATATGGCTATCTGATAAATCGACCGGTTTACCGTGCCTGTCTCGACCCGGACGATGAAGTTAACCTCGCGACCGTCCTTGGTCGTGGTCCGCGCCACATCGGCAGGAGGCAATGACGGATTGGGCAGCGCCTTCAGTGCGCCGTCCGTCGCCTTGTAAACATAATCAACGCGTGTCTCGATCGAGCAGTTGCTGTCGAGAGGAGGCCCCAAGTTGCCCCCAGTTATCGGAAGTTCGAACTCGTTCGTCTGGCAGATGAAGGGTTTCTGATGCGGGCCCGAAAATATCGGCCCTGAACGTGGATAGACGGTGATTTCCAACTTTGCCCGGGCTTTGCCCCGTTCGCCGACTTCCAAGAGGTTCTTGCCAGGCTTCAGGCCACCAACCAAAGCGATGGTTCTTCCGTCGGATTGCTCGACATGAAGGGCCTTGGTGATGTCAGGGCCATTCAGCGAGATGCTAAGCGCCTTTGGGTCGATCCGTGACGGAAATTCGACCAAAGCTTCGTCCCCACTTACCATGTCAGCTCGACTGGAAAAGACGCGTAGTCCAGCGCCTTCAGATGCGCTCGCAGCGCAGGCGAATCCGGCGGCAGCCACGACGCTACAAAGGGCGGCCCTAAAACTCGTAATTTTCATACTTTCTCCTGCGAAATCGTCGCCGGTGCGGAGCGCAAGCTATGCGCACCGCCGCAGCGACAGCGAACCGACTTGGCTCAGACCGCCGCTGCCGTCGCTGGGACTATGGCGACGGGGATTCCGCTCATCCGCGGGATGCCGGTGAGAGGGTCATATTCGGCGTTGTCGATCAACTCATTGACATTGCTCCCGACGACCCGCGGGTCACCCCCTTGCGAGCCGAAGCCGTGGGTCAGCGACACAACCCCGCGTCGCAGCGTATCGTCGGCTTCTGCAACCGCCAGCAGGGGTCCTACCGGTGATTGGATTGTGACCAAATCCCCGACCGTTACACCGAGCGTAGCGAGGTCGAGCGGATGTGCAGACACCGGGTTGTACGGCTTTCCCTTGAGCAGCTCCGGCAGGTCGGTGCCGATCGAATTATAGCTATTATTCGCCCGCCGGCAAACCAGCCGGAAGGGATAACGCGGGTCGGCCAACGGCTCCTGGGCCCTCAGTTCGCGCAACTCGGCCATCATCACCGCGTCGGCCAGTTCGAGCCGGGCGGTACATTCCGGGTCCCGGGGCTCGACGGTGATGTCGATTTGGAACTTCTTGCCGTGCGGATATTTTTTGACCTCGTCGAGAGGGATCCGGCTGTTGATCGTCGCCCATTCGAACAATTCGTCGAGGCTCGGCGCCTCGCCGGCCATGTTCAGCGTCAGGCTCTGCGGCGGGCTTTCTACGAACTTTCCTGAGCCGAACCCACTGGCGATAACCAACTGGAGGTCGAGAGCCCGCGACAGCTCGAAGAAGAAGCGATGCTCCTCCATCAGATCTGATCCCTGGGGCGGCGCCACCGCCGCCGGGGCATATTGCGCCCACGGCGTCTGATAACCGCGGCTGGCGTGCATGTATTTGGTAAACTCGGTCTGCAAGGTCAACGCGGGCAGTTCGAGCGGCATCGGCGGGGCGATCACATAGTCGGACAGCAGTGAGCTGGCGTTGAGAGTGATGTCCAGCGAGACGAACAGGTCAAGCGATCGCAGCGCCTGCTCGGTCGTCTGATGATCAGGAAAGGCCGACATCGGGTTGCCGCCAATGCAGAACAGCGCCTTCACCTGGCCGTCGCCTTCGAGCAAGATCTCGCTCGGCAATGCGGCAGATGGCATCCCGGCCGCCGTCTCCCGCAGCCCCATCACGCGCATCGGCGCGGTGCCATACACGTCGTAGGGCGGTAGCGGCTGCGCCTTAGGCGTGAAACTCGGCAGCAGGACATTCGGGAACACCGCCCGCTCTCCCGCCCGGGTCCATCGTCCGCACAGCGTATTGAGGCATAGGGAAAGGTAGAAGGTCAGGTTGCTTCGGGTAGCGAAGCTTGGCCCGGTGGCGCATACCGACATGCCGCGCCGAGCCCGGCCGAAGGTTCGGGCCGCCTCGAGCAGCAAGTCGACCGGGACGCCGGCGCGCTCCGCGACATACGCCGGGGCGAATGGCTCGACCATGGCTCGAAGGGTCTCAAGCCCCGCGGCATTCTCGGCGACGAAGGCCCAGTCATACATTCCCTCGGCGAGTATGATGTGGATCAGACCGGCCAGCAGCGTCGGGTCCTCGCCGGGCTTTGGCTGCAGGTGGACGTGGGCACGTTTCGCCGTTTCCGTCTTGCGTGGATCAATGACGATCAGCTTCATGCCCTGACGCACCGCTTCCTTGATGCGCATTCCGGGATTGTTGATCGGCGCGCCGTTCGACTTGGCGATCAGCGGATTGCCGCCGATGATGAGCCAGGTATCCGCCTCGGCGAACGCCTGGCCGCCGGCGATCCAGTAGCCATGCATCACCATGGCGGTTTTTTCCGCTGGCTTGTCCAGCGTGACCGCCGAGAAGATCATCGGCGATCCGATCGCCTGGAACATCGCGACTGCGAACATCACCCCGAACGGGTGCTGCATCTGGCCGTTGCCGAAATACATTGCCACCGACCGCGGGCCATGCTCGGCGATAATCGCGCGCAGCCGGTCGCCGATCTCGCTAACCGCGTCAACGGATGCTATTTGCTGGAACTCGCCGTCAGCGACCCGCTTGACGCTGTGGAGAAGCCGGTTAGCGCTGTAAGTGTGGGCGGCGATCGCACGTCCCTTTGGACAAGTATAGCCTTGGTATTCGACCGCGTCCGGATCACCGGTCACCTTAGTAGCGCGCCCATCCTCAACCGTAACCAGTAAGGGGCAGAATGCGGTACAATACCGGCAAATGCTGGGAACCGTCTCAATCATCGGATCACGCGTGATTTCATTTCGCCGGTATCCCTCCATGCGCTACAATTGCCACTCTCCAAAGCCAACCTTTTCATGGAGGCGCGACAAAAACCCAAAATACGCAGTCATTCGGTTATTTGCAATGATCGGGCATAAAAACTTCGGACGCATTGCAGATGCAATGATGGCTTCCGACGGGAAGTGCGATGCGATGGGGTTTGCCCGCGCACATGTGATCGGCTCCCACCGAGTGGTCCGGTTTGATCGTTAGTGCATTGTAGCCTTGAGCTGAATGCCGACCCTCCTGGTGGCGTTCCAGCGCGTCTGCGTCAGGTGGGACGTGTGCCGCTGAGGTCACTTCCGTCAACTTGGTGGAATTTCGGGTGCGGCACCGAGCCTCTTCGTCAGGCGCTTTGCTTGTAATCTGTAGCTAAGCACCTCCTCGATCTGGGAGTGGCGAGCGCCGACATGCCTTCCGAGTTACATGTAGCGGTGGTGGAGCTGGTATTCGTCGTGCTGCTCGAGGAGCACAGGCCGATCAGGGGGGTAATGCTTGCCTCATTGGGAAAGATGCCGACGACATCAGCGCGCCGCTTGACCTCTTTGTTGAGCCGCTCGGGCAGGTCGGTAACCGGTATGAGGTGCGGTGTCGATGTATCCGCTTCGCTCTCAGGATCGAGGCGTATGGTGCGACCATCCGGGACCGAGGCTGCGTATCCTGGCCATCCTTGATGACTGGAATTTTCCAGGTCAAAACGGTCCAGGATTCCGGACGCAGGTCACACTCGCATCGTTCGTCCCTCCACAAACAGTCAGCATCTGTCGCGCCAAGCTGTCCCCAAGAAGACGAGGGCACAGGCTAATTTGCCACTTTGTGGAAGCTACGGATGATTGCCGTCCTCTCTGCAGGCGTTGTCCTGTCCCAGCTCTCGAGAAGCTTCTTGGCGAACGCGTCGCGGATTCGAGGGCCCGCGGCCCGGTTGGCCCGCGCCAGCGCGGCGGGAAGTTCCTCGAGCGTGAGGTCGGTGCAGTAAGCGGCCATCCCCGGCTGCTGCCGCCAAGATTCTTCCAGCGTGCCCGCGTCGAAGGGATCGAAGCCAGACAGATCGACAAGCTGCATTACGATCTGCTTCGCCCGCGCATCGTCGCCCGCGACCGGAAGCGCAATTCGACCGGGGGCGTCAGCGGGCAAGTTCTTGTTCTGCAAGCTATGGGCCACGATGCTGTTATAGGCCTTTACTATTGGATGCCCCAACTGCTGCGCTACCCAGACGCTTTCTACCATGCCATTCTCGATAGCTTCGATTGGAGGGTCCCGAAACGGCATGTAATTGCCGGTATCGACGACCACGAGGTCACTGGAGCACGTCTCGAACAGACCAGCGGGCAATTTCGGAATAGCCATCTGGGGGATGGAAATTATCACGACCTCGGCGCCAGCGACGGCTGCGTCCAACGTGGCGGCCTTGACGGCAAGCTCTTCCGCCCGTTCTCGAAGGGCTTCAGGGTTTCTTGCGGTAGCAATCGTCACGTCATGGCCCGATGCGGCATACCTCTTTGCGAGGATTCCGCCAATCTGACCCGCCCCAATTATCGCGATCTTCATATCTGATCTCCGGTTCCTAGATGAAAAACTTCGCAACGGCGGGAGGAGAAAACGCATCGACGAAGCAACGAACTTTTTGAGCAGAGGCTCTTCTTACGCCTGCCATGGAATTACCGTCCGTGAAAACTCGGCTTACGCTTCTCGAGAAAGGCACTAACCGCCTCGGCATGATCCTCCGTCGTGTGGCAGAGCGCCTGCGCAGCGGCGGATGCTTCGAGAATCGTGGGGAGAGAGGCAAGTCGCGCCTCCCGTAACAGTCGCTTCGTCATCCGCACCGCGTGCGGTGGATTGGCCGCGATCCGCGCGGCCAGCGAGCGGGCGGTCTCCAACAGTTCGGCGTCTGGGACCACCCTGCTGACAAGGCCCGCGGCAAGCGCCTCTTGCGCATCCAGCATGCCGCCGGTCAACGCCATCTCGCTCGCCATCGAGAAACCGACCACGCGCGGCAACAGCCATGCGCCGCCATCGCCCGGAACGATGCCCAGCTTGACGAAGCTCTCCGCGAACTTCGCGCTCTCGCCGGCGATGCGGATGTCGCACATGCAGGCGAGATCGCAGCCTGCGCCAATCGCCGGCCCGTTCACCGCGGCGATCACCGGCACCTCGATCGCCTCGAACAGCAACGGCAGGCGCTGGATGCCGTTGCGATAGTTGCGCCGGGTACGCACCGGCGCGGGATCGTTCAGCCCCCCGCCCTCGCGCATCGTCTGGATGTTGCCGCCGGTCGAGAAGGCGCTGCCGGCGCCCGTCAGGATCACGCAGCGCACGTCCATGTCCGCGTCCGCCGCCGTGACGGCATCGATCAGCGCAGCGATTGTCGCCGGCTCGGAGATCGGATTGCGAAGCTGGGGCTGATTGAGCGTCAGCGTGAGGACGTTATCGACCAGGTCGCGGAGGAGGATATCGGTCATCGCGGGGGCATCCTTATCGCGCCGTCGAGGCGAATCGTCTCGCCGTTCAGCATGGGGTTCTCGACGATCTGCGCCGCCAGCATCGCGAACTCGGCTGGCTGGCCAAGCCGCGCAGGGTGCGGCACCGCGCGGGCCAGCCCCTCGAGAACTTCCGGACCAAAGCGCGAGAGGATCGGCGTGTCGAAGGTGCCGGGCGCGATCGTGCAGACGCGGATCTGCCGCTGCGCGAGATCGCGCGCGGCGACTATCGTCATACCCACGATGCCGGCCTTCGCGGAGGCATAGGGAATCTGCCCGATCTGCCCTTCGAAGGCGGCGACCGAGGCGGTAAGCACGATCACGCCGCGCTCGCCTTCGACTGGCTCCGTCTTCGCCATGCGGGCCGCGGCGAGCCGCATCACGTTGAAGCTGCCGATCAGGTTCACCCGGACGATCGCCTCGTAGGTCGCGAGATCTCCCGGCTCACCAGCGCGATCGACCACGCGCAGCGTGCCGCCGCGGCCCGCGCAGTTCACCGTCACGCGCAGCGGCCCCAGAGCGTCGGCGGCGCCGAACGCAGCCGACATCGCATCCGGATCGGTCACGTCCGCCGCAACGAAGCGGGTGCCGCCGCCGATCTCCGCCGCCACGGCCGCGCCCGCCGAGCTCGCCAGATCGGCGATCACCACCTTCGCGCCGCCCGCGACCAGCCGCTCGACCGTCGCCCGGCCCAGCCCCGACGCACCGCCGGTGACGACGGCGGAAATCCCTTCGATCCTCATCAGGCCCGTCCCTTTTCTTTAGATCCGCTCGATGATCGTGGCGTTGGCCTGGCCGCCCGCCTCGCACATGACTTGCAGGCCGTAGCGACCTCCGGTCTCCTCCAGCCCGCTGACCAGCGACGCCATCAGCCGGGTGCCCGACGCACCCAGAGGATGGCCCAGCGCGATCGCACCCCCGCGCGGGTTCAGCCGATCGGGGTCGCTGCCGAGCTCGCGCTGCCAGGCGAGGGGCACCGATGCGAACGCCTCGTTGACTTCAAGATGGTCAATATCGCCGATCGCCAGCCCGGCCTTGGCGAGCACGCGCCGCGTCGCAGGGATCGGCGCCGTCAGCATCATCACGGGATCGTCGGCGATCACGTCAAACGCCACAAAACGCGCGCGCGGACGCAGACCTAGCCCCGCCGCGCGGCTCGCCGACATGATAAGCGCCATCGAAGCGCCATCGGTGATCTGCGAGGAATTGCCGGCGGACACGCTCCAGCGGATATCGGGGAACGATTGCATCAAGGCCGGGTCCTCGAACGCAGCGCGGAGCGTCCCCAGACCTTCGGCGGTGGTATCGGGCCGGATCGTCTCGTCCGCGTCCACCGTGCCGTCCGGCGTCATGATCGGCACAATTTCCCTAGCCAGCCGGCCGTCGGCCCGAGCGGAGTCGGCTAGCGCGTGCGAGCGCGCGGCATAACGGTCCATCTCGGCACGGTCGATGCCCCAGCGCGCAGCGACCAATTCGGCTGCGACGCCCTGCCCGACGTTCAGCAGGTAGCGCGCGCCGTAGCCTGCCCCGAACACGTCCTTGCCCAGACGCGCGCTGCCCATCGGCACCCGGCTCATCGACTCGATCCCGCCGGCGAGCACGATCTCCTGATCGCCGGACGCGACAGCCTGCGCGGCAAACTGGAGCGCCTGCTGGCTGGACCCGCAGCGACGATCGACTGTGGTGCTCGGCACATGCACCGGGTAGCCGGCGGCAAGCCACGCCGACCGGCCGGTCGGGAAGCCCTGCTCGCCCGCCTGGCTGACGCATCCGACGATGACGTCGTCAACCGCACCGGGATCGACGCGGGGATTGCGCGCGAACAGCCCCTGGAGCGTCTGCGCGAGCAGGTCGGCGGGGTGAACCGCCGACAGCGATCCGCCGGGCTTCCCGCGGCCCATCGGCGAACGGACAATATCGACGATGACGGGATCGTTGTGCATGGTCGTGCTAACTTTCAAGGCGTCTGCGTTGCTGCGAGCACGTCCGCAATTGCCACCAGCCGCTCGCATTGGACGAGGTGGAGACGCTCCACCATGCGTCCGTCGACGCGCAGCGCCCCCGACGCCGCATTCTCGAGCGCCGCGAACGCCGCAATGACCGCGCGGGCGAAATCGATCTCCGCCGCGGTGGGAGAAAAGGCGTCGTTGGCGATGTCGAGCTGGTTGGGGTGGATCAGGGTCTTGCCGTCAAAGCCGAACTCCAGCGCCTGCCGGCATTCGGCGGCGAACCCGGCGGCATCGCCGAGATCGTTGTAGACGCCGTCGAGGATCGACAGCCCCGCCATCTTTGCCGCAGCGACGGCGAGGCTCAACTGGGGGGCGAACGCGGCGCGGCCGGGCATCAGCCTCGCTCCCGTCTCCTTGGCGAGATCGTTGGTGCCCATCACGAACGCAGCCAGGCGCGTGGCGGCGGCGGCATCGGCGATATCCG
Source organism: Novosphingobium sp. (assembly GCA_030697365.1). GTDB lineage: Bacteria > Pseudomonadota > Alphaproteobacteria > Sphingomonadales > Sphingomonadaceae > Novosphingobium. The sequence continues at coordinate 11,098 of JAUYQH010000089.1, read as the reverse complement.
CAAGATTGAACAACGAGCGCGCGGTCTCGATCATCACCCACAAGCGCGTGGTGGCGGGATACGATGCCAGCAGCGCGTCATAGCTGCGGACATCGGTCGCAGTCGAAACCTTGGGCACCAGCAGCGCGTCAGGCGCCGCCGCGGCGAACGCTGCCAGGTCGGCCTCACCCCAGGGCGTATCAATCCCGTTGACGCGCACGATGACGAGCCGTCCGCCAAAGCTTCCTGCAGCCACGGCATCGGCCACCTGCCGTCGCGCCGCCTCCTTCTCGCCCGGCGCTACCGCATCCTCGAGGTCGAGGATCACCGCGTCGCAAGCCAGCCCGCGCGCCTTGGCAATCGCCTTCGCATTTGACCCGGGCATGTAGAGCGCCGACCGCAGCGGCGCAATCGTGGATGACGACATGGTTCCTCTCCCCTGCGAACTGCCCAAAACGGCCCGTGCGGCGCCCGGCCGCGGCCCACGCCTTGCAAGTTACAGATACGGTCGGCAAGAGCTGCAGCGTGCATAAAGCCGCTTGGCAGTATTCATTGCATAGGCAATGCTCTGGTTTTTTTGAGGACTTATGATAGCTTGATAATGCCCTGATGAGAACGATCATGGTAGCGAAGGTTTGATCGTTTTGTCGCTTACCCTTGGCGATGAGATCAACTACTTTAATTTATTGAATAGGCTCCTGATGAAGTGGCCCGTCTGTGGATTTGAGTGGCGATCTTGCCTTTTATTGCTAGGGCTTTTGAGGTCGGCGCATTGAGCTCAGCGACTGGCCCCAGTGTCAAGGGCCCTGACGACCATCAATCCGGCAAGCGGAGGTTTCGACGAGTGGCAGCACACCAATAGTGTCACGACGATCGCTCGGGAGAAGGACAAAGAGGACGAGATGACCTCGAGCGTCGGAAGGGCGAGGAGGTTGTTCGTCGTACCGCGCGCTTCGAGCGACCTATGGCCTGGCTCCGAGTCCGCGTGATACTATGACGGGCCGTTCTTGGTCCAGGTCACCGCCGCGAGCCATCGGCTGCACGTTTTCGCGATCATCCGGACCAACCCACTCTGCAATGTGCAGCGGCCCATCCCGCGATCTGTTGGACTGGAAGGCGGGCAGGCAATGGCTCCTGCCATCTCTTCAGATCGAAGGTTCTAGTCTACCTCCATCGCACATGATCCATCAGCTTCAGCCGACACAACAGCTCAACGAGGGTTCAAGTCAGTTACTTGAACCTGCGCAAGTAGCGCTAGCTGGTCAAGCGGCCCCCAGATTCGGCCTTCTGGACGAGTAGGTTCGCCGGCTCGAAACCGGGCCCATGCTGCTCGGCCATCTTTCGCAACTCCGCAACTATCGTGGGCAAACCGACTGTGTCGGCCCAGAACATCGGCCCCCCGGTGAACACCGGCCAGGCGTAACCAAGGATGCAAGCAACATCGATGTCTGACGCCCGCAGGGCGATGCCCTCTTCAAGTATCCGGGCTCCCTCGTTGACGACCGGATAGAGCAGGCGACCGATCAGCTCCTCCTGAGTCAACGGAGCGTGCTGGGCGATTCCGCGCTCTGCCGCCACATCGGCAATGATCTTCGCGACGACAGCCGACGACGATGCGCGGCGATTATCGTCATAATCGTAATAGCCTGCCTTAGTCTTCTGGCCCCGCCTGCCGGCGTTCAGCAAGTCCTGCTTGACGGTGCGATAAGGCTCGTCTCGCTTGACCACATCCAGGCCCACGAGATCCATCAGAGCGAAAGGCCCCATCGGGAAGCCGAAGTCGTACAACGCCTTGTCTACGTCCTGAGGGGACGTGCCTTCAAGTATCACTGCTTCGGCTTGCTCGCGCCGAGGATTCATGATGCGGTTGGCAATGAAGCCGTAGCAGACGCCGCTGACCACGGGCACCTTCTTGATGGTCGAAGAGAGGCCCAGAACGGTCGCCATCACCTGTTCCGACGTTTTCGCCCCGCGCACGATCTCGAGTAGGCGCATTACATTGGCAGGGGAGAAGAAATGCAGACCGACGACAAATTCAGGCCGGCGAGTCGCCGCGGCAATTTCATTTACGTCCAGGAACGAGGTGTTGGTCGCAAGAACAGCCCCGGGCTTGGTGACTGCGTCGATTTTCTCGAAGATGGATTTCTTTACATCCATTCTCTCGAACACGGCCTCGATCACGAGGTCCACATCGCCCAGGCTGTCGGTGTCGAGTGAAGGTGTTAAGAGGGCCATGTAGCGGTTGACCTGTTCGGTGGTCAGCCGGCCCCTTTTTGCGCTGTTTTCGTAATTGCTTCGGATGATGCCGATTCCACGATCGAGCGCTTCCTTGGTCATTTCGACCAGCGTCACGGGAATGCCCGCGCTAAGGAAGTTCATGGCGATGCCGCCGCCCATTGTCCCAGCACCGATTACACCAACGCGTTTAATCGGCAGCTTGGGAGTGTCTGCCGATAACCCCGGGATCTTGCTGGCCTGCCTTTCGGCGAAGAAGTAGTATCGCTGCGCGGCGCTCTGCGTGGACTCGCGCAGCTCGACAAACAGTTCGCGCTCGCGCGTCATGCCTTCGTCGAAGGGCAGCGTCACCGCAGCCTCCACTGCCTTGATGATGTTTTCGGGAGCGAGGAACCCGCGGGCGGTCTTTCCCGCCTTCGCTCGTGCGGCGGCAAATATCTCCGGCCTGTCCTTGTACGGCTCTGTCCGGTCTCCCCGGTCCCGCACCCGCGCGAGCGGCTTGTCCTCCCTCAGCACGGACCGCACGAAATCGATAGCATCGTCGAGCAATGCCTCCTCCCGCGCGATCCGGTCTACAATCCCCAGACCAAGCGCTTCATTTGCTCCAATGGAGCGTCCCGACAAGATCAGGTCGAGCGCCAGTTCAGGCCCAACTAGCCGTGGCAGGCGCTGAGTTCCACCCGCTCCCGGGAGGAGGCCGAGCTTGACCTCCGGCAGGCCGAGCTTGGCGCTCGGCACGGCAACGCGATAGTTGCAGACCAGAGCAAGCTCCATTCCCCCGCCCAGGGCAGACCCGTGAACCGCCGCGACAACCGGCTTTCCGGCGTTCTCAATCAAATTGAAGACGTCACTCAGAAGCGGGCTCTCTGGCTCCTTGCCGAATTCGGAGATGTCCGCACCTGCGAAGAAAGTGCGGCCGCCGCAAATCACGATGATCGCTTTGACTGCTGCGTCATCCTTGAACTGGCGGATAGAGGTATCTAGAGCACGTCGCACGCCGATGCCGAGGGCATTGACCGGGGGCGAGTCAATCGTGACGATTCCCATCTCGCCGCGCCTCTGCTGAAATGCAATTTGTTTCATAATCAACTCCCGCGCGAACTCGGATATTCGCGTCATCGTAGCCTCGAGTGGTCGATAAAGTGGAGGCGAGCCGAGCGAGTCGCCGACCCACCGAACACTAAGGAGCAGACTACATCATCGCTGCCTTTGTTTCCTTTGAAACAAGTGACTCGACCGCCGTCTGCGAGAATACTTTGTCAAGCGCGTCGATTTTGTCTTCAGACAGTCCAGCCTGGGTCAGCATCTCGCGATTATGTTCACCAAGCAAGGGCCCGCGGCGAACCACCCCGCCGGGAGTCGCCGTCATTTTGATAGGCACCCCGGCTATCGTCACCGGCGTCGTGCCGGGATTGTCGATCTCAACCAGCATGTCTCGGGCCTTGAAATGGGCGTCCTGCAGAACGTCCTCGATGTTCATAACCGGACCGAAAGGGATTTTGCCGCCAAGGCGCTCCATCAACTCGGCCTTGGTAAATTCCCCGGTTCTGGTGCTTAGCTCATCGATTAGCACCCGACGATTAGCTTCGCGTCCTTCACGATTTTTAAAACGTGGGTCAACGGCCAATTCCGGGACTTCAAGTTGCTTGCACAGAATTGCGAAGAACGCGTCCTGCTGCGCGGCAAGAGTGATGAATCCGTCCTTTGCCGGAAACATGCCAAATGGGACATGCCACGGATGATGATTACCCTCCGGTCCCGGCACTAAGCCCTGCACCGAGTTTTGCCAGATCATCCTCTCGCAGACCGCCAGGACGGCATCGGTCATTGCAATATCCACGAACTGACCGATCCCCGTCCGCCGGGCATGATGAATGGCGGCGAGCACGCCAAATGCCAACATCATGCCTGGGACAATGTCGCCAATCCCCGGGCCGACCTTCGTCGGAGTCTCGGAATCGGGGCCAGTGATCGCTATCATCCCGCCCATCGCCTGGGCTACGACATCGAAGGCCGGCCAGTCGACGTAAGGCGACGCCCCAGTGCGCGCGTCGCCGAACCCGCGCAAAGCGCCGTAAACGAGGCGCGGATTAACTTCCCTCAGAACTTCGTAGCCCAGTCCGAGACGCTCCATCACGCCGGCGCGGAAATTCTCAACCACCGCATCAGCGTCGCTAACGAGCGCCTTGAACGCCTCTCGCCCCTCCTCGGTCTTGAGGTCGAGACAAACGCTCAGCTTGTTGCGGTTGAGACTCTGAAAATAGCCGCCCAGAACGCGTTGCGTGTCATCCGCTCGGAACGGGCCGCCGGCGCGCGTCATCTCGCCATGGGGCGGCTCGATCTTCACCACCGTAGCGCCGTGATCCGCCAGCATCATCGCCGCGAAGGGCCCTGCCATCATCTGCGTCAGGTCGAGGACCTTCAAGCCTGATAGGGCGCCGAATGCAGCATTGTTTTCCATTGAGTCACGTTCCTAATAGTCTGCTCTAGTCCCATCTCAGGCTTCGAGCTCAAGCATGCAAAAGGATGCCGCCCCTAGCGGGGCCTGTACTTGTCCATTCTACGCGTGGACAACAATGAAGCGTCGATCCCGAACTTTATCACCATTGCAATGGGAGCTATACGGGTAACGCCAGCCGAACTGGAGGCAAGCCATCACCGAAGACATTACAATTGTGCTCGCCACGAGCATTCCACTCGCGCGCGAGTCCTGAAATGTGGCAGGCTCTGGCTTCGAGGGCCAGTGAGCCGAAGCCTAAATTGCAGCCCGGCTTGTCCGCTGAAACGACCGCCGCCTTCCCTCCCAAACCGGATGATGCGCCCGCGAACATTGGAATTGCGCCTTGGATTTGTCCTCATTTTCCTACCCGGTATGGACGCGCACGCAAAACGCGAATTGCAGCGCCATTCTGCGCACCGCCCGGACAACTAGACGACTCTTATCCCGAAAGCTCCAATCGATGAGCGCCCGCGGTGGCGGAGGTATAAAATGTAGGTCATTACGCCTGCAATGACGCCGCCAGCAATGGTTTCAGCTATTGCACGATCATTGGCAAGGCGCATTATGATGACTTGCTGCTTTTGGAAGGTCGCTAGGTGCCTCTTTCGGGCGACACCCCCTTGGTGCACTTAGGGGAGAATACGAGAGGGGGCGTAGCCGAAGGCGGTGCTGACAATGCGTCGTGAGGGCAAAGGCTTCTCACACATGCCCCCGCTTTCTAGGGGTTCGCAAGTCAAACGGGAGTATGCATATGACAAATGAAGTTCAAGATATTCCTAAACGGGTACATGAACTGATCGACAAGCAGGACATTCACGATAACCTAATGAGGTACTGCAGAGGGCAGGATCGTAAGGATCTTGTACTTATGAAGTCAACATTTTGGCCAGAGGCACGTGATAATCACGGCGCATTCGTCGGCAATGCTCACGAATTCTGTGAATGGAGTTACAGCGGCCACCAGACCTCGCAGCATTTCGCGATACATCACTGTTCAAATGTTCTAATTGAGCTGAGCGGCCACCAGGCTAAGTGCGAATCCGCCTTTCTGTACGTCTGGATCGATCCACACAAGAACGAGACTAAGCTTCTTGGAGGCCGTTACAACGACCGTTGTGAAAAGCGCAACGGCGAATGGAAAGTTCTGCAGCGCCAGACAATCTTTGATTGGGCCAACCGGCTCCCGGGTGCTCGAGACTTCGAAGGAATTTTCGGGATGCCGCCTACTGCACTGAAGGGCGACCACTTCCCCAATGACCTGATTTATGCAGAATCTTAGGGTCATTGCGAAAGCAATCGGCTCGGCGTCCAAGCCGCCGCGCCGTTCACGAACTTTTATGCAATTTCAAGGGAAAGCCCGATGAGCGATCTCGACGAATTCTTGGCACGGAAGCGCGCAGCGCTTACGGCGTTTAAGGACGCGTTCATGGCTGATCCGCAGCCGGTGGAATTCAGCGCCTCAGTGGAAGTGCGGGGGCGCAGTGGCGTTCGAGTTATTCGAATCCGTCAGTTCGAGCTGATCAACGACACGGGACCGGCCACCGCCGGATTTGATCTGGGGCCGAAGTCGCCAGAACATTTGCTTGCGGCGCTGGGCGGCTGCATCGCGCATTCTGCAGAGATGATCGCGGCAATGATGTGCCTTTCAGTCGACGAGATCGGTGTTGAAGTCTCTGCCCTGGCGCACCCACTCGGACAAACCCCTGGCTTCGAGAGCTTTCCGATAACGCCTTATAATCTCAAGTATACACTCACTATCAGCTCCTCGGAGCCTGCCGAGCGGATCGAGGATTTGCACAGAGAGATCGAGGCGACGTGCCCGGTCCTGAACTTGCTGAAGACACCCCAGCCGATTGCAGGAAGGCTCGAACACTTTGCCTCGTGCCCGGATATCGCGGCCTGAGCACGAAAAACGAGCAGAACCCGGACGAGCGCGGTTGGTCGGAGCACGAGCAAATGTTCTCACTGGTGGTCGGTGGCGGCCGATCCCCAGACAAGGAATTTCCAAGACCCTGATTCGATGGCCCTCTTCCGGCGAACGATCAGCGGTGAGGTCCGACCAGCGATGGCGCCCCCTTCGAAGGGTGGTGACGAATCTTGCTCGGACCCACGAGCGAAGCGGACGCGATGGCCGGCGCCGGAGCTGATCCCTTCCGTTCCACGGGCGACGCATAGACCCGGGCTGGCGACATTCACAAGCACATTCCATTACAATGTCTCGCGCGGTTCTGCCGCCGCTCTTTCCTGCTCAATGGTCTTTCCCGCGCGCGCCGGCCGCCATGAACCCCTGGATGCACCGCTGATAAATCTGACTCAGCAGGGCCTTATCGTGAGGCGCCGGCCTGAAGTTCGGGTCGTGCAGTCATGCTCCCACTTGGGCAAGTCCGTTCTCCTCCCCGAGCATGTCAGCACGTCGTATCACAGTCTTAATATACCGTGCTAGCGGTGCGGATCGGATTGCCTTTGCCGCCTTGATCATTCATTCTTCCGCCTGACAACATGGGTGCTGCGAAGCTGCGGCATCGGCACGGCCTGGCAAGCTCACATGAACCCGCACTGAGAGGCTAAAAATGGAATTCAGCCCTGCCGATCTCGGGCTAGTCGATGATGGATCGACCATCGAGGTAGTTAACTGTCAGGTCCAGAAAGGTCGTACGGCGGAAGCGGTGGAGGCCTTCCAAGAGGTCTTTTCGGATTACAAGCCTGAGGGTTTCAAGATACTTTTCGCTGCTGCCGACGTTGCGAACGAGCGGCTGATCTGGGTCCACCGTTACGAGAAGGGCTTTGATCTCAAGAACCGTTTTTACATCGGAAAATATCCGAAGCTGGCTTTATGTTTGTGGGTTGTTGAGCGGTTCGACGCTATCGAAGCATCGCCTGAAGAGTTGCAGAGGGCAGAATAAGGTGAGCGTGAGACTGATTTTAGACGCTGCATTCGGAGGTGCCGATGGCAATTAAGACGCTGGAAGAGCTCCAAGGCGGGCGCACGGTCGAACTCAAAATTTATGAGATTAAGAAAAAGCCGGATGCGTGGCAGAACTATCTTTATTTTTGGAGAAAAATAGTGAAGCTTCGCAAGGCGGCGGGCTTCAAGGTTGACTTCGCCGTGGCCGATGTACCTGGCGGACGCTTCATCTGGGCGGTCAGCGCCGATGGGAATTTTGTCGATCAAAATGTTAATTACCTGAGCGGCGAGGATCGCATAGCGGCAAATGTCATTTCCGATTACATTGCCAGGTCGGAAATTCCCAAGGTCGTCTATATCCCGATTCCCTGAGAATATTCGCCAATATGGAGGTGACGGGGGCAGCGAAACGTCGACAAGCTGGGCACGGATGGTTGTCTGGATCAGGAGAGCTGACAGGCATCGTCCAACTTGAACGAATAACCTGAGCGAGCTGCTGGTTAGCATTTACCTTACCAGCGCGAACTAACGCGATCTGCTCCGCACGAAGAGCGAAATTCCTCGGCTGGTGTTTTCGGGCATCCGCTTTTTCATGCATCGGCGACGGTACTCTGAGTCGGCGACAACGTAGAGCGTTTTGCGATGGCACGGGTTGACCCCGGCATTCCTCCCCACCGGGGTGGACGAGGTCATCTCCGCGCAAGTGATGAAGCTGGCTGCGGGGTCTGGTGTCCTTGACGGCAGTGCCCGATGAAGTGAGAACGGCGGGCTTGTCGATCGCGATTTTCAGATGACGAATCTTCCGCTCAAGAGAGGGAAAGGGATATGCTAGAGTCCGCGCGCGCCAAAGCTGCCGCTCCGACCTTTGAGGGCCGGCGCGCGTGGCCGACACTGTTCATGCTCTGCGCTCTCATTGTATTCTCTCTCGTCGACCGCCAGGTTTTTGTTCTTCTGATCGGGCCGCTGAAGGCCGAGTTTCAGCTGAGCGACGTGCAGATCGGGTTGCTGATCGGCACGGCATTTGCGGTCGTCTACTCCTTCTTGGGAATCCCAGCGGGGCGAATTGCTGACCGCGGAAATCGCAAGATTCTGGTTATCACCGGGGTCGCCATCTGGTCTTTCTCTACGATTGGTTCCGCCTTTGCGACCACCTACGCTGCCCTTATTGCTCTACGGCTCGGTCTCGCCGCCGGAGAAGCTGTCCTGACGCCCGCCGCCCATTCGATGATCGGCGATCTGTTTCCTCCGGCGAAGCGGAGTCTGGCCGCAAGCATCTACAATGCAGCCACCATGGTCGGGTCCCCGCTGGCCTTCTCCGGCGGCGCACTCCTCATCGCAGGTATAGAACGTGCGCGGGAAGGCGGTATGCAGACATCTCTGCAGGTCTGGCAGATCGTTCTGCTGGCGGTTGGCCTGCCGACGGTGGTCCTCGGGATTATTTTCGTAGTTGTAGCGCCCGAGCCGATACGCTCCAGTCATGGTTCGCAAACCGATTCCGGTTCAGGCCGCGTCGTTGTCCGTCAGATCTTGAGACACAAGAGGCTGTATTCCGGCCTGTTGCTCGGCACAACATTGGCGGCGGGCTGCAGCTATGCCCTGCTAAATTGGGGCATGGAGTCGTTCAAACGGGATTTTGGGTGGACCGCGGTCAGCGCGGGCTCGGTCTTTGGTCCCCTGACTTTGGTGGCCGGTGTGACGGGAGCCCTGGTGGCTCCATGGATTAGTGCTCGGGTTAAATCGCGTGGCCGCGACGACGCGGTAGTTCTCGTTAGCATGGGATTCATCTTTTTAGCAGCCCTGTCCTTGACAGTCGGATTCACCCAGCCAAATCCGATACTGCGCCTCGCACTGCTTGGCATTGGTCTAACCGGGACTCAGGCGAGCTCCTTGAACATTATCGTTGCAATGCAAGAGGTGGCGCCAGCAAGAATGCGTGCGACGTTCGTTGCCCTTCTCTACATGGCGATCGCGCTATTCGGGGCTGGCGCCGTGCCCGTGATCGTGCCGCTCGTTGCGGATAACCTAGGAGGCGGCTTAAGCCCGGCGCTGGCAGTGGTCTGCGCGATCTCCAGTGGTGTCAGCCTACTGCTGTTTTGGTCGGTTCGAGCCGATTACCAGCGTGAGGCGAAAGCCGGATTCCCGTCCGTGGACGGTGCACCGCAGTGGCAGGGGTAAGAGCTTAATAGGCGAACCTTCGCTGATATTTCGCCGAGTGGGCTTCGAGCTAAAGTGCCGGTGATGCGGCAATGCGCCAGTCTCGGGTGCAAGCTGACCTGGTCTTCCCTAGCCGCTCGCCTGTAACTCAACGAGACTTACTTTCCGGAGAACGCAATGCGTGATCAGTTGCTTGAATCGAGATTTACGTCGGGAATGACCGACGAACGCATAATGATTAAGGAACTTGCCCGCGAGTTTACCCAGAATCAGGTTCGCCCGCTTGCGGATCGCCTCGACCCGGAAAAGGGCGATTTTCCCTCCTCTTTGGTTGACCGAATGGGCGAGTTGGGCTTTTTCGGAATCCTGATCCCTGAAGAATTCGGCGGCTTGGGACTGGGCGCCTACGAGTATTGCCTGGTGTCGGAGGAACTCGCCAAAGGATGGATGAGCGTCGCCAGCCTCCTGGCGCGCGGCAATTCCTTTTACAAGCGCATTAGCGGTGACAAGGAAGAACGTAACCATAAAATCGCCGCAATGGCGAGAGGGCATTATTTGGGAGCCGCCGCCCTGTCCGAGCCTGGCACAGGGTCCGACCTGTCAGGAGTCTCCTGTCGCGCCCGTCGAGATGGCGACGAGTGGGTGATCACCGGCAGCAAATATTGGTGCACCTTTGCAGATGGAGCGGATTTCATCAGGGTGCTTTGCCGGATCGATGATGGCAGCGGGGGTAAATTGGGCACGATAGCCCTCAATGTGGATAAGCCACGCGGCCAGCTGCCCGACGGTGTTACGGGATCGCCAATCCCCAAGATCGGCTATTTCGGCTGGAAAACCTGGGAGCTGCACTTCGATGGGGTGCGCGTGCGGGCCGAGTCGGACGTGCCGGACGGCCGTGGATTTCAAGATACGTCTATGGGCCTGGAACTTGCTCGCGCGCAAACCGCGGCGCGATCAATCGGCTTGGCTCAAGCCGCTCTCGACCATGCGGCAAGCTATGCCAAGGAGCGAGTGCAATTCGGCCAGCCGATCGCGGAATTTCAAGCGATCCGCTTCAAGATCGCTAAAATGGCAACGCAGATTGAAGCGTCCCGTCAGTTGCTTTACCATACTTGCGAGGAAATCGACGCCGGACGATCGGCGCGGGTCAAGACTTCAATGGTGAAATATCTTGCGGCGGAAATGGCTGAGGAAGTCACCAGCGAGGCCTTGCAGATCCTCGGCGGGGCCGGCTATACGACTCTGCACCCGGTGGAAAGGTTCTGGCGTGACGCGCGCCTGACCAAAATCTTCGAAGGTACGTCCGAGATAATGCTGCGTATTAT
>JAUYQH010000087.1 GCA_030697365.1 Novosphingobium sp. | reverse complement strand
GAACGGGTTGAGCGGGATCGGACCAGACCGCTATCGCGAAAGTCAGTCCCAAAGCCAGCCGGAACCCAGCGACGATACGCGAAGGTAGCCAAGGCTGCCTGATCTCTATCGGATCCTCCTCCAGACTCGCACGACCATGGTCGCCGCGCGCCTTCCCAGGCAATTGTACCTTCGCATTCAGCGAACTTACAAGCCGATAGCTTCGCCTCTGTCGTCGACGCACCAGACGCAACGTCGGCATCACAATCGTACCTTCTACACTCGGGCGCTGGATTGTTGGCCGAGGACTTGTTAGTCGCGCGGTTAAACGGGATTCGAGGGGCTTACCGCCATGGCATTCAAGACGCGAATTACAGATTTGCTGGGCATCGAGCATCCGATCGTCCAGGGCGGGATGCAGTGGGTCGGCACCGCGGAGATGGCCTCGGCGGTCTCCAACGCGGGCGGCCTCGGCATCATCACCGCGCTCACCCAGCCCACGCCCGATGCGCTCGGTGCCGAAATCGCACGTTGCCGGGCGATGACCGCCAAGCCGTTCGGGGTGAACATCACCGTGTTTCCCACGATCAACGCGCCCGATTACAAAGCTTACGCCCAGGCCGCGCTTGATGGCGGAGTGCGGATTTTCGAGACCGCGGGGACACCCGCGGTGCGCGAAATCTGGGAAATGATCCGTCCGCACGGGGTCAAGATTCTCCACAAGTGCACCGCGGTGCGCCACGCGCTCTCAGCCGAGCGCGCCGGGGTCGACGTGATCTCGATCGACGGGTTCGAATGCGCCGGTCACCCGGGCGAGGACGACATTCCCGGGTTGATCCTGCTCCCCGCTGCCGCCGACAAGGTGAAGATCCCGCTGCTCGCTTCGGGCGGGTTCGGCGACGGGCGCGGCCTCGCCGCGGCATTGGCGCTTGGCGCCGACGGGATCAACATGGGTACGCGGTTCTGCGCGACTGTCGAGGCGCCGATCCACCAGGCGTTCAAGGATGCGATGGTCGCCAACGACGAGCGTGCCACCGACCTGATCTTCCGCACTTATCGCAACACCGCGCGGGTCGCGAGAAACGGCATCTCGCAAGCGGTGGTCGCGGCCGAGGCCGAGGGAAAGCCGTTCGGCGACGTCGCCGAGCTGGTCAAGGGCGTTCGCGGGCGCGAAGGGCTGGTCAACGGCGACACCGACCACGGCATCTGGAGCGCGGGGATGATCCAGGGGTTGATCCACGACATCCCGACTTGCGACGAACTGGTCGGGCGGATCGTCCGCGATGCCGAGGCGATCATCCGCAACCGGCTGGATGCAATGGTGGCTTGAGATCCTCCCCGTGAGCGGGGAGGATCTGTCTCAAACGTGCCGCATCAGCCAGTGATGCACCGCGCGAACGTGGCCCCAGGTCAGCGCCGATTCCATGATGTCGAAAGCGTGCTGGCCGCCGCCGAGTTCGATGTGGTCGACCGAACCCCCGGCCTCGCGCTGCGCCTTGGCGAAGGCCGCCCCCTCGGCCACCGGGATCAATGTGTCGTGAGTGCCGTGGATCACCAGCATCGGCGGGGCATCGCCGCGAACCAGTGCGATCGGGCTGGCGAGGTCCCAGTCGGCGTCGCTTGCGCCGGGCGCCATGACCTTGTCCGCCTCGAACTTGCGTAATGAAGCGTGGTTGCGGCCCCACAGGTTGAGCCGATCGATGAAGTCGAACCGGCCGTAGCACGGCACCGCCGCTTGCACCGAGCAATCGGCGTCGGCGAAGCCCGGCTTGGCTTCGGTTCGGTCGTGGGCGAGGACGCCCAGCGCGGTCAGGTGGCCGCCGGCCGACCCCCCGGTCAGCGCGATCCGTGCGGGATCGCCGCCGTATTGCGCGACGTTGGCCTTGGCCCAGACGATTGCGCGCAGAACATCGGTGAGCATCGCCGGAAAACGGTTCTTGGGCGCGAGGCGGTAGTTGATGTCGAGGCACAGCCACCCGTTGCGGGCAAGGTGGTGAAGCAGTGGCTTGGCCTGCTGGTTGCGCTTGCCCAGCACCCACGCACCGCCGTGGATGTGGATCAGGACCGGCATCGGCGTAGCGGGCGGCTGGATGGGTGTCACAATGTCGAGCGTGGTGCGCTCCCCATCGGGGGCATAGACGATCCGCGAGATGCGCTTCACCTCGGCGCGGCTGGTGAACGGCCATAGCCCGGCACTTAGCGGTATCTCGTCATTGACACCCATGGCGCGTAGCATCGCCGTTCCGTCGCGGCGGTTGCGCAAGTGTGCCAGCGCGAAGAGCAACGCCGCGAGTGCAGCGGCGGCCTTGGCGATCAACCCGGAAAGGAAGATTGCTGCGAGCGCAGCGACTACGACCATCGGTGCGGCCAGCATCTGGCCAATGAAGCTGCCCAGCCACCAGAAGCCGAGCAGGTTCGCCGGGATCGTCGTCGGGCCGAGGCGAACCGTGGCGGAAACCGCCAGCGAAAGCAGCCACAAGGCAAGCAGCAGTCCGATCATGTCCATGGTCCCAGCGCGCGAAACGCCGCCCATGGGGGTGCGCGCGCTGGGTTGCAAGCCTTGTGACCGACGCCCTCAGCCGTCGAGATCGAAGCGGACACCCTGGGCCAGCGGCAGGGTGCGACCGTAGTTCACCGTATTGGTGGCGCGGCGCATATAGGCCTTCCAGGCGTCGGAGCCGCTCTCGCGGCCGCCGCCGGTCTCTTTCTCGCCGCCGAACGCCCCACCGATTTCAGCGCCGCTTGTGCCGATGTTGACGTTGGCGATCCCGCAGTCGGAGCCGGTGGCCGAGACGAACCGCTCGGCCTCGCGCAAGTCGGTGGTGAAGATCGCCGAGGACAGGCCTTGGGGCACCGCGTTGTTGAGCGCGATGGCCCTACCGAGATCGGAGTAGCGCATGACATAGAGGATCGGTGCGAAGGTTTCGTCGCAGACCGGGCCAACCTGTGCGGGCATTTCGACCAGCGCGGGGCGGACGTAGACGCCGGGGCGGTCGAGCCGCTCGCCGCCATGAACGATTCCACCCGCCGCCCGCGCCGCGGCGAGCGCGCGCTGCATCGCCTCATAGGCGGCCTTGTCGATCAGCGGCCCGACCAGCGTTTCCTCCTCGCGCGGATCGCCGATCGAAACCGAGGCATAGACCGCCTTGAGCCGCGCCAGAAACGTATCGTGAATCGCGTCGTGCAGAAATAGCCGCCGCAACGAAGTGCAGCGCTGCCCCGCGGTACCCATCGCGGCGAAGGCGACCCCGCGCAGCGCGAGGTCGAGATCGGCGCTGGGACAGACGATGGCGGCGTTGTTGCCTCCCAGCTCAAGCAGAACCTTGCCGAAACGGCGCGCTACCCGCGGGCCGACTTCGCGGCCCATCGCCACCGAACCAGTCGCTGAAACCAGCGCCACGCCGGGGTGTTCTATCAGCGCCTCGCCGGTCGGGCGCGCGCCCTGGATCACCTGCGCCAGCGCCACGGGTGCATCGCCGAACCGCGCCGCGGCGCGATCGAATAGCGCCTGCACCGCACATGCGGTGAGCGGGGTCTTCTCCGACGGCTTCCACACCACCGCGTTGCCGCAGACCAGCGCCAGCGCCGCGTTCCACGCCCACACCGCCACGGGGAAATTGAACGCGGTGATGATCCCGACCACGCCGAGCGGGTGCCACTGCTCCATCATCCGGTGCTCGGGGCGTTCGGAAACGATCGTCAGCCCGTGGAGCTGACGCGAGAGGCCGACCGCGAAATCGCAGATGTCGATCATCTCCTGCACCTCGCCAAGGCCTTCACTGGCGATCTTGCCCGCCTCAAGCGTCACGAGCGCGCCCAGCGCGGCTTTGTGCGCGCGCAGTTCCTCGCCCAGCAGGCGGACGAGCTCGCCACGCCGCGGGGCGGGGACGGCGCGCCAGTGGAGGAAGGCGGCTTGGGCATCGTCCACCGCGGCGGCGACTTCGGCTGGCGAGGCGGTCCTGACGCGACCGATTTCGCTGCCGTCGATCGGGGTACGGGCGATCAGATCGCCCACAATTGGCAACGACGCGCCCATTTCCGCCAACAATTCGGCTTTTACGCTGTGCATTGTTTCATCCATTCCACGTCGCCCCTGCGAAGGCAGGGGCCTAGCTGACGGTGCATCATCTCACCCTCGTCGCGGGGCGAGAGCTTGGTTGGGCCCCTGCCTTCGCAGGGGCGACGGCTATCTTGTAGTGACGAGCAGGCGCTGATCGTCGCGTCCCATCGCAATCAGGAACGGGTCCGCCGCCTGCCGCGCCGCGAACCCCGTTCTATCGGTAATCCCCAGCCAGCGCTCGGCGACCAGCACCTGCCCGATCGCCCCGCCCAATGCGTCGCCGGGGCCGAGCAGGACGATCCGGTCGGGCGCAAACTCCTTGATGCCCACGGCGAGCGAGCGGGTGAAGTCGTAGGGTTCGAGGATCTGGGTTGTGAAGGTATAGCGGTGTATGGCCTCGGGCGACGCAGCCCCGGCGCGCCAGATCCGGCCTTCGCCGTCGATAAGGGGAATGCGCGGGGGGGCGAACCACTCCGCGGGCAGCTGGGCCAGCGCGCGGCGACTACTTTCGGCCATCAACGGGGTGTGGAACGGGCCATGCCCCGCCAACCGCAGCGGAGCGCGGCTGGGCAGTGCGGGGAGAGCGGCCAACAGCGCATCGAGTTCGCGCTCCCCCCCTGCCACCAGCAACATCCCGCCTAGCTCGATCGATCGGAACGCGCCGCTTTGCGCAAGCACCCGCTCGACTTGGGCACGCAGCGAGGGATCGGGCCGCCAGTCCTCGCCGACCAGCGTCAGCAGTACCTGCCCGCCGCGCTCTCCGGTGCCCGAATTTACCCCCATGGCATCGGCGATCGCGAAGCTGTGCTCGGGCGAGACGGCCCCGGCGCAGGCCAGCGCGGTGTACCAGCCCATCGAATTGCCGCAAACCGCGACGACCTCGACCTTGGCAGAGTCGAGGCTCAGCAAATCGAGTATGCTGGCGGCATAGATCAACGGCGCAGCGTTCTCGCCTGCGCCGTGCCTGGCGGTAGAGTAGCGGGCAGCACCGTCGAGTTCGCTCATCGTCGGCTTGCCGGCCTCGGCTCGCGCAACGTCGAACGCTTCGATCAGCGGGGAACCGTTATGATGGCGCACGAGATAGCCAAGCTCCTTGGCCCCGTAGGTTCCCCGACCGGGGCAGACGACAAGAACCGTCTCCCGGCTCATCGCGCCAGCAACGCCTTCGCGGCCGCCACAATCGAATCGCGGCTCGGCAGGGTGTGGGTGGCCGCTCGCGCTAGCGCGATGAAGCTGTCCTCCGCCGCGATCCGCGCCACCGGCTTGTCCGGTGCGCGCTCGGCGAACAGCGCCATCAGTGCCTCGCTTTGCGATCCGGTGACGCGGCATTCATCGACGATCAGCACCCGTCCGCACGGTGCAACCGCTTCGAGCAGCGCGTCCTCGGCCAGCGGGGCGAGCCAGCGCAAGTCGATCACGCGCGATTTCACGCCTTGTTCGGCCAGCAGCTTTTCCGCCTGGCGCGACAGGTAGTAGCCGTTGCCGTAGCTGACGATGGCGAGATCGATGCCGTCGCCGTGCACCCCTATCTCGCCGATCCGCACCGGGTTTTCGCCCGGCGCATCGTACTTCGCGGTCCACAGCCCGTCGCCCTCGGCATGCAAGTCGCGCGTCATGTACAGCGCGATCGGCTCGACGAACACCACCACGCGCTGCTCCTCGTCGGCCAACCGCACGCATTCGCGCAGCATCGCCACCGCATCGCGCCCGTTGGAGGGCACCGCGAGGATCAGCCCCGGCACGTCGCGAAACACCGCCAGCGAGTTATCGTTGTGGAAATGCCCGCCGAAGCCCTTCTGATAGGGCAGCCCGGCGATCCGGATGACCACCGGGTTGGTGTATTGTCCGCTGCTGAAGAAGCTGAGCGTCGCCGCCTCGCCGCGGATCTGGTCCTCGGCGTTGTGCACATAGGCAAGGAACTGGATCTCCGGGATCGGCAGCAGCGCGTTGTGCGCCGCGCCGATCGCGAGCCCGAGGATAGCCTGCTCGTCGAGCAGCGTATTGATCACCCGCGCCGAACCGAACCGCTGGTGGAGCTTGGCAGTGGCGTTATAGACGCCGCCCTTGGGGCCGACATCCTCGCCGCAGACGATTGCGTGCGGGCGCTCGAGCAGGATGTCCGCGAGCGCCCACGAGATCAGCCGCGCCATGTGCTGGGGCTTGTCGATCAGCGTCGCGTCGCTGGCGAACAGCGCGGTGCGTTCGGCGGGGGAGGGGGTGCGCACGGTCGGCGCGCGGGGTGGGGGGACGATGCTGGCCATCACTGCCTTGGCATCGGCCAGCTTGGGCCGGGCGATCGCCAGCTCGGCCTGCCGATTGAGCGTCGCCTCGACCTCGTCGCAGGCTTCGCGGATTTCGGCGGCGGAGAGGATGCCTTCCTCGATCAGCAGCGCGGCGGTGCTGAGCAGCGGGTCGCGCGCCTCGTCGGCCTCGATCTCGGCCTTGGCGAGGTAGGCCGAGGGCATGTCCGACCCGGCATGGCCATAAAGCCGCACCGCCCCCAGGTGGAGGAACACCGGCTTGCGCGTCGAACGGGCATGATCGACCGCCTCGCTCGCGGCGCGGTACGCTTCCACCAGGTCGGTGCCGTCGCCATGGACGTAGTGCAGGCCGCTACGCGTTGAGAACTGGTCGGCGATCCAGGCTTTCGGGGTGCGGGTGGAGATGCCGATGCCGTTATCCTCGCAGGCGAACACGATCGGCATCGGGGTGCCCTGATAGGCCGCCCACAGCGCGGTGTTGAACGCGCCCTGTGCGGTCGAGTGGTTGGCCGAGGCATCGCCGAAACTGGCCAGCACCACGCCGTCGGGGGCGATCGGGCCGTCCTCGAAGCGCAGCCGCCTGGCAATCCCGATCGAGAACGCCGCGCCGACTGCCTTGGGCAGGTGGCTGGCGATGGTCGAGGTCTGCGGCGGGATCGCCAACCGCTTGGATCCCAGCACTTTGTGCCGCCCCCCGGAGATTGGATCGTCGGCCGCGGCGGTGAAGCTGAGCAGCATGTCCCACGCCGGGGTCTCGCCCGGAACCTGCCCCGCGCGGTGGATCTGGAAGGCGGCCGAGCGATAGTGGAGGAACGCCATGTCGTCGGGCCGCAGGGCGTGGGCGAGGGCGGCGTTGCCCTCGTGCACCGACGATCCGATCGTGTAGAACCCTTCGCCGCGCGCCTGGAGACGCCGTGAGAGCCGGTCGAGCTGGCGGCTAAGCAGTTGCGAGCGGAACAGGAGCACCGCATCCTCGCGGCTCAGCCCGACGTCCCCCAGTCCGCGGTTCGAGCGGCGCGGGGGCAGGTTTCCGCTGTCGAGCGCGGCAAGCAGGCGCGCGTGGACGGCTTCGGCGGCGTCCATCAGCTTAGCGATCCGATTTCATCTGCAACGATTCGCGTCATCGGCAGGCCTCCTAGACGAAAGCGCGCAAATCACCACTTCTCGCCAAAGGGGCGGATTTCCTGCTCGAAAGTCCACGCATCGCGCGGCTGTTGGTGGAGAGCCCAATACGCGTCGGCGACCGCTTCGGGCCGCATGAGCTGATCCGGCGCCACGGGCTGGTTACCCCTGCGCTCGCGGACCCAGGCGGTATCGACCCCGGCATCGATCACCAGGTGAGCGACGTGGATGCCCTGCGGGCCAAGCTCGCGCGCGGCGGACTGGGCGACCGCGCGCAGCCCGAACTTGGCGCTCGCGAACGCCGCATAGCCGGTACCGCCCCGAAGCCCCGCTGTGGCCCCGGTGAAGAAGATCGAGCCAGTCCCACGCGGCAGCATGTGCCGGGCCGCCTCTCGTCCGGCAAGAAAGCCGCCAAAGCAAGCCATTTCCCACACTTTGCGGAACACTCTTGAAGTCGTTTCGAGCAATGGAAAGTTGACGTTCGCACCGACGTTGAAGATGCACACCTCAAGCGGCGCGGCGCTTTCCGTCTCGGTCAGGAATGCGATCACCTGATCCTCGTCGCGCGCGTCGAGCGAGCGGGTGGCGATGCGACCGCCCGCGGCTTCGATCTCATGCCGCAACGGTTCCAGCTTGTCGGCGTTGCGGCGGCCTGCGTGGACCCAATAACCTTCGGCGGCAAAGCGCCGGGCGATAGCCGCGCCGATGTAGTCGCCCGCGCCGATAACCGCGACCGAGGCATTGCGCGGCTTCATGCGCTCAGGCCGCGCGACCCAGCGCGATGAAGCGCGTCAGGTGGTAATCCTCGTCGCCCAGCTGGTGGTTGATCAGCACCAGCCGCTTTGCGAAATGGGTCATCGCCAGCTCCCAGGTCATCCCGATCCCGCCGTGGAGCTGGATTGCCTCTTCGGCGACGAACGTCCCGGTCTTGCCGATCGTGAACTTGGCTGCCGACAGAACCCGCTCGCGATCGTCGCCGTTCCGGTCGAGCGCGGCGGCGGCGTTGATCACCGCCGAGCGCGCCTGCTCGATTTCGAGCAACACTGTCGCCATGCGGTGCTGGAGCGCTTGGTTGCGCCCGATTGGTTCGCCGAACTGGACGCGGGTGCGCAAGTATTCGACCGTCGCGTCGCGGATCACCTCCATCAGCCCCAGCGCCTCGGCGCACAACGCGAGCGTGCCCGCAGCCATGGCCTCGGCAATCAGCGCGCCGCCTTCGCCGACCAGCGCAGTGGCGGGAAGGGCAACATCCTTCAACGCAATCTCCGCCGCGCGTCCGCCATCGACGCAGGGATAGGCATTGAGAGAGACGCCCGACGTCCCCGCGGGAACGAGAAACAGCGAAATGCCCTCGGGATCGGCCTCTCCGCCGGCTGTGCGCGCGGAAATCAGAAGGTCCGCGCCTTCGGCATCGCGGACCACGCTCTTGCCGCCGTTCAGGACCCAACCGTCGCCCGACCGCTCCGCGCGGGTGGCGACGCTCGCGCGGTCATAGCCCGCGTCCGTTTCATCGTGCGCGAAGGCCACCAGCCGGGTCCCGGCGACAATCTCCTCGACCTCATCCGCGCGTCCGGCAAGGGCAAGAGCCCGCCCGCTCATAAGCGTGGAGAGGAACGGTGCGGCGGTCAGCCCGCGGCCGAGAGCCTCGAAGACCACCATCAGATCGAACCCGCTGCCCCCGAAGCCGCCGTGGTCCTCGCTGAACAGTGCACCGATCGCGCCCAGTTCGGCAAAGCCCTCCCACAGCGAGGGGTCATAGCCCGGTGCGGTCTCGGCCAGTCTGGCGCGCGCCATTGGGTCGCTCCGTCCGGCGATGAACCGGTCCAGCGTATCGGCCAGCATCCGCCGGTCGTCGGAATGGGAAAAGTCCATACTTGGCGCGCCTTAAAGCTGGAGGATCATCTTGGATATGATGTTCTTCTGGATCTCGTTCGACCCGCCGAAGATCGAAAGCTTGCGCAAGTTGAAGTACTGCGGGGTCACCGCCGCGGCGCCTTCGGGGCCAACCGCCTCGCCGTTGAAGCCTTCCTCCAGTGCCTCGGGCATGAACGGCTGAGCGTGCGGGCCCAGCGCGCGGCGGGTCAGCGCGCTGATTTCCTGGCGCAGCTCGGTACCCTTGATCTTGAGCATGGAGCTTTCCGCCCCCGGCGCCCCACCGCCCGCCACCGCGGCGACAACGCGCAGCGCGGTAGTCGACAAGTTGGCGAGCTCGATCTCCGCGCGCGCGACGCGCGCGGCGAACAGCGGATCGTCGAGCAGCGGCTGGCCGTTGCGCCGGGCCTTCCCGGCGATCGAGCGCAACCAGCCGAGCGCCGCGGTTGAGGCGCCGACCGAGGCCATCCCGGTGCGTTCGTAAGTCAGCAGGTACTTGGCATAAGTCCAGCCGCGGTTCTCCTCGCCGACCAGGTTGGCCACAGGCACGCGGACGTCGCTGAAGAACACCTCGTTGACCTCGTGCCCGCCGTCCAGCGTGATGATCGGGCGGACTTCGATCCCAGGGCTGGCCATGTCGACCAGCAAGAACGAGATGCCTTCCTGCCGCCGCTCGCTCTGCCCGGTGCGGACCAGCGCAAACATCATGGTGGCGTGCTGGCCCAGCGTGGTCCAGGTCTTCTGGCCGTTGACCACGTAGTGATCGCCATCTCGAACTGCGCGTGTTTTCAACGCAGCAAGGTCCGAACCTGCGCCCGGCTCTGAGTAGCCCTGGCACCACCAGTCTGACCCGTCCTTGATCCGCGGAAGCCAGTACGCCTTCTGGGCCTCGCTGCCATATTTGAGCAGCACCGGGGCGAGCATATTGATTCCGAACGGCAGCGCGCGCGGCGCGTTGGCGAGCGAGGATTCGAGATCGACGATATAGCGTTCGACCACCGACCACCCGGTCCCACCCCATTCGACCGGCCAGTGCGGCACCAGCCAGCCCTTGCGGTTCAGGATCGCGTGCCACTCCTCCTGTTCGGCCTTGTCGAGGTGTTGGCCGAGGCGGATTTTCTCGGAGAGGCGCGCAGGCACTTGCGTGGTGTAGTATTCGCGCACTTCGGCACGGAACGCTTCTTCGGCGGGGGTGAATTCCAGGTCCATCAGCGTTCTCCTTGGGGCTATCGTAGGTGCCCGCATTGCCCGTTGCAACGCGCAACTCTTGCCCGGTGAGGTGCGAGCCGGTACCGCAGGAGGGTGAGCGGTTCGGTGGGAGTGAGCTTGTGGTCGAAGTTCAGTTCCTGTTCGATTTCGGCAGCCCCAACGCGTTCCTTGTTCATCGCGTGATTCCGGCAATCGAGCAGCGCGCTGGAGTGAAGTTCGCCTACGTGCCGATCCTGCTCGGCGGGTTGTTCAAGCTGACCGGTAACCAGTCGCCCGCGACCGCCTTTGCGGGGATCAAGAACAAGCCCGAATACAACCAGCTGGAGATGCGGCGTTTCCTCGAACGGCACGGCATCGCCGACTTCGTCTTCAACCCGCACTTCCCGGTCAACACCCTGCAACTGATGCGCGGCGCGGTAGCGGCACAGGATCTGGGGGTGTTCGAGCGCTACGTCGATGCGGTCTACGACGCGATGTGGACCAAAGGACTCGATATGGGCCAGGCGGAGGTGGTTGCGGCGGAACTGGCCGCGGCGGGGCTTCCAGTCGAGCAACTGCTCACACAATCGCAAGTCCCCGAGGTCAAGCAGCGCCTGCTCGACAACACCCAGCGCGCGTTCGAGCGCGGCGCCTTCGGCAGCCCCAGCTTCCTGGTCGGCGACGAGCTCTACTTCGGCAAGGACCGCCTGCGCGAGGTCGAAGAGGAGATTGCGCGGGTTTCGGCGGGATGATGGTGCCGGCTAGAGGATTCGAACCCATGGCCCCCTGATTACAAATCACAGTTGATAGGGAGAGCAGAGCGGAATTATCAGGAGGGGAAGGCTTGACACCTCGCAGAAAACCTAGCATTCATTCGGAACTGAGCGGAACCTAGCTAACGCAACAGGAAGCCCGCTAGTTAGACAGATGTTAGACAGAGGGTTCCCATGGCCAAGCCGACTTCGCTGCTCAAGGGCTTTGAAAAGACCGTCGAGACAGTCCGCGCGAACCCCGCCAAGCGCCAGGTGCTGTTCGATGGATCGACCACGGGCCTCGCCCTGATCGTGTCGCCGAAAGGCAAGAAGTCGTTTGCGATCGTCGCGCGCGACCCCAACGGCAAACAGGTCTGGAAGACCATCGGCGACCCGGCGACAATGACCATCGCCAAGGCCCGGCAAGAGGCCGCTGAGGCGGTTGCGCGGGTCAAGGCGGGCGAAGCGCCTGTGCTGCCCCCAGAGCCGCCCCAGAGCGCCCCTGAGACGTTCAAGGAAGTCGCCGAGCGGTTCGTCAAGCGTTGGGTCCGGCAGGGCGGCAAGAAGCAGGACGGGGAGGCGCTCCGGTCCGCACACGAGATCGAGCGCCAGTTCAAGGCCTACCTCTACCCGCGATGGGGTGAAAAGCCGTTCCTCTCGATCCGCCGCGGCGTTGTAACCGAGCTCGTCGATCACCTCGTCGAGAACAACGGCGCGGTGCAAGCCGACCGCGTGCTGGCGACCCTCTCCAAGCTGTTCAACTGGTATCGGCAATATGACGAGAACTACGTCAATCCGATCATCCCGGAAATGCGCCGCAGCGGATCGATGAAGGACCGAGCCCGCGCGCGCATCCTCTCCGACGATGAAATCAGGGCCGTGTGGGAGGCTTGCGGCAAGATCGGCACGTTCGGCGCGTTCGTCCGCGTTTCGCTGCTCACGGGGCAGCGCAGGGCCAAGGTGGCCACAATGCGCTGGGAGGATATCAGCGCCGATGGCGTCTGGACCATCCCGGCAGAGGCGCGGGAGAAAGTGAACGCCGGTTCGCTCACTCTGCCGAAAATGGCCCGCGACCTAATCGATGCCCAGCCGAAGGTGAAGGGCAACCCCTTTGTCTTCGCCGGCCGCGGCAAGTTGGCGTTCAACAGCTTTTCCGACGGCAAGCAGACGCTTCAGGAAACGGCGCCAATCGCACCTTGGGTGACGCACGATCTTCGCCGCACGGCCAAGTCCCTGATGGTCAGAGCAGGGGTCCGTCCGGACATATCCGAGCGCACCCTGGGTCATGTCATTGCGGGCGTCGAAGGCGTCTATGACCGCCACGGCTACGCAAACGAAAAGAGCGAGGCGCTGGCCGCGCTCGCTGCGCTACTCGGCCGCATTCTGAAAGGCGAGACGGACAACGTGGTCCCGCTCAAGGCAGCGTCATCATGACGCCCGCCGACTTCGAACGGTTTTTCAAAGCCTGCAACCGCCGGTTTGCGTTTGAAGCACTCGAACGCGCCTATCTTACTTACGCGGGCAATCCGAGTGATCGCAGCATGTCGTTCGCGGCTCTGAGAGCGTTGGTTAAGGCGTGCCGTTTGCACGGGTTAGGCGGAGATCATGCCGGGATGTTTGCGGAACTTGGGCGAGTTGACGATGAAGCGCCCGCGACCTGGCAGCTTGTTTTGCAGCGCCGCAAGCCGACTCGGCCACATCGCGAGAAGCGCAAGCTAGACAAAGCCCGGAAGACCGAGTCCGCAAGGCAAAGTCGGCACTGGCGCCGGTTCGCCGCGGTGATGGACAAGATTGCCGCCGGGGATGTTGGGCTGCAAACTGCCTGTGAAGAGGTTGCTCTCGAAGAGGGCAAAAACTTCGACTGGCCCGCGGTGCGCGCCGATTATCTGGTCATTGCGACCCAGTACCGCCGGGCAGGCTTGGAGGCGGCCGAATTTGGGAACGACGATGCGATCAGAAAGATCGCGTTGCCGCGACGAGGACGTCCAACTAAATAGTAAGCGCACGGCCAACGGCTGGCGGTTTCTGTCTTATGTTTTACCCTTAGCGGATTTGCGTAATTGGACTGTTCCGGAACTAACGGAGCAAACCAAATGCGAATACTGCGACCCGCCGATACCGAGGCCCGCACGGGCTTCTGTGATCGCCAGCTGCGCGAACTTGAGGCGCAAGGACTGTTCCCCCGCCGCTTTCCGCTTAACCCTAACGGAAAGGGAAGGGCGGTCGGACATCTTGAAAGCGAGGTGAACGACTGGATCACCGCGCGCGCCGCCACCCGCGAACAAGTCGCCGCCTAAGCAAATTAGGCCGGCGGCGAGCGCTCACCCTCACCGACCGGCCCTGACCACAACCGAAGAAGGGCTTCGATCATGGCTACCATTAAACTACACCCCGACACCGCCGGCGTCACGCTTAGCGAGAAATCGCGCCGCCTCTATAACGCCTACCGCAAGGCAAAGGCCGAATGGGACGTCATTTTGTATGCGCCGGAAAGGCACGACAGCGACGTCCCCGACGAGATCAATGACCCGCTGAGCGATGCCCATACGGCCGCGCTGAACGCCTTCCTGTTGGCGCCGGTTGATACGATCGCAGCGCTGTCCCGCAAGCTCACTGTCTTCGCCGCCGAAGAAATCCACGATGGCTGGTATATGGCGCATCAAATCGTCGGCACGCTCGATATGGACGGGCGGCGGGTTTGGGACGCGAGCCGTGGCTGATGCCGGCCATGCGCGCCTGGTCGCGCTCGATCGCCGGGTGATCGAAGAACTTGCGCAAGCCAAGCTAGACGAGGCGCACGCCCTGCTTGGCTTGCTCGATCGGTTCGACGGCGACCCTGACACCGAGGACGGCGACCCCGATCGGGCCTTGGACGAGGGTGAGCCGGATTTCGCCGCGTACCATGGCGAGGGCTCTGGCTGCGAAATCTCTGATCCTGGCGGGTGCCAGCATGACGGACGGGAACCCGATGAAGGGTGCTGATCTGAACTCTCAG
Source organism: Novosphingobium sp. (assembly GCA_030697365.1). GTDB lineage: Bacteria > Pseudomonadota > Alphaproteobacteria > Sphingomonadales > Sphingomonadaceae > Novosphingobium. The sequence goes on along the minus strand of JAUYQH010000087.1, from coordinate 3,255 downwards.
CCGGTGAACGAACCGCGCCGGGAGAGGCCCCACAAGCCGATCATTCGCGCGTCGCCCGCGGCGCGGATGCGATTGGCCATGCTGCTGTGGGGCACTCGCCGGAGTGAACCGGCATGACCGCCACCGTCATCTCGATCGCCAACGCGCGCCGCGCTCGCCGGGCAGCCGACCTCGAACACTTGCGCGAGCTGGCGGCGCGGGAGCGGAGCCAGCGGCTTGCCCGGTTGCTGGGCGATGACTGGGACGGCCCTACGCCGCCGCGTGCAGCATGAGAACCGAGCGCGACTATCTCGGCCAGCGATACACCGTTGTCGGCGAATTCACCCGGCCGCGTCGAGACGGCACCGAGGCGACAATCCTGACCTGGGCGAGCAACTGCGCCGACTGCGGCGAGCCGTTCATGCTGACCACGCCCGCGGCTTCTAGCAAGTTCCAGCCCAACCGTCGCTGCCAGCGGCATAAGCGCCCCGGTCACCGGGTGAATGTGGCGACATGAGCGCGGCAGAAACCTTCGCCCCGCTGATCCGCGACGTAGCTGTCAAGCTGCTCGGCGAGCCCAACAAGGAGCTGAGCAACGGTTCCACCCTGCGTTGGGGCAGCCGCGGCAGCTTCAAAGTCGATATCCCCGAGGGCCTCTGGCACGACCACGAAGCCAAGGAAGGCGGCGGCACGATCGACCTGATTATGCGCGAGCGGCGCTGCGACAAGTCCGGCGCGCGCGAATGGTTGGAAGGCGAGGGCCTGATCGAGCCTCGCGACACCGCGCGCACGTTTTACGACTACACCGACGAAACCGGCGCGGTGCTGTTCAAGGTCGAGCGGCTGGGCAAGGGCAATATACCGCCATTTGTGCAGCACGGCCCGGATGGCCAAGGCGGGTTTGTCTGCCGCAAGGGTTGCATGGCTGGCGTGCGCAAAGTGCTCTATCGGCTCGACCTGCTAGCCGCCGCGCCGCGCGATGCACTGGTGTTCGTTACCGAGGGCGAAAAGGATTGCGATCGGCTGATAGCGCTTGGCCTGGTGGCCACGACGAATCCTGGCGGCGCTGGCAAGTTCAACGGGCTTCAGGACTGCATCGCGAAACACCTGGCCGGTCGGTGCGTCATCATCCTTCAAGACAATGACGAAGCCGGCGCCAATCACGTCGCCGCGGGCAGCGCTGCAATCCGCCCCCATGCCGCGGCCGTCGCTGGCCTCAAACTCGACGGCCTGACCGCGAAGGGCGACGTTAGCGACTGGCTGAACAACGGCGGCAAGGCTGACAAGCTGGTCGAATTGGCCACCGCAGCGCTGGCGGACGCGAAGAGTGACCCGCCGACAGTTATTACCGCCTCGCCCTACCGCTGGCGCGACCCTGCAACCCTTCCCAGCCGCCCTTGGCTGTACGGACGCGCCCTGCTTAGGGGAGGTCCGTTCGTCGTCATCGCCCCCGGCGCCACCGGCAAGACTTCGCTGAAGATCGGGACGGCCCTGGCGCTGGTCACCGGCCGCCCGCTGCTTGGCATTGAGGTATGGGACGGACCCAAGCGGGTTTGGATATGGAACCTGGAGGACAGCCTCGCCGACCTCGCCTTCGCCATCCAAGGCGCTGCGCTTCATTGGGGCCTAACCGAAGAGGACCTTGCCGACCGGCTCTACGTTGATAGCGGGATCGATGGCGCGACACTGAAGCTCGCTCGACCGGGACGCGACGGGCCGCAAATCAACGCTCAAGTCTCAGAGCAAATCGTGGCCGAGCTGAAGCGGCGGAAGATCGACGTGCTGATGATCGACCCCTTCATTAGCTCGCATGGTCTCAACGACGAGAACGACAACGCGGCGATCGACCTGGTGGCGAAGGAATGGTCGCGGATCGCGAGCGCCGCACAATGCGCCGTCGTCCTGGCTCACCACGCCCGCAAATCCAACGGGACCGAGATCACTGCGGAATCGGCGCGCGGCGCGTCCGCGCTGGTCGATGCGGCGCGCGGCGGCTGGGCGCTCAACACCATGACGAAGGCCGAGGCCGAGAGCTTTGGCATCCCGCAGGATCAACGGCGCCGTTTTTTCCGCGCTGACGATGCCAAGCCAAACCGAGCGCCACCCGGCGCTGGCCAGTGGTACGAAATGGTTTCGAGCTATCTCGGCAACGGTGACGGCGGCGGCGATAGCGTTGGCGTTGCCACACCTTGGAATGCACCCGACCCGTTCGACGATGTGACCACGCACCACCTTCGCGCCGTGCAAGCGAAGATTGCCGATGGCGTCTGGCGGGAGAACATTCAGGCGGGTGACTGGGCAGGCAAGGTGGTCGCCGAAGTGCTCTGCCTGGACCTCGACATCAAGGCCGAGAAGAAGCGCGCCAAGCTTGTCCTGGCCAAGTGGATTGAGAACGGCGCGCTTCGGATCGATGAACGACCGGACCGAAATGGCGACCCCCGCAAGTTCGTAATCGTCGGAGGCGTGGCATGACCCGCACCTTGTCGAAGTGTGGTGCGGATAGGTGCGGAGGTGACCCCATTTCCGCACCCGCACCACCAATCCTTATTGGGGTGTGGGGTGCGGTGCGGGTGGAAATTAAGACAAGTTCGAGGTGCGGGTTATGACCGACACTCGAAAGGCCTGGGACCACGGCGGGCTCACCCGTCAACAGCGCGGCTACGGCGCGGCATGGGATAAGATCAGGAAGCGCATCCTCGCCCGCGACAAACACCTCTGCCAGCCATGCAAGCGATCAGGCAGGCTCACGCCCGGCAACCAGGTCGACCACATCAGGCCCAAGGCCCAAGGCGGAACGGACGACGAGGGTAATCTCGAAGTCAGTTGCCTCGCCTGCCACACCGAAAAGACGATTCGGGAGAACGGCGGGACACCTCGGCCTCGCATCACCATCGGGAGCGATGGATGGCCTGTTCATCAAATGGGTAGGGGGGGTTAACAAAGGCTAGAGCCTACCACCCCCCGTACCGCGCCGAACTAAAAAATCCACATCTGCAATTCAGTGCATGACCCCACCCTCCAGTCAGAAAGTCTCCACCATGACAGCCTACGGACCGCCCCGACCGTTAGTTTTAATCCAAACCCCGATTTCGTCCGAGAACACGATCTCGCGCGCGCGCGCGCAGTGTTGCGATTTAGTCGCCCGTGAAAAACTCATAACGTGCTGATCAGGAACTGGAAACTCGGCATTTGAAGTATTGGGAATCGCAAGGTTTTGGTCGATTTGGTGGAAAACCTTGCGAATTCGCGCGCGCCCGCACGGAGGGGCTGGCGCCT
>JAUYQH010000077.1 GCA_030697365.1 Novosphingobium sp. | reverse complement strand
TCGGGCCTCGCGGTCGGGCGTACTCTCGTGGCTGTGCTGGAGAATTATCAGCAAGAGGACGGCTCGGTTCATCTGCCCGAAGTCTTGCATGCCTACATGGGCGGGGTGACCAAGCTGACGCCGAACGCCTGATGCGCATCCTCCTCACCAACGACGACGGTATCCACGCCCCCGGGCTCAAGGTCCTCGAACGGATCGCCCGCACCCTGTCCGACGACGTCTGGATGGTCGCCCCGTCCGAAGAGAACTCGGGCGCGGGGCATTCGCTGACGCTGACCCGCCCGATCCGCTTGTTCAAGCACGACGAGCGCCACTGGTCGGTCAGCGGCACGCCGACCGATGCGGTGACGATGGCGCTGCGCAAGGTTTTGCCCGCACCGCCCGACCTTATCCTTTCCGGCGTCAACCGTGGGGCCAACCTGGGCGACGACGTCACCTACTCCGGCACCGTCTCCGCCGCGTTCGAGGGTGCGCTGGCGGGGATCCGCTCGATCGCACTAAGCCAGGTCTATGCGCGCGAGGGGATGGCCGATACGGTGCCGTTCGCCGTCGCCGAGGCATGGGGCGAGCGTGTGCTGCGCCCGCTGCTCGGCGCGCCGTTTGCCGAGCGCACTTTGGTCAACGTCAACTTTCCGGCGATCGAGCCCGACGCGGTCCAGGGCATCCGCGTGGTCCGCCAGGGGTTCCACGACTACGCCCGCGGCAGCGTGGTCGAAGGCACCGATCCGCGCGGCTATCGTTATTTCTGGTTCGGCCTCCACGGAATCGAGCACACCCCCGGCCACGCCACCGACCTTGAAGCGATCGCCGACGGGTTCGTCTCGGTCACCCCGCTTCAGCTCGACCTGACCCACGCCGATTCGCTGCTCGCGCTGGGCGAACGGTACGCGCGATGAAAGGGGCGACAGGCGCCGTGCTGTTGCTCGCTGCCGCGCTGACGGGGTGCGTGGGTAGCGAGCGGCCCGCGCGGGTGAGCGAGGCACGCGGCGGATATGTCGTGCGATCTGGCGACACGCTGTCGGCCATCGCCATGCGCAACGGGCTGATGCTGAGCACGCTGGCCCGCGCCAACGCCATCGCCCCGCCCTATCTGATCCGGGTGGGCCAGCGCTTGAACATCCCTCGGCGCGGCGACCAGCCCGCCCAACGGATGGAAAGCCGCCCAGTCGTCCAGCCGCTGCCGACTTCTACCTCGACCCCCTACCCTGCGATCGTTTCGACACCTCGCCCCTCTGCGTCGACCGGCGCGCCGCGGCTGGTGTGGCCGGCCGACGGCCCGGTGGCCGAGACTTTCGGCACCGGCGCGGAGCCGCGCGGGATCGCGCTCGACACGCTCAGCGGCGCGGCGGTCCGCGCTGCCGCCGCAGGCACGGTGATCTTCGCCGGGACCGAGCCGCAGAAATACGGCCAACTGGTGCTGATCGACCACGGCGGCGGCTGGGTCACAGCCTATGGCCACCTCGCCCGGCTGGTGGTGAGCAATGGCGAGAGAGTGCGGAGCGGAGCGCGGCTCGGCTTTACCGGGGCCAGCGGCAACGATTCGCGGCTGCACTTCGAACTGCGCCGCGACAACCAGCCGCGCGACCCGTTGCCATTGCTGCCCCCGCGCTTCTAGACAGGCGGCGGGGGAGTACCGCATGACCGACCTGATCCTCGTCCTCGATGCCGGGACCACCTCGACCCGGGCGATGGCGTTCGCACGCGACGGGGAAATTCGCGCGGTCTCGCAGTGCGAGATTACCCAGCATTATCCGCGACCGGGATGGGTCGAGCACGATGCGCAGGAAATCTGGGAGGCCACGCTTGGCTGCGCACGCGAATGCATCGGGAAGTCAGGCGGCGCGCAGGCTTTTGCCGCGATCGGGATCACCAACCAGCGCGAGACCGTCGTGGCGTGGGATCGCACCAGTGGCGAGCCGCTCGCCCGCGCGATCGTCTGGCAGGATCGCCGGACCGCGGAATTTTGCGATACGCTGCGCGCCGCCGATCATGAACCCGCAGTCCAGCAAGCCACCGGCCTTTTGCTCGATCCCTATTTCTCCGCGACCAAGATGCGCTGGCTGCTCGACAATTCGGGCGAGGTCGCGGCTGCGGCGCAGACCGGCGCGCTTGCCTTCGGCACGGTCGAAAGCTGGCTGGTGTGGAAGCTGACCAGTGGGACGCACATCTCGGATGCCTCCAACGCCAGCCGCACGCTACTGCTGGCGCTCGGTGGCGCGCAGTTCGACGAAGGGCTGTGCTCTCTGTTCGGCATTCCGTACGCTGCGCTACCCCAAGTGACCGACTGCGCAGGCGACTTCGGCACCACCGCGCCGGGGTTGTTCGACATACCCCTGCCCATCCGCGGCTTGGCCGGCGACCAACAGGCCGCCACCGTGGGGCAGGGCTGCAACGCGCCGGGTGAGGTCAAGGCGACTTATGGTACCGGAGCGTTCGTGCTGGCCAACATGGGCAGCGCCCTGCCCCGCTCGCACCACCGCCTGCTCGGCACCGTGCTGACCCAGTTGGGTGGCCAGCGGACGTACGCGCTCGAAGGATCGGTGTTTGTCGCGGGCAGCCTGGTCAAATGGCTGCGCGACAGTCTGGGGGTGATTGCCAGCGCCGCCGAGACTGCCGCGCTCGCCGCCAGCGTGCCCGATACCGGCGGGGTGGTGCTCGTCCCGGCGCTGTCGGGGCTCGGCGCCCCGCACTGGCGGCCCGAGGCGCGCGCCGCGCTGACCGGCATGAGCTTCGCCACCACCCGCGCGCACCTCGCCCGCGCCGCATTGGAGGCCACCGCCAACTCGACCCGCGACCTGATGGATGCATTCGCCGCAGACGGCGCGCCGTGGGCGAACCTGCGGATCGACGGCGGGATGAGCGCCAACGACTGGCTGGCGCAGGATCTCGCCAATATTCTCGCCGTCCCCGTCGAGCGCCCCGAGATGGTCGAGACCACCGCGCTGGGCGCGGCAATGCTGGCGGCACTGGGCAGCGGCTGGTTCGCCGGGTTGGACGAAGCGGCGGCCGCGATGCGGGGGCCGGTGGTCGGGTTCGAGCCGAAGATGGATGCGGCGGTCAGGGACGCGCGATTGGGGGTTTGGCGCGAGGCGGTGTCAAAGGTTTAGTCGAGCCGTTGTGCGTGGTGTCTCGACGGGCGCCTGCTTTGCGGGCTGCTCGACACGAGGGGACCTTTCTTGTCCGCTAGGAAGCCAAGACCCGCTCATGTCGAGCGGCGGCGAAACCGCGCCCGTCGAGACATGCTCGCGCTACCTTGCCCCCGCCAGCCGCTGCCGCAAGCGCTCGATCGCGCTGGGGCCGCCCTCCGCGACACCTCCGCGCCGCCACGCAGTCTCGAGCCGTTCGATCCGCGCGAAGAGGCGTTCGCTCATCCGCACCAGCCGCGCGGCGTCTTCGGGCACCAGCGAGAGATCGCCCGAGGGTGACGGCGCGGGCAGGCGGCCGTGACGACGCAGCTGGAATTCGCTGATCTCTCCTGCGAAATAGGCGCGGTGATTGAGCAGCCAGGCGAGGCAGTGCATCGTCCGGGTCGTGGCGCGCAGCCCCTCGCACGACAGCGCGACCCGCGCCGCGCAATCCTCGCCGATCGAAAAATCGCCACCGAACCGGGTGCGCAGTTCGTCGGCCAGCAGCAGCGCGTCGCCATAAAGCGAATCAACGATCCGCGGATTGATGTCGGCGGGGAGGGCCATCGTGACCTCTACCTACGCCTTGCCGATGGCTCTAGCCACGCCTCGGGGGCCATGATGCACAGGGCAAATTTGCCGTGTCCCGGCGCGGCACGGATTGGTCCGATTCGGTCCGATTGATCCGATACGAGACACTGTCCGTCGGCGTAAGTCGTACTTCTGCCCGCCGAAGCCGGGGGCCTACGCGATGATGTCGGGGATCAGATAATCCTCAAGCATCGAGATCTGGTCCTTGAGCCTGAGCTTGCGCTTTTTCAGACGGGCGATCTGAAGCTGGTCTTTCGCACCCGCGGCGGTCAACGCATCGATCGCCGCGTCCAGGTCGCGATGCTCGATACGCAGCATTTCCAACCGCTTGCGCATCTCTTCTTCGCTCAAGGGGTCCCGCCTTTCCCACGCACGTGGTCGCCGCTCGTCCCGCAGAAGAATCCGCCCGCCGCGTCCGCGCTTCATTAACCCTTGCAAGATACGACCAATGTGCTTGCATGACAACGACGCGGGGGGCCTTGAGTCGGTCGCCGTCACCTGTGCGACCGCACTTTGCCTTCCGCGCCTGGACGGGTCCACCCGCCCCCGGGCATCGCATAACGCGGGCCCCAGGGCCAACGACGGAGGCGAACACCTATGGAAGCATCGCACATGAGCGCGCTGGTAGAAAAGCACGCCGGACTGGAACGCAAGATCCAGGAAGAAATGAACCGCCCCGCGCCCGACGATGCCCTCCTCCACGATTTGAAGAAGCGAAAGTTGCGAATCAAGGACGCCATCACCCAACATTGATCCGAGTGACGAGCTGAGCCGACCGGTCCCGCAAGCGGGACTGGCGGCAAGCTTGCGATTGCTGGCGATCTGCCGGGGTCAGCTCGACTGGCGGACGACCAGCTCCGGCGTCATCACCGACGAAGTCTGCGGCACGCCCGCGATCAACCTGAACAGCTTCGCGATCATCAGCCGCGCACCCATCGCGAGGTCCTGGCGGATCGTCGTCAAAGTAGGGACCACATGCTCGGCTATCGGCACGTCGTCGTAGCCGACCACCGATACGTCGCGCGGGACGCTGCATTTGCGCGCCTCGAGTGCGCGGATCGCGGCGATGGCGATCACGTCCGACGCCGCCACGATGCCATCGACCCCGACCTCGCGGTCGAGGATGCCCAGCAGTTCGCGATAGGCGTCTTCGCCAACCAGCCCGACGCGCAGCGAATGCGCGCTGGCGCCCAGCCCGGCCTCGTCGCAGGCGCGCTGGAAGCCGGCTTCGCGCTGGGCGATCTCGGGCGCGCGGTTGTCGCCGAGGAAGATCAGGCGGCGGCGGCCGCGCTCGATCAGGTGGCGGGTGGCGAGCGTGCCGCCGGCCATGTTGTCGGTACCCACCGTCACATATGTCTGCGCTGGCAGACTGGCGCCCCACACCACCAACGGCTGGTACGACTGGGCAACCATCTCGAGCGCCGCCTGCTGGTTTGACTGGCCGATCACGATGATCCCGTCGACTCGTCCCGATTCGGCGAGGCGGCGCAGCCACTGGTCGTCGCGCGGGACAACCTTCTTGAGCAGCATGTCGAAGCCGCGCTGGGCCAGCTCGTCGGCGAGGTGGCCGATTATGGTCAGGAAGAACGGGTCGGTCAGATGCTGGTCGGCCTGATGCCCCAGCGGCAGCACCACCCCAATCGTTTCGGTTCGCTGCAGCCGCAAGTTGCGCGCAACCATATTGGGCTGAAAGCCGTGTTCGCGGGCGAGTGCGGCGATCCTCTCGCGCGTGCGGTCGTTGATCGCTGGGTTGCCCGCCAGCGCGCGCGAAACGGTCGAGACCGAGACGCCGGCGAGCTTGGCCAGCTGGCTCATGGTGGTGGGGCGGCGCGCAATATCCATTACAACCGACGGTAGTCGCTAAACCGGTGCAGGCAAGCGGTCAGCCGTGTGAAACGCTCTGGGCAAGTGCGATTGCTCCGAGCGGCCCAGCATCGGCGCCGAGGCGGGGTGGCGCAATCATCGTGCGCAGCGCTTCGACGTCGAGTTGCGGCAAGTAACCGTTGAGGATTGCAGGGACTTTGGCGATGGCCGCGTCGAGCATTCCCGGCACACCCAACCCGACCCCGCCCCCGACCATGATCCTCTGGGGGGAAACCATCATGACCAGCGTCGCGAACAGCTCGGCAAGATCCGACGCAAGGAAATTACGGCGCGGGTCGTCGGCACCAGCGGCATGGATATCGCCGCCAAAGCGCGCGGCCAGTGCCGGACCGGCAATCAGCCCTTCGATACAGTTGCCGTGGAACGGGCAGATGCCAGCGAACACATCGCCTTCGGCGCGGCGCAACCGGAGATGGCCGATCTCGGGGTGCAGCGCGCCGTGGACCGGGTGGCCATCGACCACGATTCCGCCGCCGACCCCGGTGCCGATCGTCAGATAGACCAGGCTCGAGTAGCCCTGCCCCGCTCCCCATCGGTACTCGGCGAGCGCGGCGGCATTGACGTCGGTGTCGAGCGCGACGGGGCAGGCAACCCGCTCGGCCAGCGCGGTGTAGACCGGGGCGCCCGACCAACCAGGCTTGGGCGTGGCAAGGATGTGCCCAAAGTCGTCGGCCTCGGGATCGAGACGGATCGGGCCGAAACTGGCGATGCCGAGGCCAGCGAAAGCAGGTCGCAGCGGGTGAGCGGCGAGCCAATTGCCGATGGCGCCAATCGTCTGTTGCGGATCGCCGGTGGGAACCACGGTGCGATCGACGATCCGCCCTTCGCGCCAGACCACCGCAATCGCCTTGGTCCCACCGAGTTCGACTCCGGCCCATATTTGCGAATGTTCAGCCATCCGCGAGCGTCACCCGATCACCGTCAAATTGCAACCGCGCAAACGGGGCAAAGGCGCCGATGAACGCAGGCTCGCCCTGCGCCGCCCAGCGATCGACGAAGCTGGTGACCGAGCCATCGGGCAGCACCAGCCAACTATAGGCCTGCTGGGGCGCAGCGGGCGGGTTTGCCGCGACCAGTCCGCTGCCGTTGAGCAGCCGCCACGGCCCGGCGAGTTCGTCGGCTATCGCGCCGTAAAGCCCGGTCGGCCACGATCCGGTCCCCGGCGCGAAGACGTGAGTCTGAGTCGACCAGAACAGGTAATAGCGCCCGTCGAACACCCGCAAGTGCGGCCGTTCGAGTTCGTTGTTGAAGCCGCTGGCATCGACCAGCGGGGCGAGCGGCTCCGCTGCCCCATCGCCCCGCGCCCGCGCCAGCCCGACCAACCCGTCGAACTCGCCCGGGGTGGCCGCCGACGATGCGGTGAAAGTAAGGAAATCGCCCGCGCCGCCCGGATCGCGGAAGAATTCGGGATCGCGAAAGGCTTTGATCTTACCGATTTCGCCTTCGGCCTGATCGGCGCGGCGATAGAGGACATCATCGGCCGCGAGGATTTCGCGAGGAGTGGTCCAGTCCGCGATCCGCCCGTCCTCGCCCAACACGCCACGGCTCTCGAACAGGCGCTGTTCGAAAGTCAGCGCCGTCTCGCCCCTGCGTCCCGCGGCGGTGAAGCGCAAGGTCACGCGGTCCGCTGCGTCGATCGATGCGCTGCCCGACCATTCGCGGCTGCCCGGAGTGAACCCTTCCAAAAACGCCGGGCCGAGCGCTTCGAAAGTGTCGCCCGAGCGTCGCAGCAGGTGGATCCGGGCATGCGCGTGGCGCGCATCGGGATCGGCCAGACGCGGTGCCGCAAGCGCGAACCACAGTTGCCCGCCGGGCGGCTGGCGGTACACGCCCCCGGCTTCCGTCAGCAGCGGCCACGCATCCCACACGGTCAGCGCGCTGATCGGCGACGGCACTTGCGCCGGCAGGATCAGAGCAAAGTCACGCGGTCGCGATCCCGCCGCGGCTGCGCTGTCGGCGGTCCAGCGCAAGGTGGCTATCGGCCAAAGCACGCCGGCGATCCTTTCGGTGATCGTACCAAGGATCCCGGCGCCGGTAGCGATCGAACCGCCGCCGACGCCGGAGTGCAACCCCAAGTCAGAAGGTGAAGCGCACCGAGCCGGAGATCGAACGCCCGTTGATCGATCGCGCCCGGACGAAACCGTTGGCGGGGATTGCGCCTTCCTCGGCTTCGGTGAACCCGGTCGTGTTGAACAGGTTGTTGGCGTTGACCAGCAGCTCGATCTGATCTGTCGCCTTGAAGCTGGCGAAGGCGTTGACCTGGGTGAACCCGGGCAGCTTCAGCTGGTTGCTGTCCTGGGTGAAGCTGTCGCTCGTCCCGACCACGTTGGCGCCCACCGCGAAACGGTCGTTCGAGACCTGCGGGCTGATCTGGTAGACGAACTTGGCCTGACGCCGCGGGCGGTTGCCGACATTGGCGGGCGAAAGCGAGGCCGAGGTGATCTCGGCGTCGGTGTAAGTCGCCGAGCCGGTGAGCGAGAACAATCCGAACCGCGCCGCGCCTTCGAGCTCCAGCCCGTAGGAACGGTACTTGTTGCTGAAGAAGCCCAGCCCGAAGTCGAAGTTGGTTTCCTCGGTCTTCGAGTGGAAGGCAGTGGCGTAGACCTGGAACGGCCCGCTGCGGACCTTGACCCCGCCTTCGAGCTGCTTGACGTAATCGACCACCGCGCCCTCGCTGGCGATCCCGCCGCCAGCGGTGATCGCCGGGCCGAAGATCAGCCGGTCGGCGTTGGCGCGCGCGCCGCGGCTGTAGCGCGCAAACACCGCGGCCGAGTCGCCCAGCCGGTAGTTGGCGCCGAACGAGTATGAGACGTAGTTGTAGTCGTAGTCGATCCGCTGGCGCCCGGCGAAATTGAGCACCGTCGTCCTGGTCTCGGGCACCTGGATCGAACCATTGCCGTTGACGTCGATCGTGCGCACCGGACCGTCGGACAGCACCGACCCGCTCACGTCTCCCGAATCGAAGCGAACGCTGGCGTCGAGGTTGAGCGCGCCGGTCTCGAAGCCGAGGCTCGCGAACGGGGCGGTGGTGGTGTAGCGCAGATCATATTCGCGGCGGCAGCAGTTGCCGAAGAAGCTTGCGCCAAAGGCGACGGTGCCGTTGAGCGTCTGCGGCACGCCCGCTGCGTTGCGAACATCGATCAGTGCGGCGTTGCTGCCGTCGGCGGCGAGCAGGTGCGAGGTCCACAGCCAGGTCGTGGCGATGTCCTGGCGCGAGTAGTAGAAGCCGGCGGTGGCGTTGAGCGTGCCGCCGCCCATCTCGAACGTGCCGTTAAGCCGGGTGTCGTTGGTCAGGTTGTCGAGGCTGTTGAGCTTGGTGTTGAACAGCACGATCGGGATCAGCAGGCCGTTGCCGCTGAGCGTCGAAGGGCTGGTGATCCGCTGGCCGGCGTTGGGTCCGCTCGCGAAGAACAGCTGCGAACCCGCGCCGCCGACCGAATCGGCCACCACTTGCGCATTGTCCACGCCGGCCGGGAATGGCGAGATGAACCGCCCGCTGATGTCCGAGAAGCGCGCGCGGTTGGTGAAGTTGATCGAATCGCTGAAGTCATAGTCGATCGTCCCGCCGATCGCGAAGACCTTGGGACGCATCCCGTCGCCGATGTCGTCGGTGTTGGGGTTGTTCTGGCGATCGAGCGTCAGAACCTTGCGGAAGAACTTGCTGTGGATCGTCTGGTTGTTGGGGTCGAGCCCGGGGATCGCCTTGTAATCGGGATTGGCGTTGGTGCCGTTGACCCGCACCGGACTGGGCAGATAGCCGACCGCCTTGTCGTTGAGATACTTGACGTCGAGCCGGACGAACCCTTTGTCGCCCAGATCCTGGGTGACGTTGGCACGGATCTGGCCGCCCTTGTTGGCGTCGTAGCCGGCATCGCGCGGCCCTTCGCCTTGGCGGTAGAACCCGCCGACATGGAACTTGGTGGCGGTGCCAAGCTGCCCGCCGTATTCGCCATCGACCCGGTAGTCGCGATAGTCGATACCCGCGGTCAGGACGACCGAGCCGCCCTCTTCGCTGCCGTCCTTGGTGATGAAGTTGACGATGCCGCCCGGCGAGTTCGAGGTGAAGGTCGAAGCCGAACCGCCGCGGATCGATTCAACCCGGGCGATGCTGGTGTCGACGCGGGTGAAGATGTCGGCGTTGCCGAAAATGATGTCGCCGAACTCGAGGATCGGCAGCCCGTCTTCCTGGAGCTGGAGGAACTTGGCGCCGCCGGTCGATACCGGCAGGCCGCGCACGTTGATGTTGGCGTTGCCCTCGCCGCCCGACGATTCGGCGCGGATGCCGGGGATATTGCGTAGCAGTTCGGCGGCCGAGCGTGGCGCGGTTTCGAGGATAGTCGAATCGTCGATGCTGCTGGTCGAGACCGAGGTATCTAGGCGATTGGTGCCGCGGGCAACGCCGGTGACGACGATCTCGCCCGAATCGACTGTCTCCTCGGGGGCTTGCGCAGTCTGGGCCCAGGCCGGAACGGCCAGAGCGGCTAGCGAAACAGAACCGAACAGTGCGGCGATTCGAATACTCATTTTCCCATCTCCCTCGGCCAGACCAGCTTTGGGCTGTTCCATGCGAATCGGCCCCTAGCCGAATTACGCAATCGATTGCAAGCCGTCTTTGCAATCGATTGCAATTCATCCTGATATGCTTCATTATGCTTGCGGATCGCCCGAAGCGGCGGCCATGGGATAGAGCCTGACAGGAGAGCGCAATGATCAAGCCGCGGCTGCCGTTGCTGCGAATCGTCGAGATGAACATCGGGTTCTTCGGGCTCCAGTTCAGCTTCGGCCTGCAGCAGGCCAACATGACCCCGATCTACCGCTTTCTCGGTGCCGATGAAGCGACGATGCCGCTGCTGTGGCTGGCGGGGCCGATGACTGGACTGATCGTCCAGCCGCTGATCGGATCGATCAGCGATCGCACTACCTCGAAGCTGGGCCGCCGCACGCCGTATTTCCTGATCGGCGCGGTGATCTGCTCGCTGTGCCTTCTGGCGATGCCCTACAGCCCCGCACTGTGGATCGCGGCCTCATTGTTGTGGCTGCTCGACGCGGGCAACAACGTGACGATGGAGCCATATCGCGCCTATGTCGCCGACCGGCTCGAACCCGACCAGCAGCCTGCCGGATTCCTCACCCAAAGCGCGTTTACCGGACTCGCTCAGTGCGCCTCCTACGCCGCGCCCTCGCTGCTCGCCGCGTTTGGCGTATCGACAGCGCTCGACGTCGGCAACGGCATTCCCGATATCGTCAAGATCGCGTTCCTCATCGGCGCGGTCCTGTCGATCGCGAGCATCGCCTGGTCGATCTGGCGGGTGCCCGAATTGCCGCTCGAGCCAGAGGAAGCCGCAGCGTTGCGCGCCCGGCCATCGGGGGTGAGAGCGACGCTGGCCGACATTGCCCTGGCGCTGCGCGAGATGCCACCGGCGATGCGCCGCCTGGCCTTGGCGATGCTGTGCCAGTGGTACGCGATGTTCGTCTATTGGCAGTATATCTCGCTGGCGGTGAGCCAGGCGCTGTACGGCACGACCGACGCGGCCAGTTCGACTTACCTCGACGCCACGCTGCTCTCGCAGAAGATGGGCGTGCTCTACAACGCCATCGCCTTCGTCGGCGCGCTGGCCCTTATTCCCATCGTGCGGCGGATCGGCGCGCGCTGGGCGCATGCGGTGTGCCTGACCGCATCGGGCCTTGCGATGCTCGCCATCGGGCAGATTGGGTCGGCCGAGCTGATGTACCTGCCGATGATCGGGATCGGGATCGGCTGGGCCGGGATGATGGGCAACACTTACGTGATGCTCGCCAGCGCGATCCCGCCCGAGCGCAATGGCGTCTATATGGGCATCTTCAACATGTTCATCGTGATCCCGATGCTCATCGAAACGCTGACGATGCCGCTGATCTACCGCCCGCTGCTCGGCGGCGACCCGCGCCATGCGCTGGTGCTGGCGGGGGTGCTGATGCTGGTAGGCGCGCTGGCGACGTTACGGGTGCGTACCCTGGCTTCCGATGGGCAAGGGGCTGCGTTAACCGCCTGAGCTACGTTGACGCGCCAGCGCGGTAATGGTCTATCCCCAGTCAGCACTGACTGGCGGAGAGGCGAACGAGTGGTTGATACCCCGGCATCGAACAGCAGCGGTACAGCCGCGTGGCCCGCGATATCGATGGCCCAGGCCGAGGCTCTGCTTTGCGCGCCCGGCGCGCCGTTCGAGATGGAGACCGTCGCGATCGGCGGTATCCCCACCCGGACCTGGAAGAACGCGATCCCCACGCTCGCCGCGCTGGTCGAGACCGGGCGCGCGCACGGCGACCGCACGTTCGCAGTCTATGAGGACGAGCGGGTCAGCTTCGAAGGCTGGTTCCGTGCGGTCGCAGCGCTGTCGGCGCATTTGCACGCGAGCGGGGTGACGAAAGGCGACCGCGTCGCGTTGGCGATGCGCAACCTACCCGAATGGCCGGTGGCGTTCTTCGCCGTCACCGCGATCGGCGCGATCTGCGTGCCGCTCAACGCGTGGTGGACGGGTGCTGAGCTGGCTTATGGGCTGAGCAATTCGGGGGCGAAAGCGCTGATCTGCGATGCCGAGCGGCTGGCGCGGATTGCTCCGCACCGCCACGCCCTGAACCATCTCGAGGACATCCTGGTGAGCCGCTGCGACCAGGCGCCCGCCAACGCGACCAGGCTTGAAGATGTGATCGGGTCACCCGCCCGTTATGGCGAATTGCCTGAGCGCGACCTGCCCGAATCCGACCTCGCCCCCGATGACGACGCGACGATCTTCTATACCAGCGGCACCACGGGCAATCCCAAGGGCGCGCTGGGCACGCACCGCAACCTGCTCACCAACATCGTGTCGTCGGGCTACAACGGCGCGCGCACGTTCCTGCGGCGAGGCGAGGCGCCGCCCGAGCCGACCCCCAAAGTACTGCTCACCGTGATCCCGCTGTTCCATGTCACCGCGTGCTCGGCGATGCTCATGGGCGCGGTCGCTGCGGGGCACCGGCTGGTGTTCATGCACAAGTGGGACACGGTCAAGGCGTTCGAAATCATCGAGCGCGAAAAGGTCAACGTCACCGGCGGGGTGCCGACGATCGCGTGGCAGCTGCTCGAGCATCCCGACCGCGCCAAGTACGATCTGTCGAGCCTCGAATCGATCAGCTACGGTGGCGCGCCGTCCGCGCCCGAGCTGGTCCGCAAGATTCGCGAGGAGTTCGGCGCGCTGCCCGGCAACGGCTGGGGGATGACCGAAACGATGGCCACCGTCACCGGCATCGCCGCCGAGGACTATCTTGCCAAGCCGACCAGCGCCGGCCCCGCGGTGCCCGTCGCCGACCTCAAGATCATGGACGACGCGGGCGAGAACGAGCTGCCTACCGGCGAAGTCGGCGAGCTGTGGGCGCGCGGGCCGATGATCGTGAAGGGCTACTGGAACAACCCCGAGGCCACCGCGGCCACCTTTATCGACGGCTGGGTTCGCACCGGCGACCTCGCCCGGCTCGACGAGGATCGGTTCTGCTTTATCGTCGATCGCGCCAAGGACATGCTGATCCGCGGCGGCGAGAACATCTATTCGTCCGAGGTCGAGAACGCGCTTTACGATCACCCCGCGGTGACCGACGCCGCGGTGATCGGCATACCCCACCGCACGCTGGGCGAGGAACCCGCGGCCGTGGTCCACCTCGCCCCCGGCACCAGCACCAGCGTGGCCGAGTTGCAGGACTGGGTCCGCGCGCGTCTGGCAGCGTTCAAGGTCCCGGTGCGGATCGTGTTCATGGCCGAGACGCTGCCGCGCAACGCCAACGGCAAGATCCTCAAAAAGGAGCTTGGCGCTTTGTTCGAGGAAAATGCATGACCGACCTTTTCGACCTCACCGGCAAAGTCGCGGTGATCACCGGCAGCTCGCGCGGGATCGGTCGCGCGATTGCCGAGGCGATGGCCGATCATGGCGCGCGGGTGGTGATCTCCAGCCGCAAGCAGGACGCGTGCGAGGTGGTCGCCGCAGCGATCAACGCGCGGCATCCCGGCGCCGCCTCCGCCATCGCCGCGAGCATCTCGTCCAAGCCCGCGCTCGAAGACCTCGTCGCGCGCACCCAGGCCGAAGTCGGGCCGATCGACGTGCTCGTCTGCAACGCCGCGTCGAACCCTTATTACGGGCCGATGACCGGCATTTCGGACGACCAGTTCCGCAAGATCCTAGACAACAACGTGCTGTCCAACCACTGGCTGATCCAGCTGTGCCTGCCCGGGATGATCGAGCGCCGCGACGGCGCGATCGTGGTGATCAGCTCGATCGGGGGCTTGCGCGGATCGGCGACGCTGGGAGCCTACGCAGTTTCCAAGGCCGCCGATCTGGCGCTGGTCCGCAACCTCGCGGTCGAAGTCGGCCAGCACAACATCCGCGCCAACGCCATCGCCCCCGGCCTGATCCGCACCGATTTCGCCAAGGCGTTGTGGGACAATCCCGCAGCGCAGGCGCGCTTCAGCAGCGAACACCCGATGCGCCGCATCGGCGAGCCAGAGGAAATCGCGGGCGCCGCAGTGTTCCTCGCCAGCCGGGCAGGTAGCTACGTCAATGGCCAGACCATCGTGGTCGACGGGGGTTCGACGATATGAGCGGGATGAGCGTCGAACGGCTCGCCCGGATCGAACCATTCCTGCAAGAGCGCTACATCGGCCCGGGCAAGCTGCCGATGGCCGACATCCTCGTCGCCCGCGACGGCGAGCCGGTGTACCGCGCCACGCTAGGCAACGCCCGCGCCGATGGTACGCCACTCGAGCCTGACGCGATTTTCCGTATTGCCTCGATGACCAAACCGGTAACCTCGATCGCGTTCATGCAAATGGTCGAGGAAGGCAAAGTCGCGCTCGACGATCCGGTAGCGCGGGTGATCCCCGAGTTCGCCACCCTCGGCGTCTACAACGGCGGGGGCGGCGCCGCGCCGTTCGCCCCGACCAAGCCGTGCGCGCCGATGCGGATGGTCGACCTGCTGGCCCATATGTCGGGGCTGACTTACGGCTTCCAGAACCGCACCAGCGTCGATGCCGCCTATCGCCAGACTTTGCCCGACGGCGGGCGATCGATGGAAGGGTTCGACTGGTTCATCGCTGAACTGGCCAAGATTCCGCTCGAGTTCGCGCCGGGCACCGGCTGGAATTATTCGGTATCGACCGACGTTCTGGGCGTGGTGATCAGCCGGATCGAAGGCAAGCCGCTGGGCCAGGTGCTCCACGAGCGTATTTTTTCGCCGCTCGGCATGGTCGACACGGGGTTCCACTTGCCAGAATCCGAGCGCGCCCGACTGACCGACTGCTGGGCCTATGCCCTTGGCAAGGAGCCCCGGCTGATCGACAAGGGGATCGACAGCAAACTCACCGCGCCCGCCAAGTTCGAAGGCGGTGGCGGCGGTCTCGTCTCCACGGTTGCGGACTACGACCGCTTCTGCCGGATGTTGATCGGCCGCGGCGCACTGAACGGGCAGCGGATCGTCAGCCCCAAGACCCTCGACCTGATGACCCGCAACCAGCTTCCCGGCGGAGCGGACCTCGCCGCGGTGTCGCAATCGCTGTTCAGCGAGGCGAGCAACGCTGGGGCCGGGTTCGGGTTGGGCTTCGCGATGACGCTCGATCCCGCGCGCGCGCTGGTCCCGGGAAGCGCGGGCGAGTTCTACTGGGGCGGGATGTACTCGACCTTTTTCTTCATCGATCCGGTCGAGCGGCTGCACATGGTGTTCATGACCCAGCTCTCGCCGTCCTCGACTTATCCCGTCCGCCGCCAGTTGAAGACGCTGATTTATGGGGCAGTGGAGGAGAGTTACGCGTGATCCACCTTACCCCTCACGGTAGACTACACGGGAGATAGCCATGCCATCCGAACCTCTGCCCGGCGCCAAAGACCACATCGAATCCGCGCGCGCCAACGCCGCCACGATAGACGACATCCCCGCCGCCACCCCGCTCAAGCCGATCGCCCGCGTCGGCGTGCTGGGCGCGGGTACGATGGGGGGCGGGATCGCGATGAACTTCCTCACCGCGGGCATCCCGGTGACCATCGTCGAAGCCGAGCAGGCCAATCTCGACAAGGGGGTGGCAACGATCCGCCGCAACTACGAAAATTCGGTCAAGCGCGGGAAGATGAGCGAAGACGAAGTCGAGCGGGCGATGGCGTTGCTCATCCCGAGCCTCGCATTCGACGACCTGGGCGGGGCCGATCTGGTGATCGAGGCGGTTTATGAGAACATGGACCTCAAGAAGGACATCTTCGCGCGGCTGGACACCATCGCCAAACCCGGCGCGATTCTCGCCAGCAACACCAGCTACCTCGACGTCGACGAGATGGCAGCGCAGACCTCGCGGCCCGAGGCGGTGCTGGGGATGCACTTCTTCTCTCCCGCCAACGTGATGAAGCTGCTCGAAGTCGTGCGCGGCGCGAAGACCGGCGCGAGCGAACTGGCAACGGTGATGGGCCTCGCCCCCCGCATCGGAAAAATTGCCGTGGTCTCGGGCGTATGCCCCGGCTTCATCGGCAACCGCATGCTGACCCCGCGCCAGCAGCAGGCGCAGGCGCTGCTGATGGAAGGCGCCGCCTACAACGAGATCGACGACGTGCTGCTCGAGTTCGGGTTTCCGATGGGACCGTTCCAGATGAGCGACCTCGCCGGGCTCGACATCGGCTGGCATCGCGATCCCGCGCGCGTCGAGACGATCCGCGACGCCTTGTGCGCGGTGGGACGATGGGGGCAGAAGACCGGCAAGGGCTGGTACGACTACGACGAGAACCGCAAGCGCACCCCTTCGCCCGAAGTCGCGACGCTGGTCGCAGATTTCGCCGCCAAGCAGGGCAAGCCGCAGCGCACGATTGGCCGGGATGAAATCCGCGAGCGGTTGCTCTACCCGATGATCAACGAGGGCGCCAAGATCCTCGACGAAGGCATGGCCCAGCGCGCCTCGGACATCGATACCGTCTGGCTCAACGGCTATGGCTGGCCGGCGTGGACTGGCGGGCCGATGTATTGGGCGGACCACGAGGGGCTGGCGAAGGTGGTCGCCGGGCTGGAACGTCACGGACTCGAAGTGGCGCCCTTGATGCGGCGCAAGGCCGAATCCGGGGAGACTTTTGGCGGCTGAGGAAACCCGGCTCAGGCCGCCGCAATCAGCTTGGCCGCACTCGGCCCGCTTTCGAGCAAGTCGATCAGCGCCCGCTCGAAGCGGCTGAGACCCCGCGTCGCGCGCGGCAGCTTGAGCGTCTCGCGCCATTTGATCTGGCGTTCGACCAGCACGATCACCGCGGGGTGGATGTAGCTTTTGCGCGCGATCACGGGAGTATTGCCGAGCCGTTCGGAGACTTGCTCGGCCAGCACCTTGACCGTCATCGCACCGTCCGCCTCGGCTAGCGTCTGCAGCCCGATGACACTGGCGTGCCAGGTGCGGAAGTTTTTGGCGGTGAAGTCTTCGCCCATCGTCTCGCGCAAGTAGTCGTTGACCTCGGCCGACCCGACCGGCTTCGCCTCGCCCGCTTCGTCTAGGTATTGGAACAAGTGCTGGCCAGGCAAGTCCTGCATCCGCTTGACGAAGCGGGCGAGGCTGCGATCGGTGACCTTCATTTCGCACAGCTTGCCCGACTTCGCCTTGAACCGCAGCCGCAGGACGCTTCCCGCAACCTCGGCATGGCGCATCCGCAGCGTGGTCGCGCCGAAGCTCTTGTTGGATTTGGCATACGTCTCGTTGCCGACGCGGATTGCGCCGGTATCGAGCAGGCGGACGATACTCGCCACCGCGCGTTCCTGGTTGAGCCTGGGCGAGCGCAGATCGTCCTCGACCCGCTTGCGGACGAGCGGCAGTAGGCGCCCGAATTGCGCAGTGGAATCGAACTTCTCGCCTTCCTTGCGGGCGCGGAAATCGGGGTGATAGCGATATTGCTTGCGCCCTTTGGCATCGATCCCGGTGGCCAAGAGATGGCCATTGTCGGCCGGACAGAACCACGCGTCGACGTAAGCCGGGGGCAAGGCGATGCGGTTAAGGCGATCAATCTCGTCGCGTTTGGTCACCCGCTTGCCCGCCGCGTCGAAATAGGCCC
Organism: Novosphingobium sp.; assembly: GCA_030697365.1. Taxonomy (GTDB): domain Bacteria; phylum Pseudomonadota; class Alphaproteobacteria; order Sphingomonadales; family Sphingomonadaceae; genus Novosphingobium. The sequence continues at coordinate 5,569 of JAUYQH010000077.1, read as the reverse complement.
AGCCACGCCCCGCCTTGCGGCGGGTGAGGCCAGGCAGGCTGTCGTCGCAGTAGATCAGGCCAGATTTGCCCGCGCGTGCACCCATTTCGGTCATCCAGCGCGAACGACCGGCGCGCTCCGCGGTTCCGCCCTTCCCTTCGCGCCCCCGCCCGCTATAAGCGCGCCGCCTGATGGGGCGTCGCCAAGTGGTAAGGCACCGGCTTTTGATGCCGGCATTCGCAGGTTCGAATCCTGCCGCCCCAGCCAGTCCTCCAAGCAACTGTCGTCAAAACCGAGGTACCGGGTAACCCCGCGTCAACCAATCTGGGCTAGGCTGCGTTGACCACGACTGCCGGAGAGCTCGGATGGAGATCATCACCATCGACGGGATGGTCGAGCACGATTTTCGGCATTCGATCGAAGACATGCTGCGGCTGGACCAGGTCGACGAGGCCGTTGAGAGGCTGCGCGCCCTGCTGGAGCCCTGCACAGGCTTCGGCCGCGTCCTGCCGCCGCGCTTTCTCGATGTGACCTCTGCAGACGTGGAGTTTGCCGGCTGGCACCGGCTCGCCGACCGGCTGTGCGATCACGACCGGCCGAACCATCCGATTTCGGCCATCGGTGTCACCCTTGCCGATGCCCGGGCGCTTGGCGGTCCGGGCCCCTCGCGCGGGCGCTTGCAGCCGTTCGTCAAGACTTTCTATTTCAACGACGACGCCTACCCGTTTTCGGACGCCACGCGTGACGACCTGCTCGACGGCTATTCGCGCGACGGGTTCGAATGGCAGGGCGACTACCAGGCGACCGACGCCACGCTTTCGATCAAGGGCATCGACGACCTCTACGGCGCAATTGTCGAACTCGAAGACCGGCTTTTCGACACCGTCGGTCCGGACGAGGAAGAAATTCGCGCCGGCACGATCGGGGCCTGTTACCTGGCCGCGCTGATGCACCAGTCTTTGCGCGATACGATCCGCAAGAAGGGACTGCCCCGGCCGTTATGTATACTGGCGGCTTGCGACGGGATCTATCCCTTCTTCGATGCCCCCGTGGCGGGCAGCGACGAATGCATGACGCAGGAGGCTGCCGAGGCCGCTCCCGGCGAAGCACGATCGGAGGAATCGACCGATCATTCCCCCTCGGACAACGAGGAGCTTTCCGAGGAGCTTTCCGGCGTGGCCAGTCTGCTCACCCTCGTTTCGCGCAAGGGGGCCAAGGCGCCGGTCATTGCGCTTGACGAGGACGGCGCCAGGGAAGCGGTCGAGTATAGCGAAATGGCGGCCCAGCAGCTGATTACCGACCACGAACACGCGCCTGCCCGCGTGCTGGAGGGCGCTTTTGTTGCCGATCTGGCCGAGGCCGCAGCCCCGGCCGATGGCGCGGCTTGGGGCGAGACCGAACCCTCCGACCATTTCCCCGATCCACCCGAGCCGTCGGCTATCGCCGAATTTCCGTTCGGGCCTGCCAGCCCCATCGATATGCCGGGCGATGGCCAGGATGCGGATAGTCGGGAACTCCCCAATGAGCACGACCGCGACGCTGCAAGAATCGATCATCCCTGGGATGTTCGCGAAGCGGTTCCGGACGAATTGGAGGGACCAGTTTCATCGCCAGCGGAATGGTTCGACGAACCCCCTGCTGCTCCCGCTAGCCATAGCCTTCGTGCGCGGATAAATTTGGCCAAGCCGGATCCGCCGGTCACTACGGTTGGCCGCATCAAGGACCTTTTGGGGTGGATCAGGCGCATGATCTTCGGCGCTTAGTGGCGTTTTTGGCGATCGAGTTCCTTTCAGTCCCCGCCATTCAGCGGTAACAGTCGCCCGAAGGAACGGCTTGATGGGTGGTGCGGAGTTTGTGCCGGTGATGCGCGTCGAGATGGTGCCCGAAGGGCGCGCGGTCGCCATTGCGATCGGCGGCTGCTCGATTCTGGTCTGCAACAGTCGGGGCAACCTGCACGCCATCGAGAACAAATGCACCCATGCCGAAGCGCCGCTTGAACGTGGGCTCATCCGCAACGGCTGGATCGCCTGCCCGGCGCATGGTGCCCGCTTCGATCTCGAAACCGGTGCGGCGCTCAATCCGCCAGCCGAAAAACCGGTCGGGACTTTCGCGACGCGAGTGGTGGACGGAACCATCGAGGTGGCGGTCCGGGCAAAGGAGTGCTGATCGCCCGTATCTGCACACGACGCGGATCGACCGGCTCGCCATCAAGCCTCCCCGATCGAAAGGGCCGGGCGGCTCGGCTTCGAGGACATGGAGGGCGGGTCCTTCTCGGTCTCCGACCTCGGAGTCTCCCGGCGAGGGTACCGCGCAATGCGCCGGGAATCATGCCCGGTCGATCAGGGTAAAGTCGCGCTTTTCCGAGCCGCATTCGGGGCAAATCCAGTCGTCGGGAACGGCGGCCCAGCGTGTGCCGGGGGCGATGTCTTCCTCGGGCAGGCCCAGCGCCTCGTCGTAGATCATCCCGCAGTTGAGGCACTTGTAGCGCTGGAATGGCTCCGCCATTGCCGCGGCTCAGGATCACGGGCAGGCGGTGGAAGCCGTTGGTGAAGCACGACGGCAGCCGCTCGGCCTGACCGGTGATCGCGACCTCCGTGTCGCGCCTGGCCATTTCCTCGATCAGCGTGGCGAGCTGCAACTCGGCGAGCCGCGCGCCGAGGCAGCGGTGATGCCGTAGCCGAACAACATGTGCCGGGCCTCGCCGGGTTCCAGTAGTCGGCATCGGGAAACACCGCTTCGTCGCGGTTGATCCCGTAAGGCCTGTCTCCCACCGCCGCGCGAATGCGGGCGATGTCCGCGTCGAGATCGGCGGTCGAACGCGGGTTGAGCGCCGGCATCGCGCCGATGATCCCCGCGTTGCACTGCGCGATCACCAGGTCGGCGGTCGAGGCGATGAACATCGGCCCGGCCATCACCGGGATGCGCAACTTCGCGCGAAGCTCGGTGGCGATACTCACACCGGATCCCACGTGAACACGTCGGACGAGCGGTGCAGCGGGTAGAAGTCGTTAGCGAACTGGTTGAACACACGTTCGGCGACGCTTTCGGGGCTCCAGCCGTCCGCGGTGTGGGCGGTTCGGATCGGGCGCGGTTGCGAGAACAGCATGATCTCGTTGTTGCGCACGGCGAAAATCTGCCCGGTCACGCTTGCCCCCCGGGCGCTGCACAGCGCCACCACCAGTGGCGCGATCTTGTCCGCATCGAGCGTCTTCAGAGTATCGACGCGCTTTTTCTGTTCGGGGGTGTCGGTCGGGATCGAGTCGATCATCCGCGTCCAGGCGAACGGCGCGATCGCGTTGGACCGGACCTTGAAGCGCTGCATGTCGAGCGCGATGGATTTCGAAAGGCCGACGATGCCAAGCTTGGCCGCGGAATAGTTTGCCTGGCCAAAGTTGCCGATCAACCCGCTGGTCGAAGTCATGTGCACGTAAGCGCCGCTTTCCTGCTCCTTGAAGAACGGCGCGGCGGCGCGGCTGGTGTTGAAGCTGCCCTGAAGGTGGACATCGACCACCGCGCGGAAATCCTCGGGGCTCATCTTGTGAAAGTATACGTCGCGCAAGTTGCCCGCGTTGTTGACCACTGCGTCGATCCGCCCGAACCCGTCGACCGCCGCCTTGACCATCGCGCCCGCGCCAATCCAATCGGAAACGCTGTCGTGGTTGGCAAGCGCCCGGCCCCCGGCGGCGCGGATTTCCTCGACCACCTGCTCGGCCGGAGAGGCATCGTCCGTACCCTCCCCGCTGATCGCCACGCCAAGGTCGTTGACCACCACCGCCGCGCCTTCGGCCGCCATTGCCAGCGCGATCCCGCGCCCCACCCCGCGGCCCGCGCCAGTGACCAACACCGACTTGCCGTCCATCATTCCCATCCGATTATCCTCAATAGCTCTTTGGCAGGCCAAGCACCTTCTCGGCGATGAAGCTCATGATCAGTTGTTCGGTAATCGGCGCGAGACGGGTCAGCGCGGCTTCGCGATAGAGCCGCTCGACGTGGTATTCCTTGGCGTAACCGAACCCGCCGTGGGTCGCGACCGCCTGCCAGGCCGCATCGTGGCAGGCGCGGGCGGCGAGGAACTTGGCGGCGTTGGCCTCGGCCCCGCAGGGCAGGCCGCTGTCATACAGCCGCGCCGCCTTCTCGACCATCAGCCACGCGCTTTCGAGGTACATCCATTTCTCGGCGAGCGGGTGCTGGATGCCCTGGTTCATCCCGATAGGCCGGTCGAACACCACGCGCTCCTTAGCGTAAGCCGTTGCCCGGCGCAGCGCGTCGCGGCCGATGCCGATCGCCTCGGCACCGATCAGGATGCGCTCGGGGTTGAGGCTGTGGAGGATGTAGCCGAAGCCCCTGCCCTCCTCGCCGATCCGGTCCTCCTCGGGAATGAACAGCCCGTCGATGAAGATTGCGTTCGAATCGACCGCCTTCCGCCCCATCTTGGGGATCAGGTGGACGTCGATCTTCGAGCGATCGAGATCGGTGTAGAAGATGGTGATGCCGTCGGTTGGCCGCGCGCAGTCCTCGAACTTGGTCGTGCGGGTCAGCAGCATGATCTTGTTCGCGACTTGCGCGGTCGAGGTCCAGACCTTTTGCCCGTGGACAACATAGCCGCCGGGCACCTTCTCGGCGAAAGTCTTGATCCGGGTGGTGTTGAGCCCCGCGTCGGGTTCGGTGACCCCGAAGCAGACCTGATCCTGGCCCGCGACCAGCCGCGGCACCCAGCGCGCCTTCTGCTCGGGCGTGCCCTTGACCACGATCGGATGCGGACCGAACAGGTTGATGTGGATGGTCGATGCCGCGGCGAACCCGCCCCCGCCAGACGCAACCTCGTTCATCATCGTCATCGCCTCGGTCACGCCCAGGCCCGATCCGCCGTATTCCTCGGGCATGGTGATCCCAAGCCAGCCGCCATCGGCCATCGCCCGGTGAAAATCGCGCGGGAACTCGCCGCTGTTGTCGCGATCGAGCCAATAATCGTCGCCGAACGGCGCGATGGCGGCACGCACGCCTTCGCGGATGGCGAGCAAGTCCTCCTCGGTCGGCAAGGGACGGGTAGCGGTCATGTCTGCTCTCCGGCAGCGGCCAGCGTCTTTTGCGCGGCCTTCAGGTGGGGGATGTCATACATCTTGCCGTCGATCCCGATTGTCCCGAGATCGGGCTGCGCGGCAAACGCGGCAACGATCCGGCGGGCATGGGCCACATCCTCGTCGGACGGCGTGAAGCAGCGGTTGATCGTCTCGGCCTGATCGGGATGGATCGCGATCCGGCCGATAAAGCCGTCGCGCCGCGCCTTGCGGCAATCGGCCTCAAGTCCGGCGGTGTCTCGAAAATCGGAATACAGCGTGTCGATCGGCGCGACCTCAGCGGATGCGGCAGCGAACAGGCACAGCGAGCGCGCGATCCTGTAAGGTTCGGTCCAGGTCCCGTCGGCCTCCTTGTTCGCCGTCGCGCCGATTGCGGCGGCAAGGTCTTCCGCACCCCAGGTCAGCCCGATCAATCGTTCGTGCGGCGGGGTGTAACTTCCCAGCGCGAACATCGCTGCCGGAGTCTCCGTGGCCACGACCATGATCCTGATACTGCCGGGTTCGAGTCCTGC
>JAUYQH010000055.1 GCA_030697365.1 Novosphingobium sp. | reverse complement strand
CCGGGCAGAAGCTGGTTGCGACCATTCGCGAGAATGTCGATGACGTGGAAACCGATATTCTCGCTGCCGTCACCGAGCAAGAACTCGACGAGGCCGCGCGCGCGCTGGTCAAGATCAAGAGACGATTGCTCGAACTCGTTGGCGGCGACGTCGAAGGCGGGCAGGATATCGAGTCCTGACGGCTCACAGCATCAATGGAGGAATGTGTGAAAGGTTTGGCAGGCAAAGTCGCGATCGTAACCGGCGGCGGACAAGGCATCGGCAGAGCATTAGTGCTGCGCCTTGCGGAAGAAGGCTGCAAGGTTGCGATCTTCGACCTCAGCGTGGCGGCGGGCGATGAAACCGCGGCGCTGGCCGGGAATGCCACGGTCAAGACGTGGAAGGTCGACGTCAGCGATTTCGCTGCGGTCGAAGCAGCGGTCGCCGCCGTCGAGGACGATCTCGGCCCGGTCTGGGTGCTGGTCAACAACGCGGGCTGGGACAAGCCGCAGCCGTTCCTGGCGACCGATCCAGCGTTCTGGAACAAGGTCATCGCGATCAACCTCACCGGCAATCTCAACACCCATTTTGCGGTGGCGGGACGCATGGCGAAGCGCGGCGGCGGGCGGATCATCAACATTGCCTCGGACGCGGCCAAGGTCGGCACCAGCAACGAAGCGGTCTACTCGGCCTGCAAGGGCGGATTGATCAGCTTCACCAAGTCGATCGCGCGCGAACTTGCGCGCAAGAACGTGCTCGCCAACTGTGTCTGCCCGGGACCGACCAACACCCCGATGATGGCCTCGGTCGTGGGCGAAGGCCCCGACGCCGAAAAGTGGAAGGACGCCATGGTCCGCGGCATTCCGTTAAAACGCATGGGCGAGCCCGAGGACTACGCCGGGATCGTTGCGCTGCTCGCTTCGGACGATGGCGCCTACATCACCGGACAGGCGATCTCGGTGTCCGGCGGCATGAACATGATCTGAGCCGGTCCGGCTTCCCCCACCCATTCAAGGAACACGTCATGGCTCAACAATTCGAAGACATCCTCTACGAGATACGCGGTCGGGCCGCGTGGGTGATCATCAACCGGCCGCAGCTTTACAACGCGTTCCGCGCGCAGACGATCGAGGAACTGATTGCCGCCTTCAAGCTCGCCGCCGACGATCGCGGCGTATCGAGCGTGGTCCTGACCGGCGCGGGCGACAAGGCATTCTGCACCGGCGGTGACCAGAGCGCACACGAAGGTCAGTATGACGGCCGCGGCATCGTCGGCCTGCCGATCGACGAGTTCCAGTCGATCATACGCGACATACCCAAAGTGGTGATCGCGCGGGTCAACGGGTTCGCCATCGGCGGGGGCAATGTCTTTGCAACCTTGTGCGACCTCACCATTGCCGCGGACACAGCCAAGTTTGGGCAGGTCGGACCCAAAGTCGGATCGGTCGATGGTGGCTGGGGCACCGCCCTACTCGCGCGCCACATCGGCGACAAGCGCGCGCGCGAAATGTGGTTCCTCAACGAACAGTACACTGCCCAGCAGGCTTACGACATGGGCCTGGTAAACAAGGTGGTTCCCGCGGCGGAACTGGACGCTGCGGTTAACGCCTGGACCGAGACGCTTGGCCAGCGTTCACCCACTGCCTTGGCTCTCGCCAAGCGCTCGTTCAATGCGGACAGCGAGAGCATCCGGGGCATCTCGATGATGGCGCTCAACGCGGTCAAGCTGTTCTACGATACCGAGGAATCGAAGGAGGGCGTGCGCGCCTTCACCGAACGGCGGACTCCCGATTTCCCTGCTTTCGTAAAGTAGGCGGTGGCGGGGACGGAGCGATGACTACGTCCCCGCGCGTGCTGCGTTCCGGCGAGCTTGCGGCGGTGCTGCCGCCGGGCGGGATGACGCTGGTTTCGTCGTGTTCGGCAGAGTCCGACCTGCTTGCGGCCGAAGTCGCTGCGGCAGGCGCAGCCTTGGGCGACATGGACTTCGCCGGGATATTCGTGCCCGGTCTCAACCGTCACGGCTGGAAGGCGGGACCGGCTTCGCGCGTCACCACCTTCTTCCAGACCCCCGAACTGCGAGCGCGTGGCGCGGCGGCGCGGTTCCTGCCGCTGTGTTACCAGGATATCCTCGCGCTGGTCCGGCGCGAGCGGCCCCGTGCAACGCTGTTCATGTGCGCCCCGCCCGACGTCGCCGGCAATTGCAGCTTCGGCACCGAGGTCGCCTTCGTCGCCGCGCTGTGGCGTGAAATCCCGGTGCGGATTGCGCATATCAACCCCGCCATGCCGCGCACGCCGGGCGATCCCGGCATTCCCTTCGCCGAGCTGACCGCCTGCTACGAAAGCGCGCAGGTGTTGCGCGGAATGCCCGAAGCTTCCTCCGATCCGGTCAGTGCCCGGATCGCTGCCAATGTCGCTTCGCTGGTTCCCGATGGCGCGACCTTGCAGACCGGGCTCGGCAAAATTCCCGACGCAGTGCTTCGTGCGCTGTCGAGCCATCGCAAGCTCCGGCTCCATACCGGACTTGTCGGCGATGGAGCGTTGGTCCTAGTCCGTTCGGGTGCGATGGCGCCCGGCGCTTCGGCGCTGGTCGGTGTCGCGATCGGGAGTCCGGAGCTTTACACGGGTCTGGACGATCCGCATTTCCAGTTCCGCCCCGTTACCGTCACCCACGATCCGGCTACGCTCGCCGCGATCGAAGGGCTGGTCACGATCAACTCGGCGATGGCAGTCGATCTGTTCGGCCAGGTCTATTCGGAAGCCTCGTCGCGCGGCTTCCAGTCCGGCCCCGGCGGAGCGAGCGACTATGCCCGTGGCGCGCGAGTCAGCAATGGAGGACTCAGAATCATCGCACTGCCCGCGGCGGCTGGTCCCACCAGCCGGATCGTCGCACCGGGCCAGGGCCACGGCCCGGTCTCGCTGTCCCGCTTCGATGTCGATGCGGTCGTCACCGAGCATGGCGCGGCGGACCTGCGCGGCAAGACCTATCCCGAGCGCGCCGCGGCGCTGATCGCCATCGCCTCGCCCGACCACCGCGAGGCGCTGGATCGCGCCTGGCACCCGCTCGCCGCGCAAATCTGACAGGAGAGCCTCATGGCTGCAAACAAAGTCATCATCAGTTGTGCGATCACCGGTTCGATCCACACCCCGTCGATGTCGCCGCACCTGCCGGTGACCGCCGAGGAAATCGCCGCGAGCGCGCTGGGCGCGGCCGAGGCCGGCGCGGCGATCGTTCACCTCCACGCGCGCAATCCCGTCGATGGCCGCCCCGATCAGTCGCCCGAAGCCTTCAAACCGTTCCTGCGCGTTATCAAACAAAGCAGCGATGTGGTGGTGAACCTCACCACCGGCGGCTCGCCCTACATGGCGGTCGAGGAGCGGGTGCGTCCAGCCGCCCAATGGAAACCCGAAGTTGCCAGCCTCAACATGGGCTCGATGAACTTCGGACTGTTCCCGATGCTCAAGCGCTACAAGGAGTTCAAGCACGACTGGGAAAAGCCGATGCTCGAAGGCTCGCACGACCTGGTGTTCCGCAACAGCTTCAAAGACATCCGCTACGCGCTGGAGACCTTGAACGCGACCGGTGCGCGCTATGAGTTCGAATGCTACGACACCAGCCACCTCTACAATCTCGCCTACTTCTACAGCGAAGGGCTGGTGAAGGCCCCGCTGTTCATCCAGACCTGCTTCGGTCTGCTCGGCGGGATCGGTAGCCATCCCGACGACGTGATGCACATGAAGCGCACCGCCGACCGCCTGTTCGGCGATGATTATCGCTGGTCGGTGCTGGCTGCAGGGCAGGCGCAGATGAAGGTCGCGGCGATGGCTGCGAGCATGGGCGGGCATGTCCGTGTCGGACTGGAGGACTCGCTCTGGCTGGGCCGTGGCGAGCTCGCGCCAAGCAACGCCGCGCAGGTCACGAGGGTTCGCCAGATCATCGAAGG
>JAUYQH010000049.1 GCA_030697365.1 Novosphingobium sp. | reverse complement strand
GAAATCGGGGGTGAACAGCGACAGCGAGATCACGCTTTCGTCGAGATAGACGCCGACCTGCTCCTTCACGCCGGGCTGGTCGCGCACGACCTGGCCCGCCGAAACGCCGCGCACCGAGACCTGGCTCTGCCCCGGCCCGAGGTTCTGCACCGAAAGCCCGGCAACATTGCGCGCGACATCCTCGAGGCTGTTCGAGCCGGACTTTTCGATATCGGCGGCGGTCTGCGCGTTGATCGAGAACGGCACGTCCTGGATCGTCTGGTCACGCTTGGTCGCGGTGACGACGATCTCGTTGCCAGTGGTCTCTGCGGCTTCGGCATCCTGCGCGAGTGCGGGGGTGGCGAATGAAAGGATCGAGATTCCGGCGAGCAAGGCTGCACAGCGGCGGCGGGCGATCGGATTGCGGGGCATGATTTTTCCTCCTGGCAGGCCGCGGTTTCTGGTGAACCGCGCGCCTACCCTGCCTTTCGGTCGCTTGCCGTCCGGGTTCAAGGCGAAGCGCCCGCGCTGCGCATCTTTCCCGCGCCGGTGTTTCAAGAAAGTCACAGTTGTAACTTGTGCCAAAAAAAGGGCCCGAGCGGCTGGCTCGGACCCCTTGAGTGTGTTCGCAGGAGGAACATCGGATGGCGGAACCGGGGTTCGTGGGAGGGGATACTTGCCCCGGCCCCGCCAAGTTCTTGAATATTAATAGTTGTAGGCGCGCTCTCCGTGCTCGGCCAGGTCGAGTCCCTCGCGCTCGGCTTCCTCGGAAGGACGCAGCCCGATGGTGACTTTGAGCAGGCCGAACAGCACCGCCGAACCGATCCCCGACCATGCCAGGGTGATCAGCACCGCTTTGAGCTGGGTCATGAACTGTCCGGCCATGTCGTATTCGCCGACCACCGCGGGGAACACGGTGTAATCGAAGAAGCCCTGTCCGCCGAGCGCGGGGTCGGCGACGATCGCGGTGCCCAGCGCGCCGACGATCCCGCCGATGCAGTGGACCCCGAACACGTCGAGCGTGTCGTCGTACTTGAGCGCGTTCTTGACCTTGCTGACGAACAGATAGCAGATCGGCGAGACCACCAGGCCGAGCAGAATCGCGGTCATCGGCGCGGCGAAGCCCGAGGCCGGGGTGATCGCCACCAGCCCCGCGACCGCACCGGTCGCGGCGCCGAGCAGCGAAGGCCGCTTGTGGTGGATCTGCTCGACGATCGCCCAGCTGACAGCCGCCGCGGCGGTTGCCACGAAGGTGTTGATGAACGCGACCGCGGTCACCCCGTTGGCTTCGAGGTTGGACCCGGCATTGAACCCGAACCAGCCCACCCACAGCAGCGAGGCGCCGATCATCGTCATCGTCAGCGAGTGCGGCGGGGTGGCTTCCCGGCCGAAGCCGACGCGCTTGCCGATCATCAGGCAGCCGACGAGGCCCGCGATCCCGGCGTTGATGTGGACCACCGTGCCGCCCGCGAAATCGAGCGCGCCCATGCCCCACAGCAGGCCGTAGTCGGTCGGCGCATCGGGCAGGAAGTCCGGCCCGGCCCAGTACCACACCATGTGCGCGATCGGGAAATAGACCACGGTCAGCCATGCCACGACGAAGATCATCAGCGGCGTGAACTTGATCCGTTCGGCAAAGGCGCCGACGATGAGCGCCGGCGTGATGCACGCGAAGGTCATCTGGAAGATGACGAACACGTATTCGGGCAGGTAGACGTTGTTGGAGAAGGTCGCCGCGAACGTGGTCCCGTCGACCCCCATCAGGAAGGCCTTGGAGAAGCCGCCGATGTACGGTCCGCCGCTGGTGAAGGCCATTGTGTATCCCCAGCAGACCCAAACCAGCGCAGCGACAGAAACGATCATGAACACCTGCATCAGCACGCTGAGCATGTTCTTGGTGCGCACCAGCCCGCCGTAGAACAGCGCCAGCGCGGGCACGCTCATCATCAGCACCAGCGCAGAGGAAACGAGCATCCAGGCGGTGTCGCCCTTGTCGACCATGCCCGCCATCTGTTCGACGGTGGGCGCCTTGATCAGCGTGGTAGCGGCCGCAGCCGCGATTTCGGTGGCATCCGGCGCTAGTGGCGGGACGGGCGTTGCGGCAACGACCGCCGCGGCGGTCTCTTGCGCAAAAGCGGTGGTGGCGGTCAGCAGCGAGGCGCCCAGCCCGGCCGCGCCGTACGCGAATTTGCGGATCATGTCGGTCCCCCTCAAGCTGCTCATAATGCGGTATCCCCGGTCTCGCCGGTACGGATGCGGGTGGCGGAAGCGAGGTCGAGGACGAACACCTTGCCGTCGCCGATCGCTTCGGTGCTCGCCACTTGCTGGATGGTCTCGACGATGCTCGGGGCGAGCTCGTCGCTCGCCGCGATCTCGATCTTCACCTTGGGCAGCATGTTGGTCGAATATTCGGCGCCGCGGTAGATTTCGGTCTGGCCCTTCTGCCGCCCGAAACCCTTGACCTCGGACACCGTCATCCCGGCCACGCCTAACGCGCTGAGCGCTTCGCGCACTTCGTCGAGCTTGAATGGCTTGATTATGGCGATGATGAATTTCATGCACGCCCCCGTTTGATGGCACCGGACCGTTACCGGCTTCGCTGTTGCAGCAAGAGGCGTGCCAACAAGGGGATCGCTAGTGTTTCGACGATTTGGAGGTGGCGTTCTTGTGCGGCGCACAAACGCGCTGCCCGTTTTTTAGGCAACAATGCCTAAAGCGTCAGCATGGCCCATACAGGCAAATGGTCCGAAGCCTGCGCTGCCAGCGCCGAGCGATGGACACCGCAAGTCGCCACGACGAGGTCGTGCGAGACAACGATCCGGTCGAGCGGGGCAACCGGACGCCGCGCGGGGAAGCTTGCCCCCAGGCCGACCATCGACCAACCCTCGCCGAACTCACGCAAGGCGCGGCCGTTGCGCGACCAGTCGTTGAGATCGCCCATCAGCACCGCGGGCGAGGGCTTTTTGCGATCGAGGGCGTGGGCCACGATACTGCGCACCTGGTGGTGCCGCCGCAGCCCCGATATATCGAGGTGCATCCCCACGATCCGCAGCGGCTTGCCTGCGATAGCCAGATCGGCACAGACCGCGCCGCGCGGCTCCAGCATCGGCAATGGCACGACCGAGCAGCCGGATACTTCAATCCCCTTGCGGACGAGGATTGCGTTGCCGTGCCAGCCGAGCGACAGCGGGCGCACCCCCAGCGGAACCGCAGTCCACGGGCTGTCGTCGAGCGCGGCGCGCGGAATGACGCTGGGCCGCTCGCCGAAGCGCCGGTCGCATTCCTGGAGCGCGATCACGTCGGCGTCGATCTCGCGCAGGATCGCCAGGATGCGCTCCGGATCGCGCTTGCGATCGAGCCCTACTGCCTTGTGGATATTGTAGCTGGCAACCGTGATCCGCATGGGAACTTGAAGCGGTTCGACCGCTCAGGCGTTCCCGGCGATGAAGCGGTCGGTGGGTCGCGTCGGAAGCCCGTCGATCGAGCGGGTCCGGCCCGCCAACTTTTCGACCCACTTTTCGCGATCTGACTGGGGGTGGTACTTGACCAGCGTCTCGCGTTCCTTGTCCACGTGCATCAGCGGCACGCCCCACCCGCACGAGGTCTGGACGCTGTTCACGGCGATGTCGAAGATCTGTCGGGTGCCGGGCAGAAGGTCGAAATGCGCGGCCAGTTCGGCCCACTCGTCGTCCTTCGGCAGCACCGCGAACCCGGTGCCGTAGATCCGCAGGATCAGCGCGGGCTGCTCGAAGTTGCACATCATCACCGTGATTCGGCCATCTGCGGCCAGATGCGCGTGAGTCTCGTTGCCCGATCCGCCCAGGTCTAGGTAGGCGACGCGGTTGGGGCCCAACACGCGGAAAGTATCGGCCAGTCCCTTGGGGCTGAGGTTGATCCGGCCCTCGGCCGCTGCGGTGGCGACGAAGAACACCGCCTGGCGTCCGATCATGGCGAAGTGGTCATCGGTCAGGTGGTCGGTAAACTCCATCAGAGGAACTCCCTCAGTGTGGCGATGAACCGATCGAACTGGTCGTGATGGAGCCAGTGGCCGGCGTTCTCGAACTCGATCACCTGCGCGGTTCCGAAGTACTTGATCCGCCCATCCTTTTCTGGGTTTGATGCCCAGCTGTCGGCGCCGTAGAGCAGCAGCGCAGGCGCCTTAATCGCCTCCCACACCGATTTCAGCTCCTCATAGCCGGTCTCGACCGGCCAGTTGTTGAGGTGCGGGTCGAACTTCCAGCTGAACGTACCGTCCTCGTTGCGGTTGACCCCGTGGATCGTCAGGTGGCGCGCCTGATCAGCGGTCAGGTGCTTGTTTTCCTCACGCATCCGCGCCAGCGCATCCTCGATCGTCGGGTACTTGCGGGGGCTGCGCCCCGCCGAATTGCGCTTCTTCTCGATCCATTCGCGCACGCGTTCCCGATAAGGCGTGGCGGTCATTTCGGCGATCACCGCGGGCGAGGGTCCGAGTCCCTCGATCGCCACGATCTTGCGGACCATTTCGGGATATATCCCCGCATATCGCAGCGAGACGTTGCCGCCCATCGAGTGCGCGACGATCGTCACCGGTGCCAGATCGAGCTGGTGGACCAGCTGGGCGACGTCGTAGACCATGTCGCTGGCGGCATAGTTGCCGTCGGAGACCCACTCGCTGTCGCCGTGGCCGCGGTGATCGAGCGCGATCACGTGCCACTCGTCGCACAGCGCCTGCGCGGTCCAGTCCCAGTTGTGCGCGTGGTCGCGCCCGCCGTGGACCAGCAGCAGCGGCGGCTTCTCGGGGTTGCCCCAGTCGAGATAATGCAGCCGCAGCCGCTGCGAGATGAAAGTGCGCGATACTGGGCCGAGCATGGTCATGAGCCGCGCCTATCGCACATTTCGCGGCGCGTCACCGTTCCTTGGTCGCTCCGAACATCAGTTCGGGGTTGCGTTCCTGCTGATAGCCCACATCCCACGCCGAACGCGCGAGGAACACCGGGTCGCCGTCGCGATCGCGCGCAAGGTTGGTCAGGTTGAAATCGGCAAACGCCTGGAGCGCGGCGTCGCTGCCCTTGAGCCAGCGCGCGGTCTCGAACGGTGCGGGTTCGAGCGCGGCGGCAACCTTGTACTCGGCCTCGAGCCGGGAAATGAGCACGTCGAGCTGAAGCTGGCCGACCACTCCGACGATCCACTGCGCGCCGATCTCGGGATAGAACACCTGGATCACGCCCTCTTCGCTGAGGTCGTCGAGTGCTTTGCGCAACTGCTTGGTCTTGGTCGGATCCTTGAGCACCACCCGGCGCAGGATTTCCGGTGCGAAGTTGGGGAGCCCGGTAAAGCGCACGTCGTTGCGTTCACTCAGCGTGTCGCCGACGCGCAAGGTGCCGTGGTTGGGGATGCCGATGATGTCGCCGGCCTGTGCGGTATCGGCAATCTCGCGGTCCTGCGCGAAAAACAGGATCGGCGAATGCACCGCGATCGGCTTGCCCGATCCCGACGGGGTCAGCTTCATGCCCCGCTTGAACGTCCCCGAGACCATTCGCATGAACGCGATGCGGTCGCGGTGCTGGGGGTCCATATTGGCCTGGACCTTGAACACGAATCCGGTGACTTCGTCGCGGGTCGGTTCGATCGTGCCCAGTTCGCTCGGCTGGGGCCGCGGCGGCGGGGCATGGCGGGCGAGCGCGTCGATCAGTTCGGCGATCCCGAAGTTCTTGAGTGCCGAGCCGAAATAGACCGGGGTCAGGTCTCCGTTGCGATAGGCGACTTCGTCGAATTCGGGATAGCCGCCGCGCGCCAGTTCAACCTCGTCGGCGTACTCGGTCGGCAGGTCGGCCCTGTCGACTTTGCCGAGGAACTCGCGGCTGTCGCCTTCGGGGCGGGCGATCGTGCCCGTGGCGAAATCGAGCACGCCTTCGAACAGCCCGCCCATCCCCACCGGCCAGCTCATCGGCACCACGTCGAGCGCGAGCGCGTCGGCGACCTCGTCGAGCGTTTCGAACGGGCTGCGCCCCTCGCGATCGACCTTGTTGACAAAAGTGATGATCGGCACCGAGCGCAGCCGGCAAACCTCGAACAATTTGCGCGTCTGCGCTTCGATCCCCTTGGCCGCATCGATCACCATGATCGCCGAATCGACCGCGGTGAGGGTGCGGTAGGTGTCTTCGGAGAAGTCCTCGTGGCCCGGGGTATCGAGCAGGTTGAAAACGATTCCGTCGCGTTCGAAGGTCATGACCGAGCTGGTCACCGAAATCCCGCGCTGTTGCTCGATCTTCATCCAGTCCGACCGCGCCCGCCGCGCAGCCCCGCGCGCCTTGACCTCGCCCGCCAAGTGGATCGCGCCACCCTGGAGCAGCAGCTTCTCGGTCAGCGTGGTCTTGCCCGCGTCGGGGTGCGAGATGATCGCGAATGTGCGGCGATTGGACTGCGCGGGGTTGGATCGAGCGGAGAGGGACATAGGGCGGCGCGCTTACCCGCCGCGGGGGCCTGCGTCTAGGCGAGGCCGCGGCGAAGCAATGCGTTGGCGATCCCGGCAACCTCCTCGAGCGAACGGGCGCCGTCGTGTACCCCGAAGCGCAGGCCCAGGAACACGTTCATCCCCATGATCGCCCAGCCGTGCGCCTCGTCAATGGGGCCGGCGACTTCGCCGCGCGCCTCGCCTTCGCGCAGGCGTTCGACGATGCGCTGCGCGGTACGCTCATAATGGCGGCGCCATTCGTCGGGGACGACGAACTCGGCCTCGTCGATGATCCGGTAGATCTCCTTGTGCTCTCGTGCAAAGGCGAGAAACGCGGCCAGGGCAACGCCTTCGCGGGCGATCGTATCGCCGGGAGCGGACGCAAGGACGGGCGCCACAGTGTCGCGGACCCGGTCGGACATGTCGCTGACCAGCGCGCGGAACAAAGCGTCCTTCGATTCGAAGTAAGTGTAAAACGTTCCCAGCGCGACCCCGGCGCGGGCGGTTATCGAAACGATCGAGCTGTCGTGAAAGCCCTTCTCGCCGAACTCCGCCGCCGCGGCATCGAGCACCGCGCGTTGAGTCTTGCGGCCGCGCGCGGTGCGCGGCGCCTTGGCATCCGGCTCACCGACTGTTGCCGGAAGGCCACTCTGCGCCATGTCGATCCTCCCCACCCGAATTCAAACTTGAAAGTCGGTTCAAGTTTCAGCATACAGCGCGAATACCGGCTGGCAAGCCCGACCGGACGGCACTTCAGGGAGAGGATTCGACGATGTCCAGCCGGATTACAACCACGCGCGCGTTTCTGCTCGGCAGCCTCGCAACCGCCACCTTCGCCGCCCCGGCTGCCTTCGCCCAGGACGCGGCCGACTCGGTCCAGGCCGACGATGATTCGAGCACGATCATCGTCACCGCCCGCCGCCGTGAGGAGTCGCTGATCGACGTGCCGATCGCGATCACCGCGATCGGCGGCGCGCAGCTTGAACGGTCCGGTGCGATCGACATCACCGACGTCGCCAACATCGCCCCCAACGTCACGCTCGAGCCCAGTCGCGCGACCAACTCGACGCTGACCGCGTTCATCCGCGGCGTCGGCCAGCAGGATCCCGTCGCCGGGTTCGAGCAGGGCGTCGGCATCTACCTCGACGACGTCTATCTCAACCGCCCGCAGGCCGCGGTGCTCGACATCTACGAGGTCGAGCGGATCGAAGTGCTGCGCGGCCCGCAGGGCACGCTTTATGGCCGCAACACCGTGGGCGGCGCGGTCAAGTATGTGACCAAGCGCCTGCCCAACCGCGTGGCGGCGTCGGCGCGCGCGACTTATGGCGAATACAACCAGGCCGACGGCGTGCTCAGCGCTAGCGCCCCGGTTGGCGACGGTACGCTGCGCTTCGGCGGCGCGATCGCCCGGCTGACCCGCGACGGCTTTGGCAAGAACTTCACCACCGGGCTCGACAACTACGACAAGAACGTCTGGGGCGGGCGGCTTTCCGCCGAAGTCCACGGCGAGGGCATATTCGCGCGGCTAGCGGGCGATTTCACCCACGACAAGTCGCACGCCCGCGGCGGGCATCGCCTGATCCCCAGCCAGCTGACCGGCGCGCCGGTGCTGCGCAACGTCTACAACACCCGCGGCGCGCTCAACGATCCGAAGCAGGACCTGAAGTCGTATGGCGTCTCGCTGTTCGCCGAGGGCCAGCCGAGCGAGACGTTTACGCTGCGCTCGATCACCGCGTGGCGCCGCGACCGCAGCAGCACCCCGATCGATTTCGACGCTTTGCCGAGCGTCGACGTCGACGTGCCGGGCAAGTACATCAACCGCCAGATCAGCCAGGAGTTGCAGCTGCTGGTCGATGCGGGCCCGCTGCAGGGGCTGATCGGGGGCTATTATCTCGATGCCAAGGCGCGCACCCCGTTCGACGTGCGGCTCTACACCAGCAACCCGGCGGTCCTGCCCCGGCTGACGGCAAGCACCAACGCTTTCGTGCGCACCAACACGCTCGCCGGGTTCGCCGACTTCACTTACGACATCACCGAACAGTTCGCGCTTTCGGCGGGCGCGCGCTACACTTGGGATGAGCGCCGCGCCTCGATCCTGCGCCAAAACTACATCTTGGGCGGCTCGCCCGAATTCGGTCCGGCCGGGGGGGTACCGCTCGGCGGGCCGGGGACCAACTTCAAGGGCAAGCGCAGCTTTACCAAGTTCACCCCGCGCGCCTCGATCAGCTTCAAGCCGACCCCGGATCACAATATCTACGCCAGCTATTCGCAGGGCTTCAAGGGCGGCGGGTTCGACCCGCGCGGGGTGGGGGTCAACGCTCCCGACCTCGACGGCAACGGGATCCGCTCGGACACCGAAATCGCCTCGTTCCTCAGCTTCGCGCCCGAAAAGGTCGACAGCTACGAGATCGGCTACAAGGGCTCGCTGCTCGACCGGCGGCTCAACGTCGCGCTCGCCGCGTTCCAGGCCGACTATTCCGACGTCCAGGTCCCGGGCTCGGCCGCCTGCGTCCTGCCCGGCAACATTCCCAGCTTCTGCGGCGTCGTGACCAACGCGGGCAAGGCGCGTTTCCGCGGTTTCGAAGCGGAAGTCAGCGGGCGCGCGGGCCAAGACATGCTGAGCGAAGGCGACACGCTGCGCTTCTCCGGCGCGGTCGGATATATCGATGCCGAATTTCGCCAGTACATCACCAACATCGGCGCGGGCGCCGCGGCTCGCCCGGTCGACGTGGCCGATTTCCGCAAGGTTCAGAACACCCCCAAGTGGACCTTCAACCAGTCGACCACCTACTCCGCGCCGCTCGGTTCGGGGTCGCTCGACCTGACCCAATCGATTTCCTACCGCAGCACGACCAACCAGTTCGAGGTTCCCAACCCGTTCCTCGACCAGAAGGGCTACGCGTTGCTCGATGCGAGCATCGTCTATCATGGCGAAGGAAACCGCTGGTCGCTGGGGGTCTATGGCAAGAACCTGACCGACGAACAGTACAAGACCAGCGGCTACAACTTCATGGCGGGCGACGCGGTCACCGGGGTGCTCGCGCGGCGGCCCGATGGAACCTTGATCCCGGCGCTGGGACGCGAGGGCGTGCTGACCGCGTTCTACGGTAACCCGCGCCAGGTTTTCGTGACTGGCACGGTCAAGTTCTGATCGCATCGGGGAGGGGCGGCGCGCCTCTCCCCGCAATCGACCAAGCGGCGACCTGCGCCGACGAACTCGCTGGAAAAGCTCGCTCGCTGCGGGCAATGGCGGGGAGATGGCGGAATCCTACCCCGACACTGCGACCGACAAGCCAGGACGAGTCCCAGCGCGGCTGGTAATCTTGTCGGCCGCGTCGCTGTGGCTGTGCTATTTCGTGCTGACCACCGCGCGCGGCTTCGTCGTCGGGCTCGATTTCCAGGACGAGCTGGCCGGGCGCCGGCTGGTGGTGACCTTCGCGGGATTTCTGGTGACGCTGGCGATCTGGCCGTTGCTGCGCCAGCTCGACGGGCGGGCGCTCGCCCTGCGGATCGCCGCGGTCCTGCTCCTCATGCTGCCCGCCTCGCTGATCGTCGCCGCGATCAACGCCGCGGTCTTTGCCGACATGGAAGAAAAGATGGTCTCGAGCATCGGCGAAAAGCAGGGCGTGCGAATTCGCCGCGACGAAGCGGGCAACGTTTTGGTCGATGTGCCCGACATGCCGCCCGAGACGCCGGGCGCAGTAAAGATCGACCACAAAGTCGAAGCCGAAGCCAAGTGGCGCCAGCTCACCGACATTGCGCTCGGGCGCTATTTCCTGCTGCTCGCCTGGGCGGGTCTCTATTTCGCGCTGGGCTACGCCGAGCACGCCCGCGCCGCCGAACGCCGCGAGGGCGAGCACCGCCGCGCGGCCAAAGCAGCCGAGCTGCGCAGTCTGCGCTATCAGGTCAATCCGCACTTCCTGTTCAACACGCTCAATTCGCTGTCGGCCCTGGTCCTGACCGGCAAGACCCAGGCCGCCGAAACGATGATCCAGACGATCTCGACCTTCTATCGCCGCAGCCTGGCCGGCGACCCTTCGGCCGACGTACCGCTCGAAGAAGAGATCCGCCTCCAGCGGCTCTACCTGGAGATCGAGGCGGTGCGCTTTCCCGACCGCTTGCGGATTTCCTACGAGATCCCCGCGGACCTGGAGCCCGCCTGCGTGCCGGGGATGATCCTCCAGCCGCATGTCGAGAACTCGGTAAAATATGGCGTCGCGCCGGTGAGCCGCCCGGTGACGATCACGCTCTCGGCGCGCGAGGAGCATGGACGGCTGGTGCTGACCGTCGCCGACGACGGACCCGGCGCGGGCCTCGACAGTGGGCCGAACGGCACCGGCATCGGGCTTCAAAACGTCCGCGACCGGCTTGCAGCGCGCTTCGGCGCCGAGGCGACTGTCGTGTCGGGATCGACCGGCGACGGCTATGCAACGATCATCCGCATCCCGTTGATTCGCAATGGCTGCTGACAACGAAACCCAAATCCTGCGCACGCTGATCGTCGACGACGAGCCGCTGGCGGTCGAGCGGATGCAGATCATCTGCGCGGGGATCCCTGCGCTCGCGGTGGTCGGCACCGCCAGCGACGGCGCCGCCGCGCTGCGCCTGGTCGAGGCGCTGGCCCCCGATCTGCTGTTGCTCGACATGACGATGCCCGAACTCGATGGGCTGAGCGTGGCGCGCCGCCTCGGCGGTCGCGAGAATCCCCCGGCGGTGGTGTTCGTAACCGCGCACGACAGTTTCGCGGTCGAGGCGTTCGATCTCGACGCGGTCGACTACGTGCTCAAGCCCGTTACCGCCGAACGGCTCGATCGCGCGATCGGCCGGGCGCTGGCACGGCGCGGCGAAGGCCACGAGCGCGGCGGAACCAGCGACTGGATCGGCGAATTCTGGGTTCCGCACCGCTCCGAACTGCTCCGCATCGCGGTCGATGACGTCGATCGGATCGACGCCGAGCGCGACTATGTGCGGCTACACCTGGCCCCTTCAGACGGCGCGGCGCGCAGCTATCTGCTGCTCCAGACGATCGCCGGGCTCGAGGCGCGGCTCGACCCCGCGCGCTTCATCCGCGTCCACCGCTCGGCGATCCTGCGCCGCGACCGGATCACCGGACTGCGCCACGATGGCCTGGGGGTGTGGTCGGTCGAGCTCGGAGAGGCCGAGCCGGTGCGGATCGGGCGGACCTATCTTGCCAAAGTCAAGGCGCTGGCCGGGCGTTGAGCCGCAAGCTGGTAACCTGAACAGCGGATTAGGGGTGACGATCCCAATCATCAGAAAAAGCGACCCGGATCGGGGGACTGGTCCGATCCGGGCCGCAGTTACGGCGGGGGTTTAGCCGCCGAAACGGGTGGAGCCGCGGCGCGTGGCGATCTGCTTTTCGACCGCGGCGCGGGCCTTGGCCATGCAGTCCTTGTCGACCACGGCGATGCGGCTTCCGGTAATCGCTTCGCTGCAGACGGCGCGGACCGCGCGGTCGATCCGCGAATCGAGCCTGGCCTGGCCCTCGACGGTGGCGAGGTCGAGGTCGGCGGTTTGCACCGCGGTGGTCGCGGCGTGGCTGGCGCCGAAAGTGGCGAGGGTGGCGAAGGCGGCCGCGGTGATGGCGACAAGGGTGCTCTTCATAATCGTTTCCTCCTGGTCGGGCGGCCCGGCCGGCGACGGGGTTGCGGAGTTTCCGGCCGGGCATCTGCTGTTTACGTCGCCATGCCGCGCCGTGCGCCCGACGCTCGATCAGCGTTCCAAAACGCCCGACAAGACGACCTTCAGACCGACGAACCGCTTCGCGCTTCCGGCGAACGGCAATCCTCTGGCAAAGGTCCGGGCGGAGCCTACATAAGGGACGGATGTCGCTGGCGCTTCTGGTCACCTTCCTTTTGGGAATCGGCAACTTCGCGCTGCACAAGGCGGTGATGGACAGCGGCCATCCGCTGCTTGGCCGGATGCCGTGGTATTACCACGCGCTGGGCGGCAAATTCAGCCTGGTGGTCGAATTCCTGATGCTGCTGGCCGCGCTGCTGTTCGTGGCACAAGACAGCTTCGCTGCGGCGGTCGCCTATATCGTCTATTCGATGCTCAACAGCTTTTCGGCGTGGCTTATCCTCACCGGCCGCCTCTGACGGGAACCTGCGGTGCTGCGGGACGCTTAAGGACCTCCTGAAACCAGCGAGGGCGCACATGACCGAATACGCGAAAATCTGGCTGGTGACCAACAGCGCCAGCGGCAGCCATAGCGAGCAGTCGGTGGAGGAGCTCGTCGCCCAGTTCGCCGCCG
>JAUYQH010000045.1 GCA_030697365.1 Novosphingobium sp. | reverse complement strand
CCGCCGAAGCGCTCGCCGGCGTCGCGCTGTGGGCTCAGGCGGACGGGCGCGCGCTGGCCGCGTTTGTCGAGGATTTGCGCTCAGCCTCCGCCGATGCGGCGACCCCGATCGACCCGCGCGACGCCAGCGCGGTGCTGCGCGAGGCGATGGACGAGATCGCGGTGCGCCCGCCGTGGGGCGGGCATCCGCGCGTCGCGATCTACGGCCTGCTCGAAGCGCGGATGAGCCGCGCCGATCTGGTGATATGCGGTGGGCTGGTCGAGGGAACGTGGCCCACCAGCCCCGCGCCCGACCCATTGCTGGCCCCGCCGCTGCTGCGTGCGCTGGGGGTGCCGGGGGCGGATTTCCGCATCGGCCTGTCGGCGCACGATCTTGCGGCCGCGCTGGGTGCGCCCGAGGTCGTGCTGAGCCATTCGGCGCGCAACGAGGCGGGGCCGGTGATCCCCTCGCGTTTTCTTCTGCGCATCCGCGCGATGCTCGGCCCGACGTTGCTCAAGAGCACGCGCGAGGTCGAGGCGGTGCGGCTGGCGCGGGCGATCGACCGCGGCGAGGCCGCACCACCATACCCGCGCCCCCGGCCAAGCCCCAGCGCCGAGCAACGCCGCGTCTCGATCTCGGCCACTGCGCTCGACCGGCTGCGCGGCGATCCTTACCAGTTCTACGCCTCCGCGATCCTCGGCCTGCAATCGCTGGACGCGCTCGATGCAGAGCCCAGCGCGGCGTGGAAGGGCACAGCGGTCCATGCGATCCTCGAGCAATGGCACGAGGCTGGCGGCAACCTGGGCGAGCTGGGCGCGCGGATGCTGGCCGACATGAGCGCACACCCGTTCACCAAGGCGACCTGGCAGCCGCGGCTGGTCCGCGCGCTTGAATGGATCGCGGCGGAAACCGCGCGGCTGGCGAGGGAGGGGCGCGAGCCGGTGCTGTGGGAGAAGACCGGCGCGATCGAGATCGACGGCATCCGCATCCACGGCAAGGCCGACCGTATCGACCGGATCGACGGCGAGCGGCTGGCGATCATCGATTACAAGACCGGCGCGCCGCCCACCAACGCGCAAGTCGAGAAGGGATTCAACCTCCAGCTCGGGGTGCTCGGTCTGATCGCGGCGTGGGGCGGGTTCGAGGGGCTTGCGGGTACCCCCGAACGCTTCGAATACTGGTCGCTCGGGCGCAGCGACAAGAGTGAAACCGGATTCGGCTATGCCGCCGAGCCGATCAAGGAAGGCCAGCGCCGCACCGGCCTGCCGCGCGCGGAATTCCTGGCGCAGACCGAGGTTTTCCTGCGCGATGCTTTGGCGAAATGGATCCTCGGCAGCGAGCCGTTTGTCGCCCGGCTCAATCCCGACCTCCCCAGCTACGGCGACTACGACCAGTTGATGCGGCTCGATGAATGGCAGGCCCGCGGTGATGTGGAAGACGCCGTATGAGCGAGGACGAAAAGCCGCTCGTGTTCCCGCTGTTCGGCGATCAGCGCGCGGCGGTGGAGCCGGCCGATACTGTGTGGCTCGGCGCTTCGGCGGGGACCGGCAAGACCCAGGTGCTCAGCGCGCGGGTGCTGCGGCTGCTGCTTCAAGAGCGGGTCCGCCCCGAGCAGATCCTGTGCCTGACCTTCACCAAGGCCGGCGCAGCCGAGATGGCCACGCGCGTCAACGAGGTACTGGCGAGCTGGGTGCGGCTGCCGAACGACAAGCTTGCCGCGCAGTTGGAACACATCGGTGCGGACATCGGCCCCGAATGCCGCGAGCGCGCGCGCAGCCGCTTTGCCGCAGTGCTCGATTGCCCGGGCGGGGGGCTGCGGATCGGGACGATCCACTCGTTCGCGCAGTGGCTGCTCGCGGCGTTTCCGCTGGAAGCCGGGATGCTGCCGGGGACGCGCGCGATGGAGGATCGCGACAAGGACCTGCTGGTCCGGCAGGTGCTTGCCGAGATTCTGGTCGAGGCCGAGGAGACGGGGGACACCGCGCTGCTCGATGCGCTGGCGGGCCTGAGCCTGCGACTGACCTCGGACCAGGTCCAGGGCTGGCTGCTGCGCTGCGCGACGGCGCGCGAGGTGTGGCACGGCACCGGCGCGTGGCAGCCGCCGCTGCGCCCGCGGATCGGGCGCGTGCTGGGATTGGGCGACGACCCGAACGCGGCACTGCTCGATCTGTGCGGCGAGGGCGGCTTCGATTGCGCCGCGTTGCGCCAGTGCGTGGCGGCGCAGGCGGCGTGGGGGACCAAGACCGGGCTGGGCACCGCCGACATCGTGGTCGGCTGGCTGGTCGCCGCGCCCGAAGTGCGGCTCGAACGCCTCGACGAACTCAACAAGGCGCTGTTCACCGCTGAGGGCAATCCGCGCTCGCTGACCGCGATGCTCAAGCAGGACCCGGACTACGAACACGCCATCGAACGCGTCCGTTCGAGCATCGGTCGCGCGATGGAACTGCGCGGGCTGATCGCGCTGGCCGACTACATGGAACCCGCGCTGCTGCTCGGTCGCAGGTTCGCGCTCGCGTGGGAGGAGGCCAAGCAGCGCGAGGGGTTCATCGATTTCGACGACCAGATCCGCCACGCCGCAGCGTTGCTCGCGCGCTCCGAGATGGCCGAATGGGTGCGGTTCAAGCTCGACCGCCAGTTCGACCACATCCTGGTCGATGAGGCGCAGGATACCAACCAGGCGCAGTGGCAGATCATCGACGCGCTGATCGGCGATTTCTTCAGCGGCGAGGGCCAGCGCGGCGAGGCTTTGCGCACCTTGTTCGTGGTTGGCGACTACAAGCAGGCGATCTTCCGCTTTCAGGGCACCAGCCCGGAAAACTTCGAGGCGGCGCGGCGGCGGGTGCGCGAACAGATGCTGGGGGTGGAGCGCGAGTTGCAGGACCTCGGGCTCGACCGCTCGTTCCGCACCGCGCGCCCGGTGCTGGAATTCGTCGATCGGGCAATCCGCGAGATCGGCCCGCGCCGGTTCGGGCTGGAGCACGCGCCCGATCCCCACGTCGGCGAGGATCGTCCCGGCCTCGTCACGCTGTGGCCGGTGATCGGCGGCGAAAGCGAAGACGATGGCGAGCGCGCCCACGAGGGCGACGAAGGCTGGCTTTCGCGCCCCGACCGCCAGCTGGCCGAGCGGATCGCGCGGCAGGTCCGCCAGTGGCTCGAAGAGGGCTTCCCGCTGGTCAAGGGCCCCGCGCGGATGGCCGACGCGGGCGACGTGATGGTGCTCGTGCGCAAGCGCAAGGAACTCGCCGGGCTGATCGTCGCGCGGCTCCACGCCGCGGGGGTGCCGGTGGCGGGGGTCGACCGATTGCGGCTGGGTGCGCCGCTGGGGGTCAAGGATCTGGTCGCCGCGCTGCGCTTTGCTGCGCAGCCGCGCGACGATCTCAACCTAGCAAACCTGCTGGTCTCGCCGCTGATCGGGTGGAGCCAGGAGCAATTGCTCCAATACGGCTATCGCGAGAAGGGGGTGGGGCTGTGGGCCCACTTGCGCCGCACCGCCCGGCCCGAAACGCTGGCCGCGCGCGAACAATTGCTGGCACTCCTTGCCCGCGCCGATTTCGAGACCCCGCAAGCCTTGCTCCACTGGCTGCTGGTCGGACCATGGCAGGGCCGCCGCAAATTGGTCGCGCGGCTGGGGCGCGAGGTCGAGGATCCGGTCAACGAACTGCTCAACGCCGCGTTTGCCTATGCTTCGGGAGAGACCGCCAGCCTGGTCGGGTTCCTCCAGTGGTTCGATGCCAACACCTCCGAGTTGAAACGCGAGGCGGGGCGCAGCGACGGGCTGGTGCGGGTGATGACCGTCCACGGCGCCAAGGGCCTACAGGCGCCGATCGTGATCCTCGCCGACGCCGCCGACGATCCCGACGCCTCGCCCCCGCGCGGACTGACGCTGCCCGAGCCGGTTCCGGGCAGCGATCCGCGGCAGGTCCCGCTCCCCCCGTTGCGCAAGGCCGAGAAGGTCGGCCCGGTCGCGAAGGCAGAGGACCGCGCGGCGCTGGAGGAGCGCGCCGAGCACTGGCGGCTGCTCTACGTGGCGATGACCCGCGCCGAGGAAGCGCTGTTCATTGCCGGGACACTGGGCGGGCGGAGCAAGGAACTGGCGCTGGACAGCTGGTATGCCCGGCTTGCCCCGTTGTTCAACGACGCCGAGCCGCTCGACGATCCGCTGTGGGGGAGACGGCACGAGGTCGGCGCGCGGGCGCTCGCCGTCACCCGGATCGTGCTGCCGCCAGACGAGCCGCAAATCGCACCCGATTGGGCGCAGCGGCCGGTCGGGCCCGAACCGCGCCCGCCGCGTCCTCTCGCGCCCTCGGCGAGCGGCGAGGAGAGCGCGGCCGATCCGCCTTCGGTACCATCGCCGGAGTTGCGCGCGGCGGCGGAGCGCGGGGTGCTGATCCATCGCTTGCTCGAACGTCTGCCCGAACTGCCCGATGCCGAGCGGGCTTCCGCAGCCGCTCGCTGGCTTGAACGCACGGCGAGCGGGCTGGACGGTGCTGAACGCGACGAGATCGCGCAGGCCGCGCTGACGGTCCTCGCCGATCCGCAATGGTCTTCGGTGTTCGGCCCCGATTCGCTCCCCGAAGTGCCGATCGCCGCGACTGTGGGCGAGCGGGTGGTTGCGGGGACGATCGACCGGCTGGTGCTGGGTGCCGACGCGATCCGGATCGTCGATTTCAAGACCGCTCGACGCCCGCCCGCCGATCTCAGCCAAGTGCCGCTCGGCTATATCCGCCAGATGGCCGCCTATGCCGCGGCGCTGCGCGCGATCCATCCGGCGCAACGGATCGAGGCCGCGCTGCTCTACACCCACGCCCCGCGGCTGATCGCGATCCCCGCTGCGCTGATCGAGGCGCACAAGCCGGGCTCGCCACAGCAACAGGAAAGCTTTGCGGACTGAGGCGTTGCGTTGCCGGAGTCCGCGCCTAGATTGAACGCAACCCAATGAGGAACCCGATCATGCCGACCAAAGCAGTTACCGATGCCAGCTTCGCCGCCGACGTGCTCCAGTCCGACAAGCCGGTGCTGGTCGATTTCTGGGCGGAATGGTGCGGCCCGTGCAAGATGATCGGCCCCAGCCTCGAGGAGCTCAGCGAGGAGCTCGGCGACCGGGTGACCATCGCCAAGATGGACATCATGGAAAACACCGACGTCCCCGGCCAGATCGGGGTCCAGTCGATCCCGCTGATGATCCTGTTCAAGGACGGCAAGCAGGTCGCGCAAAAACTGGGCGCGGCGCCCAAGAGCCAGCTCAAGGGCTGGCTGGAGAGCGTGCTTTAAGGCTGCACCCAACAATCCCCCGTCGCCCCTGCGAAGGCAGGGGCCCATGTGACCACGCATCGGGGCAAGGCACTCGCGTTTTGAGAGCTTGGTTGGGCCCCTGCCTTCGCAGGGGCGACGGATTATTGCCTGGCAGCTGCGAGCGCGTTCAGCCGCTCCGCCATCTGCCCCCACAGCCGCTCGCTCGAAGCCCCAATCAGTCCTGCGCGGGCATGGTCGTCCACCCGGTAGGCGCTGCCGTCGGGCCGCGCCGCCTTGCCGCCCGCCTCGTTGACGAACAGCACCCCCGCGGCGTGGTCCCACGGTAGGGTGCGCTCGAAGATCGCCACGTCGTTCTGCCCCAGCACCAGCCGCGGGTACTGCTCGGCGGCGCAGCGCGGGATGTCGACCAGGGTGTAGTGCGGGGCGATCTGCGTCTGCACCGCGGCGCGGCGTTCGGGGCTCATGTAGATCAGCGAGTTGGCCGCAACCGGCGGGGTGGCGCCGGTGGTGCGCGCGGCGATCCGCTCGCCATCGACGAATGCGCCGCCGCCGCGCGTGGCGTGGCAGAACCGGCCGCTCAAGCAGTCGTATATCCATCCCGCCAGCGTCTCGCCGCGTTCGGCCAGCGCGATCAGGACGCCGAACGGCGGCTTGCCTTCTGCAAAGTTGTTGGTCCCGTCGAGCGGATCGACGATCCAGCACAGCGCGTCGCCCAGCCGGTCGAGCACCGCGGGGTCGGCGTGGGCGGCTTCTTCGCCGACGATCGCCGCTTCGGGCAGCAGCCGGGCCAGGCCCTCGCCCAGGATCGCCTCAGCCTCCTGATCGGCCACCGTCACCACGTCGCTCAGCGCACCCTTGGTCGATTTGCTCACGATCTCGTGTGCGGCGAGGGTGCGGTAGCGGGGGACAATGGCGCGCTCCGAAGCCTCGCGCATCAGCGCGTGGACCGCGGAAGTCAGGTCATCATTCACGAACGATAGTCCGCGTTGATCGAGATGTAGCCGTGGGTCAGGTCGCAAGTCCACACCGTGGCGCGGCCCTCGCCCAGGCCGAGATCGACTTCGATATCGACTTCCTGCCCGGCCAGGTGCGCGGCGACCGGAGCCTCGTCGTAGTCGGCCAAAGGCTGACCGTCGCGTGCCGCCCACACCCCGCCGAAGCCGATCGACAGGCGGTCGCGGTCGGCAGGTTCACCCGCCTTGCCCACAGCCATTACCACGCGGCCCCAATTGGCGTCGCCCCCCGCGATCGCGGTCTTGACCAGCGGCGAGTTGGCGATGGCCAGCCCGACCCGGCACGCGCTGTCGTCCGAGACCGCGCCGCTCACGGTTATCGCGATGAACTTCTGCGCGCCCTCGCCGTCGCGGACGACCAGGTGGGCAAGCTGGCGGCAGACGTCGCGAAGTGCGGCGGCGAAGGCGTCGGCGCCGGGGCTGTCGAACGAGACGAGCGGGGCGTTGCCCGCCTTGCCCGTGGCGAACGCCAGGACGGTGTCGCTGGTCGAAGTATCGCTATCGACCGTGATGCAACTGAACGTTTCGCGATTGGCGGCGGAGAGCAGTTCCTGGAGGAACCTAGGTTCGACCGCCGCATCGGTGAAGATGTAGCCGAGCATCGTCGCCATGTCGGGCGCGATCATGCCGCTGCCCTTGATGATCGCGCACAGCGTCACCGTCACCCCGCCAACGATCGCCTGAGCGCTCGCGCCCTTGGGAAAGGTATCGGTGGTGCCGATCGTCCGCGCCGCGACCTCCCAGTCGCACGGTGCGGCGGCGAGCGCGGCCGCCACGCCGGCTTGCGCCTTGTCCTTGGGCAAAGGCACCCCGATCACCCCGGTAGAGCTGACCAACACCTCGGCCGGCGGACAGTCCAGATGTGCAGCCACTTGCGCCATGATCGCTTCGACCGCCTCGCGCCCGCGATAACCGGTAAAGGCGTTGGCATTGCCCGCGTTAACCACCAGCGCCCGGGCCGCGCCGGCCTTGACCTGTTCGCGACCCAGCTCGACCTCGCTCGAGCAGCAGACGTTGCGCGTGAACACCCCTGCCACCGCGGTGCCGGGGGCAAGCTCGACATAAGTCAAGTCGCAGCGGCCCCAGTCCTTGTATCCGGCGCGGGCGATGCGCAGCGTCACCCCCGAGATCGGCGGCATGGCGGGGAAGGGCCGGGCGAGAGGGGATACAGCTTCGGACATGGCGCGGCGCGCAATAGCACCCGCAATCCTTGCGTCCACCCGTTGGCTATGGACGGTTAAGGCTTGTGCGCCTATCTTGCGCATCGTGGACCGCACCTTGCGCCTTATCCTGATGATGCTCGCGCTGGTCGCGGGGCTCGGCTCTGCGCCCGCCCATGCGCGGATGGCAGCGTCCGATGCGGCCGAGATCGAGCGTATCGAGAGCGCCGGCGGAGCCAGCCTGATCGCTGCTGCCGCCGCCAAAGTGCAAGGTTGTGCGGGCACCGAACGGCGTGAAAGCTGCCCGCCCAAGCCACGCCCTCCAGTCACCACTATCGTCCTCATTCCGACGATCCAGTACGGCGACCGCGCGCGCGAATAGCCCGCCGGGCCAGTTTCATCGCTTGAACAGCCCTGGCTCCCGCACCCATGCGCAATTTGGGCGGGAACTTCGGCGTAACGATCCCTTCTTCAGTCCCGTCAGGAATCCCGCCCATGCTCGGCGCAATTGCCAAATCCATCTTCGGCTCGTCCAACGACCGCTACGTCAAATCGCTCGACAAGATCGTCCGCCAGATCGCCGCCTACGAACCCGCGCTCGAAGCCTTTACCGACGACGAGTTGCGCGCCCAGACCGGCAAGTTCCGCGAGCTGCTCGCCGCGGGCCAGACGCTCGACGACATCCTTCCCGAAGCCTTCGCCACGGTGCGTGAGACTTCGAAGCGCGCGCTGGGGATGCGCCATTTCGACGTCCAGATGATCGGCGGGATCGTGCTCCACCGCGGCGAGATCGCCGAGATGCGCACTGGCGAGGGCAAGACCCTTGTCGCCACGCTCAGCGTCTACCTCAACGCGCTGGAGGGCAAGGGCGTCCACGTCGTCACGGTCAACGATTACCTCGCCCGCCGCGACGCCGGCTGGATGGGGCAGATCTACACGTTCCTCGGGCTGACCGTGGGGGTGATCGTGCCCAACCTCAACGAGGAAGAACGCCGCGCGGCCTACGATTCGGACATCACCTACGCCACCAACAACGAACTTGGCTTCGATTACCTGCGCGACAACATGAAGCAGGAACGCGGGCAGATGGTCCACCGCCCGTTCAACTATGCGATCGTCGACGAGGTCGATTCGATCCTGATCGACGAGGCGCGCACCCCGCTGATCATCAGCGGCCCGACCGACGATAAATCCGACCTCTACATGCAGGTCGATGCGGTGGTGAAGCGCCTCCCCAAGGAACTCTACGAGGCCGACGAAAAGACCAAGAACATCAGCCTGACCGAAGACGGGGTCGAATGGGCCGAGCGCCAGCTCGAAGAAGCCGGGCTGCTGGTGGGCAGCAACCTCTACGACGTCGAGAACACCCAGGTCGTCCACCACCTCGACCAGAGCCTGCGCGCCAACGTGATGTTCAAGCGCGACATCGACTACATCGTCAAGGACGAGAAGATCGTCATCATCGACGAGTTCACCGGGCGGATGATGGACGGCCGGCGCTGGTCGAACGGTCTGCACCAGGCGGTCGAGGCCAAGGAGGGGGTCAGGATCGAGCCCGAGAACCAGACGATGGCCTCGATCACTTTCCAGAACTATTTCCGGATGTACCCCAAGCTTTCGGGGATGACCGGCACCGCCGCGACCGAGGCGGCCGAGTTCTTCGACATCTACAAGATGAACGTCGTGACCATCCCCACCAACGTGCTGGTGCGGCGGATCGACGAGGAAGACGAATTCTACAAGAACACCCAGGACAAGTTCCAGGCGATCGCCAAGGCCATTGCCGAGAAGTTTGCGATCGGACAGCCCGTGCTGGTCGGTACGGTGTCGATCGAGAAGTCGGAGCTGCTCAGCGAATTCCTTACCGCCGAAGGGGTCAAGCACAGCGTCCTCAACGCCCGCTTCCACGAGATGGAGGCGCATATCGTCGCCCAGGCGGGGCGGCTGGGGGCGGTGACCATCGCCACCAACATGGCCGGGCGCGGTACCGACATCCAGCTCGGCGGCAACTTCGAGTTCCGCCTCGACGACGAGTTGCGCGACCTGCCCGAAGGGCCCGAGCGCGAGGCTGCGATCGAGCGGATGCGCGAGGAGATCGCGCTCGAGAAAGCGCAAGTTCTCGAGGCCGGCGGGCTGTTCGTGTTGGGCACCGAGCGCCATGAGAGCCGCCGGATCGACAACCAGCTGCGCGGGCGTTCGGGGCGCCAGGGCGATCCCGGCCTGTCGCGGTTCTACTTGTGCCTCGAAGACGACCTGTTGCGCATCTTCGGCCCCGACACGTTGTTCGCCAAGATGATGAACTCGAATCTCGCCGATGGTGAAGCCATCGGTTCGCGCTGGCTGTCGAAGGCGATCGAGACCGCGCAGAAGAAGGTCGAGGCGCGCAACTACGACGTCCGCAAGCAGGTGGTCGAATACGACGACGTGATGAACGACCAGCGCAAGGTGATCTACGAGCAGCGTTCCGACATCATGGACGCCGATGCGGTGGACGACGTGGTGGTCGACATGCGCCACGACACCGTCAACGCGCTCGTGGGCGAAGCCTGTCCCCCGGGCTCCTATCCCGAGCAGTGGGACATCGAGGGGCTCAAGGCGCGGGTCGCCGATGTGCTGGGGCTCGATCTCCCGCTCGACCAGTGGATGGGAGAAGAATCGCTCGAACCCGAGATCATAGAGCGGCGGATCACGGCCGCGGCCGATGCCGAAATGGAAGCCAAGATCGCCGAGCTCGATGAGCGGTCGTGGAAGAACCTCGAGAAGGCGATCCTGCTCGAACGGCTCGACAACCACTGGAAGGAGCACCTCGCCACGCTCGATGCGCTGCGCCAGGTGGTGTTCCTGCGCGCTTATGCGCAAAAACAGCCGATCGCGGAATACAAGCAGGAGGCGTTCGGCCTGTTCGAGAAGATGCTCGAGGCGATTCGCGAGGATGTGACCCGGATCCTGACCACCAGCGAATTCCGCCTGGCCCGTCCGGAAGACTTCGAGCTGCCCGAATTGCCCGATTTCCTGACCGGTCACATCGACCCGTTTACCGGCGAGGACGATTCCCGAACCCCACAGGTCCCGGGCGCCGCGGCGATGCTGGGGGCGCTGGCAAGCGGCGCGACGGCTGCGACCCATCCGGGGGAGGACCCCTATGCGGACAGCGGAATAAGCCGCAATGCGCCGTGTCCGTGCGGGTCGGGGCAGAAGTACAAGCACTGCCACGGCGCGCTGGCCTGAGCGCGCAGGACCCCACGGTTTCCAAAGCAAATCCGGCTAATCGGCGACGGAAAGGCACTTTTTTGCGCTCGCCCCCTCATTTGAAGGCTTGAACAGCCGCCCCTGCTTCGCCTAGACCTTGGCGAAACGGGGTCGCATCGCTGGATATTACCGCTCGCCCGGCCAAAAGGTCCGGGCTGCGGGAAACGAGGGGGCGATGCAGGGTCAGATCGATTCGTCGAACGCTGTGAACGTGCTCTTGGGCACAATTCGCAAGCTTCCGCGGGGCACGGCGATGGCGATCGCCGGATGCCTGGCCATGGCGCTTTGCGCGATCGCCGCCGCATTCCTGATCGCGCTCAGCCCGCTCAAGGCAGAACAGGGCACCGCGGGCGATGTCCGCCGGTCGCACATGGGTGTCGCCAGTTGCGCCGGATCGACCTGCCACGGCCGCTCGATCGGCGACGGGACCCCGGTCAGCCAGAACGAGATCCTGCGCTGGCAGGAAGAATCCTCGCCCAGCGGCGCGCACAGCCGCGCTTATCGCGTGATCCGCGAGCCGCGTGGCGTGGCCATCATCCGCCGGATGGGGCTCAACGAAGACGGCGTGCGCAAGGAATGCCTGGGCTGCCACAGCTCGCCCGGAGTGAAGCGCATCCAGGAGGGCGTCGATTGCGAAACCTGCCACGGCAGCGCCGGGGGCTGGATAGCAACGCATTACACGGTCGGCGCCACCCATGCGCGCAATGTCAGCCAGGGCATGACCGACCTCAGCAACCCGCGCGTCCGTGCGGGGGTGTGCCTGGATTGCCACCTCTCGGGCGACGGCGAGGGCCAGTTCGTGGCACACCGGATCATGGCCGCGGGCCATCCGCGCGTGTCGTTCGAGATGGACCTGTTCTCCACCCTCCAGCAGCATTGGACCGAGGACGCCGACTATGCGCAGCGCAAGGGCAAGACCAGCACCATGCGCAACTGGGCGGTGGGCCAGGCCGAAGCGGTCAAGCGCAGCCTGACGCTTTTCAGCCAGCCGGGGCTGGCGCAGGACGGGGTGTTCCCCGAATTCTACTTCTACGACTGCCACAGTTGCCACCGCCGGATTTACGACAACCAGGACGGGGCGATCACCAAGTCGCCCAATCCCGGACGTCCGATCCCCGCCGGGATGCCGCCCTACAACGACGAGAACATGATCATGCTGCTCGCCGCGGCTAAAGTCGCCGCGCCCGATCTGGCGGGGCAGTTCGATGCGCGGAGCAAGGCGTTCCACGCCGCGATGGTGCAGGGCCGAGGCCCGGCGGTGCAGGCCGCGGGCGCGCTGCGCCAGACCGCCGACGCGCTGTCGGACCGGTTCGCGGGCGCATCGTTCAGCCGCGAGCAGACCTTCTCGATCATGAGCACGATCGCAAGCGACGCCATCGCGGCGCGCTTCACCGATTATGAAGGCGCGGTCCAATCGGTGATGGCGATCGACACATTGCTCAACGGCCTGGTCAACCAGGGGGCGGTTTCGGAGGGCGCAGCCAAGGGCCTGCGCAGCCGGATCAACCAGGCCTACGCCGCGGTTCGCGAGCCCAACGGGTTCCAGCAAGCCGCATTCCGCCGGGCATTGGGGGGCGCCGTCGCCAGCATCCGGAGCCTGCGCTGACATGAATTTCAGGGTCGCCCAGTTCAAGACAATAGCGTCCAACACGACCGCGGTGGCAGCCGCGTTGTCGCTCGCGCTGGCGGGCTGTGGCGGGGGAGGGGGCAGCGGCAACACCGTCGGCGGCCCGGCTCCATCGCCGACCCCCACCGCGACCACCCCTTCGCGACTGTTCGCGGATCCCGCGGCCGAATCGCTGAGCGTCACCGACGTGCAAAGGGTGATCGCGCAAGCGGTGGGCGAGGCGCAGGCGCGCAACCTGCCCGCGGTGATCGCGGTGGTCGACCGGGTTGGCAACGTGCTGGCAGTGTTCCGGATGAACGGTGCGCGCGCGACCACGCGGACCAGCGCGTTCATCTCGTTCACTGGCACGCTCAACAATCCGCCGGTCGAAGCACAGGGGCTCGACGTTCCGGCCACCGCAGCGGCGATCGCCAAGGCTGTGACCGGTGCCTATCTTTCCAGCGGCGGCAACGCGTTTTCGACCCGCACCGCGAGCCAGATCGTCCAGCAGCATTTCCCGCCCGCGCCGATCACGCCGGGACTCGAATCGGGACCGCTGTTCGGGGTGCAATTCAGCCAGTTGCCGTGCTCGGATCTGTCGGCGCGGTTCAATTCCGCGGGTGGCCCCTCGGCGCTGATCGGACCAAAGCGCTCTCCGCTCGGTCTCGCCGCCGATGCCGGTGGCTTTCCGCTCTACAAGAACGGGGTCATGGTCGGCGGTGTCGGGGTCGTCGGCGACGGCGACTACGGCTTCGATCCGAACATCCTCGATACCGACACCGACGCCGAAGAATTCATCGCGCTGGCTGGCATCCAGGGCTTTGCGCCCGCCGACAACATCCTGGCCGACCGGATCAGCGTCGATGGCACGCTTCTGCGCTTTTCCGATGCGCGGATTGGCGGGTTGGCGACGTTGCAGACCAACTTCGCCGCGATCAACGGCACCGCCGGGGCGCTGGTCCCGGTCACCGGCTACAGCGCCGGAGCGATCGTCGCGGGTTCGGTCTATGGCACCGAAATCTCGGGTATCCGGCCCTCGACGACGGGCGAATATACCAACCGCGACATCTTCGTGCTCAGCGACGGGTCGGGAGCCAACCGCTATCCACCGCGCGCCGCGACCGACGGGGTCTCCGGCGCGCTGAGCGCCGCCGATGTGCGCGCGGTGCTCGAAGAAGCGTTCACCGTGATGGCGCGGGGCCGCGCGCAGATCCGCCAGCCGCTCGACAGCCGGATCCAGGTTTCGATCAGCGTGGTCGATACCAACGGCGCGATCCTTGGCGTGATCCGCTCGCCAGACGCGCCGATCTTCGGCATCGACGTTTCGCTGCAGAAGGCGCGGACCGCGATGTTCTTTTCCAGCCGGTTCGCTGCGGGCGACCTGACTACTGCCGGACTGGGCAACTTCGTCACCCGGACGCGCACGTTCCTCAACGATACGGCAGCGCTGACCGGAGCGATCGCCTTTTCCAACCGCGCCCAGGGCCTGATCGAGCGGCCCTATTATCCGGACGGTGAAGTCGGGCGGCCGCCGGGGCCGCTGGCGCAGCCGATCGAGGATTTCAACCCGTTCGCAACCGGGCTCCAGACCCAGCTGATTGCAGGCAACCTGCTGGCGCACGCGGGCTTCATCCTGGGCGCCAACGCCGACACGCCGCAAGGCTGCACCGGTGCGCCCTCGACCGGATTGGCGCCCAATCGGATCGCCAACGGCATCCAGATATTCCCCGGCGCGGTCCCGCTCTATCGCGGCAACACGCTGGTCGGCGCGGTCGGGGTTTCGGGAGACGGCATCGATCAGGACGACATGATCAGCTTCCTGGGCGGAGCCAACAACGGCGGCGCGCGCGCGGGCAACGGCCTGGGCAACGCACCCAAGCCGATCCGCGCCGACACCGTGATCCCGCCGGGCACCAACACCCGGCTGCGCTACGTCAACTGCCCGTTTGCGCCGTTCCTCGATACCTCCGCCCAAAACGCCTGCGAGGGCCTGTGATCGATACGGTCGCCTCGATTCTCGCACCGTTGCTCGGCCTGGC
Organism: Novosphingobium sp.; assembly: GCA_030697365.1. GTDB lineage: Bacteria > Pseudomonadota > Alphaproteobacteria > Sphingomonadales > Sphingomonadaceae > Novosphingobium. The sequence goes on along the minus strand of JAUYQH010000045.1, from coordinate 9,889 downwards.
CGGCAGTGCGGGAACCGGCGCGGCCGTTTCGCCGCCGGTCGAGCGCGCGACCGCGGGCAGGCTCACGCTGGATACGCGCCCGGGCCTGCTTGCGCCGATCGTCCTGCCATCGATCCAGTTCGCGCCTTCATCCGATCCTTCCGCCGGGCTGGTCACGACCGTGCTGGAAATTCCCGCACCCCAAGCGGCCGCGCCGACCAAGCGGCGCAAGATCGAGGACTCCCGGCAACTCGCGTTCGAATTCGGACCGCCCGCACCGCCGATCCTCGCGATGGCGCAGGCCGCCAGCGAGGAGCCCGCTCCGGCGACCACGGCGAGCGCGCCGATGAATACCCGCGCCGAGGCCGAGGCCGCGCCGCCGATCTCCCCCGACAACGCGCTGATCGATGGCCGCCGCCGCCCCGGCTTCCAGAAGGACCTGCCCGAGCGGATCGAACAGATGAATCTGGGCGCGGTGCGTCCGCCGCCGCCCGAGGCGTTCTATGGCAAGGAGGGCGAGGATTATCCCGACGGGGTGCCGCGCACCGCGATGGACGTCGGCGTGCCCGATCGCTGGCGGATCACCGCGTCGCTGTGCCCGACCGGGGGCGACCGCTCGATCTTCACGCTGTACCCCAACTTGCGCGCGGTGTGCCGTTCGAAGCTCGATCCGTTCCACCATAACCTGCTGAAGGGCGACATCCCGCTCAGCAAGAAGGGTCGCCCCAAGTTCCTCAAGGGCGACGACTGGTTCTTCATCGTCAACGCGATCTCGGACACGATCGTCGAGCCGCGCAGCTTTCCGATCCCCGTCGGCAACCAGACCACCGCGCGCCCGGATTCGAACGACACTTTCGGCCGCACCAATTCGCTGGTGCTGGCGCAGACTTTCATCACCGGGGTCTCGCTGCTCAAGGGCCAGACCGTGTTCAAGCCGCCGGCCATCGAGTACCGGATCACGCTGGCGACGCAGGTCAACTACGTCAACGTGCCCGAACGGCGCGTGCTTTCGGTCAGGCCTTCGAAAAACAGCGACCGACTAGACCACTTCGTGGGCCTGCAGGAGTTGTTCGTCGACTACCACCTCAGCAAGTACGACAACGCGCGCTACGATTTCATCTCGATCCGCGCCGGCATCCAGCCGATCCAGCAGGATTTCCGCGGTTTCCTGTTTCAGGACAACCAGCTTGGCGTGCGATTGTTCGGCAATCGCGACAACAACCGCTTCCAGTTCAACCTGGGGGCTTTCTGGCGGCTGGAGAAGGACACCAATTCGGGTCTCAACTCGATCGTCCAGCGCCCGCGCGACGACTGGGTGTTCCTGGCCAACGTGTTCCGCCAGGATTTCCCGGTGGTCGGTCTGACCAGCCAGCTCTCGCTGACCTACAACATGAACCGCGAGGCGAACAACGTCGAGGTCGACGACAACGGCTTCCCGGCACGCCCCGCGCTGATCGGCGATCTGCGCGGGCGCGACTACGATGTTGTCTATGTCGGTTACGCGACCGACGGACGGATCGGACGGATCAACCTCACCAGCCAGCTCTACGGCGCGTTCGGGCAGGACCGCAATTCGACCTTCACCAGCGAGAAGGCCAAGATCCAGGCGTTCTTCGCTGCCGCCGAAGCCAGCTACGACCTCGATTTCTGGCGCTTCCGCCTGTCCGGGCTCTACGCCACGGGGGATAGCAAGCCTTACGACAACACCGAAACCGGGTTCGACGCGATCTTCGAGAACCCGATCTTCGCCGGCGCCGACACCAGTTACTGGATCCGCCAGGTGATCCCGTTTGCGGGCGGCGGCCGGGGGATCGGGGTCAACGGACGCAACGGCATCCTCAATTCGCTGCGCAGCTCGAAAGAGCAGGGCCAGTCGAACTTCAACAACCCGGGCACGATCCTGATCGGCGCCGGGGTCGACGCCGATGTAACCCCCAAGCTGCGGCTGTCGGGCAACGTCAACCACTTGTGGTTCGAAAATACCGCGACGATCAAGGCTTTGCGGGTCGAAGGCTCGATCCCCAGATCGATCGGGTTCGACGTTTCTGCCGCGGCGATATGGCGGCCCTTCGCCAATCAGAACGTGGTCCTGCGCCTGTCGGGCGCGGTGTTCCAGCCCAGCAAGGGCTTCGACGATCTTTTCGCCCGGCAGGGCAAGGAAAGCCGCTTCTATTCGGTCCTCGGCAACTTCATTCTGGCCTTCTGACGCATGATCGCGACGATACCCGCTCCTGGTACTGACCAGCTTCCCGCCCGCCGCACGCGGCTTGTCGCGCTCGTCGCGTTGTTTCTCGCCGCGCTTGCTTTCCTCGCGCCGGTCGCGTTGCGCGCCGCGGGAGGGGAAAAGGCGCAGGATATCAAGCATGTTCGCGCGCCGTCCGCCCCGCGCGGCCAGCCGGGCGAAACGCCCGAGGCGCAATGGGCCTATGTCGATGCCAAGAATGCGGGCTGCGCCAGCTGCCACACCGCAACCGACCACAAGACCATGCACGCCAGCCCCGCGGTGGTGCTCGCCTGCACCGATTGCCATGGCGGCAACGAGAAGGTCGTCGCCGACAAGAGCTGGGCGCACGACAGTATCGATTATCTCGGTGCGCTGCGCGAGGCGCACGTCCTGCCCAAGTATCCGGTCGCCTGGGGCTGGCCTTCGTCGGCCAATCCCAAGCGCAGCTATGCACTTCTGCACAAGGAGGCGCCCGAGTTCATCCGCTTCGTCAATCCGTCGGACTATCGCATCGCACGCGAGGCGTGCGGGGCGTGCCACATGGAGATCATCGAGGCGTCCGAACGCTCGATCATGACCACCGGGGCGATGTTGTGGGGCGGCGCTGCGTACAACAACGGAATCGTGCCGTTCAAGAACTACATCTTCGGCGAAAGCTTCAATCGCGACGGCAAGCCGGCGGTTCTCAGATCGCCGTCGAGCCGGATCGGCGAAGACGGCAAGCCGATGTTCGGCACCGTCACCGACGCAGAGAAGGCGCGCGGCGCGTTGCCGATCCTCTATCCGCTGCCGACCTGGCACACGATCCCCCCGGGTGACATTTTCCGCGTGTTCGAAGACGGCGGGCGCAACGTGAACCCGCAATTCCCCGAGATCGGCCTGCCCAACATCGGCGGGATCATCCAGCGGCTGGAAGAGCCCGGTCGCCCCGATCTCAAGCAGTCCAACCGCGGCCCGGCAACCGGCCTGCGCGTCGCGATCCCGGTGCTCAACATCCACAAGACCCGGCTCAACGACCCGTTCCTGTGGCAGATGGGGACCAACGACCAGCCGGGCGACTATCGCACCTCGGGCTGCGCCAGCTGCCACGTGATCTACGCCAACGACCGCGAACCGCGGCATTCGCTGGGCTATGGCAAGTGCGGGCGCGACGGACAGACGATCACCGCCGACCCGACGATCAATTCACTGCGCCAGGGCGGCCACCGCAAGGGCAGCTTCGGCACCTACGATTCAAGCAAGGTCGAGCATCATGTGCTGCTCGATGGCACTGTTCTGACGGGCAAGAAACACGGTGAGGGGGAGGGACACGGCGATGGCCGCTATCTGGGCGGCGACGCCAGCGATCCGGCCAATTCGCCGACGATGGATGCCGATTGCCGCAAGGCGATTGCCGCGGCGACCCAGCTAGAGGTGTTCGGCTCCGCTTCGGGCGTCGCCGCGCCTCACGGCACGATGCCCGCTCACGCGATGAGCGCGGGCGAAGCGCACGCCAAGGCCGGTCTCGACGAGCATGGCAAGGCACCCGCGGCCCATGGCGACGACCACGGCAAAGCCGCCGCGGGCGGGCACGGAGACGGCCACGGCGGTCCGCCGACGATGCAGGAGCGCGAGCGCGGCCACCCGCTGGTCCACGCCTTCACCCGCGCGATCCCCACCGCGCAGTGCATGAACTGCCACATGCACCAGCCCAACATCTTCCTGAACACCTACCTCGGCTACATCATGTGGGATTACGAATCCGACGCCTCGCTGATGTGGTCGGGTCCGGAAAATCGCGCGCCCAAGCCGCCGGAAATGTCCGACGCGGACTACAAGCGGGTGTTCAAGACCCAATTCTATCCGACCGCGTCCGAAGCGCGCGAGGCGCTCGACCGCAATCCCGAAGCGGCGGTCACCCACGGGCTGTGGCGCGACGTCGAATTTCTGCGCAACGTCTACGATCTCAACGCTTCCGCCGAAGCGACCCAGTTCGCCGACTACCACGGCCACGGCTGGAACTTCCGCGCGATCCTCAAGCGCGACCGCCGCGGCAATCTGCTCGATGCCGAGGGCGACATGACGACTTACGGCACCGACACCGCGCACATTATCGATCCGAACGATCCAGAGAAGTTCCGCAAGGCGAGCGAGGGCAAGTTCGTCGATGCCGGGCCCAACCCGGGCAAGTCGGTCCATATGATGGACATCCACGCCCAGCTCGGCATGCAATGCGCCGATTGCCACTTCGCGCAGGACAGCCACGGCAACGGGCTGATCTACACCGAAGTCGCCAACGCGATCGAGATCGGCTGCAAGGACTGCCACGGCACGCCGGATGCCTATCCGACTTTGATGACCAGCAACCTCGCGGCCCCGCCCGAAGGCAACAACCTCGCGCTGATCCGCAACATGGATGGCCAGCGCCGCTTCGAATGGTTCCGCGAACCCAAGACCGGGCGCCGGGTGCTGATCCAGCGCTCGATTATCGATCCCGACAAGTCGTGGCGGGTCAGCCTGGTCAAGGATTCGGTCGATGCCCGCTATGCCGGGATGAACGACGACCTGGGCAAGGCGGTGTTCAATCCCAAGGCGGCGCGCGCCAAGCTGATGGCCAAATCGGCCAGCGAGGACGGCGTCTATCGCTTCGGCACCGCGGTTTCCAAAGCCGATCGCGCCCACAAGGACGACGACATGGCGTGCTTCACCTGCCATCTGGCATGGACCACGAGCTGCGCTGGCTGCCACCTGCCGATCGAGGCCAACTGGAAATCCTCGGTCCACAAGTACGAGGAAGACAGCACCCGCAACTACGCGAGCTACAACCCGCAGGTCGCGCGCGACGACATGTTCCAGATCGGCAAGCACCAGACCACCAAGGCCTCAGGCTCCGACCCGGCCAAGGCGATCACCGCGCCGATCCGCTCGACTTCGGCGCTGATCCTGTCCTCGACCAACATCAACCGCGAACGGATCTACGTCCAGCAGCCGCCGATCTCCTCGATCGGCTACTCGTCGCAGGCGTTCGCGCCGCACTTCCCCCACACCGTCCGGCTCAACGAAACCAAGCAGTGCACCGACTGCCACATTTCGGCGAACGACGACAACAACGCGATCATGAGCCAACTGCTGCTGCTCGGCACCAACTACGTCAACTTCGTAGGCTTGCACGCCTTCGTCGGGCTGGAGGGCGGGTTCGAGGCGGTGCGGGTGACCGAATGGGACGAACCGCAGGCGGTGATCGGCAGCTACCTGCACCGCTATGCCTACCCCGATTTCTACAAGATGCACGTCGAGCAGAACAAGCGTGAGCTCAAGAACTGGACCCGCGGCAAGATCGCCGACAGCAAGCTGAGCGGTGAGAGCACCGGACGCGAGGCATTCCTCAACACCGTGGAAGGCACCTCCGACGCGGTCCGCTGCCTGCAGATGCGCGGCGAGTACATGTTCGTCGCCGAGGGCAAGGGCGGTTTTCGCGCCTATGACATCGCCAGCGTGGGCAACAAGGGCTTCTCCGAACGGATCGTCAACTCGCCGTTCGCGTCGATGGGCCACGACACGCGGGTCAAGACGACCAACGCGACGTGCATGGCGCTGCCCACCAACCAGGCGATCGCCCCGACGCGCAACACGCCCGAACTGCGCGCCGCCAACCAGGAACAGCCGTTCAGCCCGATCTACAGCTATGCCTTCGTCACCGACGCCAGCGAGGGGCTGATCGCGGTCAACGTCGATACGCTGGCCGACGGCGAGTTTCGCAACAACTTCTTCCGCCGCGCCTTCACGTTCAATCCCGACGGCGTGCTTACGGGCGCGAAGCACATCACGCTGGCGGGCGACTATGCCTATGTCGTCACGCCGACTTCGCTGGTCACGGTCCACTTGACCAAGCCGTGGAGCGCTCAAGCGCCGTGCGAGGTCAGCGACAAGAAGGACGGCGAGACCTGCCTCGATCCGAAGGTGACTTCGGTTGTGCCGATCAGCGACGGGCGGGCGAGCGCGATCCAGTTCCGCTATCTGTGGGTGACCACCGCCAACGGACTCGAGCTGTTCGACGTCACCGAACTGGCGAGCCCGCGCAATCTGCCGCAGGCGACCGTGCCGCTGGCCGACGCGCGGCGGATCTATCTCGCGCGCACATATGCCTATGTCGCGGCCAAGGCGGACGGGCTGGTGATCGTCGATGTAACCGCGCCCGAACGGCCCGCGATCTACATGAAGTACACCGCCGACGGGCAATTGAACGACGCCGAGGACGTGATCGTCGGCTCGACCAACGCCAGCCCGTTCGCCTACGTCGCCGACGGCCGCAACGGGTTCAAGCTGATCCAGCTCGCCAGCTTCGAAAACCAGCCCAACCTCTACGGCTTCGCTCCCGAACCCAGGCCCGAGCTGATTGCCTGGGTGCGCACGCCATCACCCGCGCTGGCGATGAGCAAGGGACTCGACCGCGACCGCGGGGTCGATGAGACCGGCGGGCAGATGGCGGTGTTCGGCCGCCTCGGCTCGCGCCCGTTCACCCGGCCCGAGATGGAGCAACTGTTCCTCAACGACCGCCGCGTCCCCTACAAGGTCAGCAACACCGTCGACATGGCGCTGTGGGTCGGACCCAAGACACCGCCGATGCTCGCCAAGGGCGAGGGCGGCGCGGAGGGCGGGGCGAAGTAGGCGTTCGCGTCAATCCTCGTCCAGCACCAGCACTTCGCACTCCACCTCCAGGCTCGCCTCCGGCAGCAGCGCGTGGCGCACGGAAACGATCGCGGCGTCGGCGACCAGGCGCTTGTGGATGTCGAATTCGTGTTCGGGCAGCGCGGCGATGAAGCGCTCGCCCGCGGCCACGCCCTCGTCGCCCACAAAACGCAGTGTCAGTGTATGGCGGCTGCCGGCGAAGGTGATGCTCGCCCAGGTTCGTTCCTCGTGGCGCAACACTGCTGCATGGCCTTCGCCAAGCTCGTGGAGCGTCTCCAGCAGCCGGTTGGCGGGGTCGCGTCGCGCTTTCCGCGGAGGCTTCGGGGCGACGCCGGGGTCAGCGAGCATGGTGCACGTCTCCGAATGTGTTCATGAAATGTTCCACCCGTGACCGCAGGCTTTCTCGTGGCTCGCGGCCGTTGCGCATGTCGAACACCAGCCGCGGATCGGACGCAGCGAGCCGCCCGAAGGTGGTAGGGGCAAGGCCCGTGCTGCGCAGGAAGCGCTCGATTTCGCGGATCAGCATCGGCCTCGACACTCCTGTTGAAGATGGCGACGAATCGGAATAATCCTTAAGTCTCCAACCAAATCCTACTTGTCTAGGAAAATTCCTTCGAGTATGGGGATTTTCGTGATTACCCCCGATCCCCGTGCCCGGCTGATGGAGCTGGTCGATGACCAAGGCGTCAGCCTGTCGGGGCTGTCGGCGCTGCTCGGGCGCAACCCCAGCTATCTCCAGCAGTTCGTCCGCAAGGGCAGCCCGCGCAAACTGGAGGAAGGCGACCGTCGCACGCTCGCGCGCTTCTTTGGCGTCGACGAGACGGAACTGGGCGGCGCCGGCGAGGGCGGGGCCGCCGAATACCACGGCCAGCGCCGCGCCGTTGGCGAGTGGGCCGACGTTCCGCGCTTGCCGCTGGGCGCCTCGGCCGGGCCGGGCGCGGTGGCCGGGGGCGAGCTTCCGGTGGGCCAGCTGCGCTTTTCGGCGCGCTGGCTCAAGGCGCAGGGGCTCGACCCGGCGATGCTTAGCGCGATCGAAGTCGAGGGCGATTCGATGGACCCGACCTTGCGCGACGGCGACGAAATCCTCGTCGACAGGACCCCGCGCCCCTTGCGCAGCGGGATCCACGTGCTCCGCCTCGACGACGTCCTGCTGGTCAAGCGCGTCGAGCGCGCCGGCGACGCGCTTCGCCTGATCAGCGACAACCGCGCCTACCCCGAGATCGAGCGCGACGCGGGCGAGGTGGAGATACTGGGCCGGGTAGTGTGGAAGGGGGGGCGCTTGTGACCCAAATCCTCCCCGGAACGGGGAGGGGAACCAGCGAAGCTGGTGGAGGGGTCGTGGCCTGTCCGCAAGGAATCGCGTTCCGACAGCATTCGACCCCTCCGTCACGCCTTCGGCGCGCCACCTCCCCGTTCCGGGGAGGATTGCAAATGTGGCACACAGCCGCCACATCGCCTCCATGTCCGACGCAAAACCCCAGCCTCCCTTGCAGGCCGCGATCATCCCGGTCACCGCGTTCCAGCAGAACTGCTCGCTGATCTGGTGCACGAAGACGATGAAGGGCGCATTCGTCGATCCCGGCGGCGACCTGCCGCGCTTGAAGCTGGCGCTGGAGAAGACCGGGGTCACGCTGGAGAAAATCCTCGTCACCCACGGCCACATGGACCACTGCGGCCAGGCCGGGGTGCTGGCGAAGGAAATGGGCGTCCAGATCGAAGGCCCGCACGAGGCCGACCGCTTCTGGATCGAGGGGCTGGCCGAGTCCGGCGCGCGTTATGGAATGGAGGGCGAGGTGTTCGAGCCCGACCGCTGGCTGGTCGACGGCGATACCGTGACCGTGGGCGAGGTGACGCTGAACGTCATTCACTGCCCCGGCCACACCCCCGGCCACGTCGTGTTCCACTCCCCCGAATGCCATTTCGCGATCGTCGGCGATGTCCTGTTCCAGGGCTCGATCGGGCGGACCGACTTCCCGCAGGGCAACCACCAGGATTTGCTCGATTCGATCACCGGCAAATTGTGGCCGCTGGGGAACGACATCACCTTCGTGCCGGGGCACGGGCCGACAAGTACGTTCGGGCAGGAGCGCAAGACCAACGCGTATGTCAGCGATTATGCGCTGAGTTGATCGCGTTACCGCGATTGCTTGGCACATTTGTACTGGCATCATGCATTGATGCGATGTCTGTGCACCTTCGTTGCGGTCTTTGGAGTCCTATTGTCGGGGTGCGCGAAAGCGGCGCCATCGGACGGCTGCTTAGATTTGAAAGCTCCAAATACGAAGGCAACCGTTGCAGGCAGATTGACGATCCAATTATTTGCTGGGCCACCAAACTACGAGAGCATAGCCAAGGGGGATACCGAAGAGCAGGCATTCATCCTTGAGTTGCCAAAGCGAATGTGTGCTGATGACGGCGAATTTATAGAAGCGTCGGAGTCATTTGACCGAGTTCAGCTAAGTTCAGAACAACCAGAGCTACGCAAGGTACTCAGCGCAGCTGTGGGCCGCGACGTTGTGGTTCAAGGCAGCGCGTTTGGATCCCATACGGGCCACCATCACGCGCGATTAGTCCTGTTTGCCGAAGAGGTGACGGTAAAGTAGTTAAATCACCCAAGTGATTGGGCGATCCAATTACACCACCCCAGCCACCACCAGCACCGCAACCACCGCCAGTCCCAGGAGCGTGAGCATCGTGATCAGCGTGCCGATCATCCGGCCCTGGCCGAACGCGGTGCCGTCCATGCCGATGCCGTGGGCGACGCGGCCCAGCGCGTAGAGGCCGCCGACCGGGAGCAGCCAGGCGCCGCCCTTTCCGGCGAGTTCGATTGCGGCGATCAGGATCAGCACCAGCGGGGTGTTCTCGGCGAAGTTGAGTTGCGCGCGCATCCGGCGGGCGAGCAGGTCGTGGCCGCCGTCGCCGATGCTGATCTTGTGCGCGGTGCGGACGCGGCCGATCCGCATGCTCAGCCAGATGTTGACGAGCGCGCAGGCCGCGGCGGCGGTGAGTGTGGCTGGC